>NZ_LPMU01000008.1:0-343509 GCF_001534535.1 Burkholderia sp. MSMB1459WGS
GCGCCTGCCTTGGCCAGCTCCAGCGCGATTTCCTTGCCGATGCCGCTCGCGGCGCCCGTGACGACTGCGGTCTTGCCATTCAGGTTGCTCATGTTCGAATTCCCGTAGTGAAAGGATTGACAGGGAGAAGGACTGCGGACGGGTTACTGGGCCAGGTAATCGTAGACGACTTCGCCGAGGCCCAGCGTCAAATCCGCGACGAGGTGGCGCGCTTCGACGATCTCGAGCACGGGCAGATCGGCCACCGGCGCGAGCGCGTGCGGCGCCAGCTCGAGCGATGCGGGGCCCGTCCACGCGCCCTTCATCTTGATGTCCTGCATGTAATAGCGCACCAGTTCGCAGACGCGCGCGGTGCCGTCGACGTGCGGGATGATCTTCAGCAGGAAATTGGGGCCGGCGAGCCGTTTCGTCTGCTCGTCGATGTCGAGCTCCTTGTGCTTGTAGCCCATCGTGCCGGTCGCGACGCGCACCTTGCCGTAGTCGAGCGTGCCCAGGATGTGATCGGTGTTCACGTGCAGCGTGGGCGACGCGAGCTTCTTCGGGAAGCCCCACAGCTCGCGGCCGCCGGCGATCGGCGGGTGATCGTCGAGATACATCGCCAGCGTATAGCCGCCCGGCTGGCCGTTGTATTCGACGGGGATCACCTGGCCGCTTTCGGTGTAATCGCCGAAGCCGGTCGAATCGGCCATGCGGATGAATTCGTAATGCACGAGCGGCTCGGTGACCTGCAGCGGCTCGGGGACGATTTCGCGGAGACGGTCCGGATCGGTGCGGTACGTGATGATCAGAAACTCACGATCGACGAAACGGTACGGGCCCATCGGGAACGCAGGGCTGGTCAACGGCATCGCAAACGCTTTCGATCGGACATCGCTGGGTTTCATGCGGACTCCTTGTTGTTGATCGCTTCGTGGATGAGTGGTCGTAATCGTATGCCTGTGCGTTGCCGTTGTGCGATGCCGCATCTGGAATTAATTGTTGCCGATTTCGAATAATTCGACGCGTAAATATTGAGATGAACGATGCAAACGACCTAGTGGCACGCCGGCCGGGCGATGGTGGCACGTGTCGGTGACGCCGTCATGTGAAAAAGGTGAGCCTTTACGGGAGGTGTGGTGAGCTTTTACGGGGACGTTCGCGCGGCAATATGACAATTGTGTGAACTTGTGTTGCAGTGCGGGCTCTAAGTGCGTTCGCCGCACGGCCTTGTTCGGCGACTGTCGCATTAAGCACCGCTTAAGCGGCCGCGCCCTAGCATTCGTTCGCATCCGGCCGGGCAACCGGCCGATCTTTTACGCGCCACGCAACCGGATTCATGCAGAACCTCAATCTCGCCCTCTTTTCCGCCGTCAATGCCGGGGGTGCACCGCACCCGGGCGTTGCCCGCCTCGCGATCTTCGCCGCCGACTGGCTCGTCTATGCGCTGCCTGCGATGCTGCTGCTGACCTGGATCGTCGGCGCGCGCGCCGCGCGGCGCCAGGCGATCGAAACCGGCGTGGGCGTGTGCGTGGCGCTCGTGCTCGCGCAGGTGCTCGGGCATGTGTGGTTCTCGCCGCGCCCGTTCATGGCCGGCGTCGGCACGCAGCTGATTCCGCACGCGCCGGACAGCTCGTTTCCGAGCGATCACATGACGTTCGCGTGGAGCATGGCGGTCGGGCTGCTGCTCGGCGGCACGACGCGGGTCACCGGTTTGGTGATGGCCGCGATGGCCGTCGCGATTGCATGGGGGCGCGTCTATGCGGGCGTGCACTGGCCGTTCGACATGGCGGGCGGCGTGCTGGTCGGCACGGCGGGCGCGCTGGCCGCGCACCTGTACGGGCAACGCGCGACCGCGCTGCTCGAACGGCTCGGCGATTCGGTGCAGGCGGCCGTGATGGGGCGCCGGCAGGCGCCGTAAGCGGAAGGAAGCGGCAGGGCGCCGTCAGCCGGACGAGCCGGCGGTGCGGGCCGATTCGGCCGAGGCGGACGGGCCGCCGCCCGCATCGTGCAGTTCGGGCGTATCGGCCGGATGTCGCGCGGCATCGCGGTCGCGGGCGCTTTCCGTCAGGATCGCGCACATCGCGACGAACAGCGCGAGAACGACTGCGGCGAGGCCGCAATAACCGGCGATCTTCAGGTGGCGAAGGAAAGGCGAAGCGTGGCTTTCTTTTGTCATGACCGGGCGCTCCTTGGCGGGCTGCGGCGGCTGTCGCCCGACAGCGGCGTCGCACACGTACATATATACCAGCCGCGATGCCGATGCCAAGCCCGCCGCTGCGCCGGCGCCACGATTGTTTCAGCGGCCCGGCATCCGGGCGCCCATCCTCCGGTCAGTCTTCCAGCGTTTCGTGCACGGCCACCGCGCCGCGCTTCCAGTAGGCCGCCGCGCGGATGCGCGACTTGTCGACGCCGCGTTCGCCCGTCAGGTGCTGACGCACCGCGCGCATCGACAGCGCTTCGCCGGCCGCCCATACGTAGCCGTCGCCAGACGACGGCAGCGGCAGGTCGCGCACAGCGTTCAGCAGCGCGTCGCCGTTCGCCGCGTCGGCTTCGGCGCGAAAGCGCCAGATTTCATGCACGTCGGCGCGCGTATCGAACGAGATTTGCGCGGTGCGATCCGCGACTTCCAGCACGACCGCCGCGCGCGCACCGGCCGGCAATTCCTCGAGACGCCGCGCGACGGCCGGCAGCGCCGTATCGTCGCCGATGAGCAGATGCCAGTCGAAATCGGTCGGGACGACGAACGAACCGCGCGGGCCGCCGATGCCGAGCCATTGGCCGACGCGTGCCTGTGCGGCCCATTGCGAGGCAGGGCCCGGATGGTTCAACACGAATTCCAGATCGAGTTCGCAGGCGGCGCGGTCGAAGCGGCGCGGCGTGAAGTCGCGCGCGACCGGCTTGGGTTCGCCTTCCGGAAACTCGGGGCCGTTCGCGCCGAGCGTCGGCAGCGCGGGCCGCTCCGCGCCCGGCGGCGGGAAAAAGACCTTCACGTGATCGTGGAACGACGCGGATTCGAAATCGGCGAGGTCGGGGCCGCCGAGCGTGACGCGCAGCAGATGCGGCGTCACGGTATGCACGCGCAGCACCTGCAGCAGGCGGAACTTGAGTGTGTGGCGCACGCGGGTGACGGTGCGCTCGGACGTGTTCTGCATCGATCCGTTCTCCTTGAGTGGTGGCGGGGCGGCGCGGATCACGCGCCGCCGCCTTCGATTTCGGCCGTCGCGCGGCGCATGATGGCCGCGATGCGGCGCTGTTCGTCGGCATCGGCGGCGCTCTTGTGCAGCAGCGCGCGCTTGAGGGCGAGACGCGCCTCGACGAATTCCGGCAGCCAGCCGGCCTGCGACTCGTCCTGCGCTTCGCTGCCCGCCGATTCGCCGGCGAACGCGCGGCGCATGAATTCCATCTTGCGAGCGAGGTGCGTGAGGCGCGCGAACAGTGTGTCGACGCGCTCGCGCTGCGCGTCGAGATGCGCGCGGCCTGCGTCGGTCAGCGCATAGCGCTTGCGGTTGCCTTCCGCTTGCGACGCGACGAAGCCGACTTCCTCGAGATACGTGAGCGCCGGATACACCATGCCGGGGCTCGGGCTGTAAAAGCCGTTCGAGCGCGTGTCGAGCGCCTTGATCAGTTCGTAGCCGTGGCTCGGCTGCTCGGCCACCAGCGCGAGCAGCAGCAGCTGGAGATCGTCGGAGCTGAACTGGCGGCCGCGCGGCATGCCGTCGTCGCCGAAATCGCCAAAGCCGCCGCGCCCGCCCCGGCCGCCGAACGGGCCGCCACCGAACGCATCGTGGCCGCGACGGTGGCGGCCGATCGCGTACCAGAGACCGGCGAACCAGTCGGGGCGGGCATGCGCACCATGACCGTCGCATCGGGCATGGCCGCGGAAGTGGTTGTGTCGCATGATCGTGTCCTATATGTCGTAAAACATATCTAAAGATATATATCGAAAGATAGAGCGTCAAGGGGAATTATTGGGGCGGGATGGGGTGTGGGCGGTGTCGATTGGCGGGTCGTAGGGCCTCAATATCCAAACGGCTCCGAAGTCGATTCGAAGCCAGTTACGGCCACGCGCTATACCGCGATGCAAGCGTACGGGTGAGAAGGAGGGCGATCCGCCCAACGTGACGGGCTTGGCGACGTAGCGGTAGCGCCGAGGCGCGCGCCTCGAACGCTTGCAAACGGACGACACGGGCTCGATGCGATGGCCATGTGCGCGGTACGGAGCGATCCGCGGCTTCCCGTGGACGCTGCTCACACGCGCCGGCAGCGTGCTTGCGGACTCAACCGCTCCTTTCCACAGACAGCGGGTCGATATTCGCGTTCAGGCGCTCGGCACCGTGCCAGGTTCGGCTGTCGACGATTTCGCCGACCATTCCGACGATCATCCGTTTCCCTTCGAGCACCGCTTGCGAATGCGAGCGCGCCGTATTTTCACAGAGCGCCCAGGTGATGTAGGCGCCCCGGATCGGACTCCACGAGATCGACTCTTCCCAGAACGCATTGCCGCTGACCGCGCAACATGGCGTGACGGTGTCGGCGATGCCGCGCCGGGCGAGTTCCATCGAGAGATGCATCGCATCGAGTTCGAACAGGATGTCGAGTTCGACGTTGCGACGGAGCATCGCGTGCTCGATGGTCGAGCGGATGACGTTCTGTTTTCCCGCCAGCGCGAGTTTGCGATCGCCGAGACGCGACAGCGGCACCGCCTTGTCGGGCCTCAAGCCGGTGTCCCTGGCGCTCACGAGAACGAGGGGCTCACGAACGAGTGGTGTATGGACATAGCCCTGCGGCGGCGACGCTTCGAACGGCACGATAGCGAGGTCCAGCATGCCGGAATGCATGACATCGCGCAGCTCGTGGCTCACGCCCTCGTGAACACGAAGCCTCACGCGCGGATAGTCGGCGACCAGCCGCGCCACGAAGTTCGATGTGAAGAGGTTGCGCCAGGACGGCGCAACGCCTATCGCCAACTGGCCCGCGGCGCAGTCGCCGACCTGCTCGACCAAGGAGGTCAACTGACGAAGAATGGGTCTTGCTCGCTCCACCAGCAGCATGCCGGCCTCGGTCGGCTGAACGCCGCCCCGCGTTCGCGTAAAAAGCTTCGCGCGAAGTTGATGCTCGAGCAGCGCGATGTGGCGCGACAGCGCCGGCTGGGAGAGCCGCAAGTCGATGGCGGCCTTGTTGATACTGCCGAGTTCGGCCACACGCAAGAAGTACTCGATAAGACGGGAGTCCACTGGCGCCTCCGTGAGTTCCGGCTCGATCCATTGCAGCAGTAAAGCAGGCGTAACGCCGTTATTCAATAGATGGATAACGGCGATAGAAACTCCACATTATCGGGATAACGAAGCGCTCGCTAGCATTGAAGCAATCGCATACGAGGTCATCGACGGAAACAGTCCCATGGCAGCCCCTTATATCGAGCATTTCAGGAGCCCGTGCCTCCGCAGCAAGGACGCGACGATCGCCGCATTCGGCAGGCAGAAGGGCAGCCCGTGACGGCCGCAACCACGACCCATGCCAGTTGGAGCGCACGTCGCGGCTGGGTCGCTCTCGCCGTTGGCTATCAATGGTTCTACAACGGAGCCAATTTCCTGGCTTTCAAGGTCGCCGGGAACGCGTTGCATCCGCTGATGGTGGCGACATTGCGCTTCTCGCTTGCGGCGCTGGTCGTTCTGCCTTTCGCGCTGGCTCGCTGGCGCCGTTCGCCTGCGTCGGTCCGCGAGACGGGTGGTGCGGCGTTGATCGGCGTCACCATGCTGGTGGCCAGTCAGGCGCTCGCGATCTGGGGCACGCATTTTCTGCCGGCAGGGGTGGCCGCGATATTCGGCTCGTCTTCGCCGCTCTTTCTGGCGTTGTTCGCATGGGCGGTGTTTCATCGGCCGCTGAGCGGCCGTCAGGTCGCCGGGGTCGCCATCGGCTTTGCCGGTCTCGCGCTGATGGGCTGGACTTCTGCTACCGGCGGCGACTTCCGGCCGATGGGCGCCGCACTTGCGCTTGCCGGGACGGCCGCGTGGGCAGCCGGGTCGCTGCTTGCGCCGCGACTGGCGTTGCCTCGCGATCCCGTCATCGGCCTGGCGATACAGCTGATATCGGCCGGTGCGGTGCTCGGCGCGATCGTCGCCGTGTCGGGGATCGCTGCGACGACGTACCTTGCGCGCGTATCGCCGGCGGCATGGGCTGCACTCGCGTTTCTCGTCGTGGCGAGCACGCTGATCGGTTACGCCGTGTTCCTGACGCTCAACGCCCAGGTCTCGACGACGCTCGCCAACACCTTCAACTATGCGGCGCCGGTGATCGCGCTGGGTTTCTCGGCGCTCTTGCTGCACGAGCCGTTGACGCGCGTGAAGCTGATTGCCGGCGGCATCGCGTTGGTTGGGGTGGCGCTGATGATCGATCGCAAGTAGCTCGGCGAACGGCAGCCCTTTCACCTTCGGCAAACCGCTGAAATCAACCGGAGCCTCGGATCATGACGGAGACATCTCGACACTCGCTGGTATCGCGCACGCTCGACATGACGGGTCGGCCGACGCACTATCTCGAGAGCGGGCCGGCCGACGGGCCGCCGATATTTTTTCTGCACGGCTGGCCGAGCTTGAGCTTGATGTGGCGCGCCCAGATGGAAGCCTTTGCCGCCGACGGCTGGCACTGCGTCGCGCCGGACCTGCGCGGCTACGGCGGCTCTTTTGCGCCTGAAGCCAATGACGCCTATACCATCGAGGCCGTTGTGACGGACATGACCGAACTCCACGATCATCTCGGCGGCGAGCCCGCGATCTGGGTGGGGCACGACTGGGGTAGCGTCGTGGCCGCCGAGTTGTCCGCACATGAGCGCGAGCGCAGCCGTGGCGTCGTGCTGACGTCGCTGGCATATCAACCCGACGGGCACGCGTTGAGCACCGTCGTTCCACTGATCGACAGGACGATTTATCCTGTCGACGCGTATCCCGATGGCCAGTGGGACTACTACCGCTACTACACGACGCATTTCGACGCGGCGGTGGCCGACCTGGATGCGGACCGGACAGCATCGCTGGCATCGATTTTTCGACCGGGCGACCCTGACTGCATCGGCAAGGTGTCGCCGAATGCGGGCGTCACGCGCAATGGAGGGCGTTTCGGTGCCGCGCATCGTGCGCCGCCGACTCCCCCCGATCCGGCTCTGTGGCCGCCGGCGGACTTTGAAGCGCTGGTAGCGTCGTTCGATACGCATGGCTTCCGTCCCGCCTGCGCGTGGTATCTGAACGATGAGGCCAACCTCGCTTACGCACGCAGCGCGCCGGATGGCGGCCGTCTGTCGCAGCCGGTGCTGTTCGTCAACGGCGAATTCGATCAGATTTGCAGCATCACCGGAAATCGCCAGGGCGACCCCATGCGTGCGGCATGCGCGGACCTGACCGTGACGACGATGCCGGCCGGGCATTGGTTACCGCTGGAATGCAAGGCCCGCCACATCGAAGCGATCCGCGCCTGGCTTCGGAGCAAAAACCTTTGATGCAGCGAGACATCGCTCGGACCGCGAACCGTAAAATGTCGGGGTGAGCACCGGCCGCTACGGCGGCGTCAGATATGGTCAGCGACACATGGATCCGAAGATGGGCTGGATTGATCGAATCAACGCACGACTGACCCGCTTCGCCCGCCGCCATGAGCCAGCCAGGTACATCGAGACCGACGGCGTGCGGCTGGTTTCCCCAAACGGCACGGAAAAGCGGCTGCCCTTCGCTGCGCTCGTCGGCGTGCGGGCCGAACTGCGCGACATCTTCGTGGGCGACATCGTTGTCCTGATGCTGCGCTTCGACGACGGCACGTGCGTCGAGTTCGGACAGGACGATCCGAACTGGTGGGCGCTGATGGAAGGGCTCGACCGCTCCGGCCGCATCGCCAGGCCCTCCGCCGAATGGCAGCTCGAGGTGATCGCCGCCTCGGGCGATTCTGCCGCCATCGACTTGATGTAGCGAACCTGGCGATATCGGCATGCTCTGCGCCAACGCGGAGCGCGCCGAGATGGCCGTTCACCGACCGTCATGGACGCACCATTCCCGCCGGCGGCGCGGGATCGAGGCCCTGGGCCTTCAGATGCACCCATACCTTCACCTTGAAAGGATAGACCGGGCTGTCGGGCAAGGTGGCGCCCGGGATCCTGAATGTCTCGACCAGGCCGGCCGCTGCCTTGGGCGTATCGGTACGGGCGCCGAGCTCGATCAGCCGCCATACGACATCCCAGTCCGCGCCCCACGCAGCATCCACCACCATCGGCTGTCCGTCGACCTCTGCATCGATATCAGCGCCGCGCGCGTGCAGATAGGTGATCGCGTCGAGGTTGCGATCGTTGAGGAAACGTACGATCACCGGATCGCCATCCGGGCGCACCGCATTGGGATTGCCGCCGCCATCGAGCACCATCGCGAGCAGCGACGGATCGCGCCGATAGGCATTGGCCGCGAGCGAAACCGCGCTGTCCCCGTCGGCATCGCGCAGGTTCGGATCGGCATGGTGCGCGATCAGCGCTGCGGCGGCCTTCTTGCGATGGGTGGCGACGGCGAATTCGAGCGGCGTGACGTTGCGGGCGCCGCGCGCATTGACCGACGCCCCGCCGGCGATCGCGCGCGCGACGGCGGCGGGATCGTCGGCCTCGATCGCCTGCTCCAGCGGGAT
Source organism: Burkholderia sp. MSMB1459WGS (assembly GCF_001534535.1). Taxonomy (NCBI): domain Bacteria; kingdom Pseudomonadati; phylum Pseudomonadota; class Betaproteobacteria; order Burkholderiales; family Burkholderiaceae; genus Burkholderia; species Burkholderia sp. MSMB1459WGS. The sequence continues at coordinate 8,635 of NZ_LPMU01000008.1, forward strand.
GTCGGGTCCGCTGAATTGCATGTCCGCACTGCTCGCTGACACGGGAGCGCAACTGGCGACGATCGACAGCGCCAGCAGCCACGCGCGCCACCTTACCCCCGCAATGCGCTTCAGCCGTACGTCTGCCAAAACGCCTGCGTTTCGGTGCGGATGCGCGTCCCTGGCGGCGATCATCTGGTCGACGGTGTTCATGACGTCCTGGCGCTCGGCTGAAAGGCGATTTTTCCTGGTTGGTATTGCCGATGCTTTCGTGCGGTGGCGAAAGGCGGCCACGCACATGGGCATCGGACACGGGCGCGTGCCGGCGGCGGCGAGCGAGCGTGTGTCGATCCGGTGGAAACGGACGGCGATGCCTCGTTTTCGCCGCTACCGGCCGGGCCATCCGAGCTTCTGTGCCTGATCGAGCGAGGCTCGCACGACCAGGCGATGGAAAGGCGCGATCACGCCGAGATAGGCGCGGCCCAGCAGACGATTGTAGAAGACGAGCGTAGTAAGTATCAGTTGCCGGGGCCGATCCTCGGCGGCAGGTTGCACGAGAATCGACACGCGGAAATCGAGATGGGCGTCGTCCTCGCCCAGAATGATCTCGTCTTCATGCCGTTCGAACACGCGGAAAATACCGAGCCGGTCGTCCTTCGCGGCTTTCAGATCGATCGTCGTTTTAAGGCCGAACGGCCGGACGGCAATGTCGCGAATTCCCTGCAGCATGGCGATCCATTGGGGTTGTCCTGCGAAGACGTATCGAGCGAGAGATTCTGCGTCGTTGCAGGCAGTCGCCGGCAAATCCACCGAAAATGCGTCGACAAAATCGGCGGTGCCGAACGACCGGCTCAGCCTCGAGGTCGCTGGCGGGCCGACCTGCTTGGCCTTGTTCGGTTGCTTCTGCATGCCCACTCTCCATGCATTCAAGTTGTCCGGCTGCCTCGGTGCGCCCCGAATGCACGCAGTCGAGAGAATGTGCGACGTGTTCCTGCTCGGGCCGAAGCAAACCGATCGTGGTGGTCCGGCAACGAGCATCGGACCGGATCACCGCTCCGGAGCGGCCCACCTTTGGACGCTGACCTCTGCCAGCGCTTCGAATACAGCCGGCGTGCGTTCCAGACGGGCGATCGTTCGTGCGCCTTCGAGGGCGGCCACCAATGCGGCCGCGGCGGAGGATGCGCGCGCGGGAGTGAAACCGCACCCCCTGAAATGCTCGGCAATAATCGCGGTCGATTCGGCAAATCCACGCGCCACGCGTTGGGTCAGCTCGGCGTCGAGCGCGGGCAGCTCGTTCGCGAGATTCTGCATCAGACATCCATACTGGAAATCGGAGGCGACCATTTCGGCCGCGAACGCGCTGAAAATTCGATGAACGAAATTCAGCGCATTGCCCGCCGTACTCGCCGAGATATCCCGTAATACAGCCATTCGCTTCGCAACATAATTATCGATTGCTTCTTCTGCGAGTTGCGCCTTGCCCCGCGGGAAATGAAAGTAGAACGACCCTTTAGGCGCGCCGCTTTCTTCGAGTATCTGGGTCAAGCCGGTCGCAGTGTAGCCCTGGATGCGGAATAGTCGCTCGGCCGTGGCAATGGCGCGAGCGCGCGCGTCAGTCTTGCGTGTCATGCCGACAACCTACCACGTTCCGCTTGACGCCGCTATGGCGATCACCATAGTATGGTGATCGCCATATATCGGAGATGACCGATGTCCCGTAACTCGATCAAGCCATCGGCATCCCGACGAGCGATGTTGGCGATGGGCGCGGCCGGCCTGGTTGCGGCGTTACTTCGACCGGCCCGCGCAACCCCTCAGGGAGGAACTGATTTGGCCACGTCGACATATGGCGAAGGAACGCTTCCCGGCGGGGTTCGCTCACGCATGATCCATGGGGTCAACGGCCTCGATGTCCATATTCTCGAGGCCGGTTACGAAAGTCCCGGCCGGCCGCTCGCGCTGCTTCTGCACGGCTTTCCGGATTTGGCTTACGGTTGGCGACACCTTCTCCCGATCCTGGCTGACGCCGGATATCACGTCGTTGCGCCCGATCAGCGGGGTTTCGGGCGCACCACCGGTTGGGTGAACGACTATGACGCCCTACTGGAGCCATTCGGTCTCCTGAATATGACGCGCGATGCCCTCGGACTGGTTTCGGCGTTGGGATATCGGCGCACGACGATGCTCGTCGGGCACGACCTCGGCTCGCCGGTCGCGGCCTATTGCGCGCTGGCGCGACCGGACGTCTTTCCGTCGGTCGTGCTGATGAGCGCACCGTTCCCCGGTCCGCCGGCCCTTCCGTTCAACACCGCGCAAAGCGACGCACCGTCGGCTCATCCGAACACCGAGAACCAGAAGTTGGCGGCCGCGCTGGCATCGCTCGACCCGCCGAGGGAGTATTACCAGCAATACTTGAGCACACGGCAGGCGAACGACGACATGTGGCACCCGCCTCAAGGCCTGCACGCCTTTCTTCGTGCGTTCTTCCATGTCAAGAGCGCGGACTGGCCGGGAAACCAGCCGTATCCGTTGAAGGCGCGGACCGCCACGGAGCTTGCACGAATGCCCACCTATTACGTCATGGATCTCGGCAAGACGATGCCCCAGACCGTCGCGCCATTCCAGCCGTCCGCCGCCGAGGTCCGGGCCTGCAAATGGCTTACCGAACCGGAACTCGCGGTGTACACGGCGGAGTATGGCCGTACGGGATTTCAAGGCGCCCTGCAGGCTTATCGCGTCTTTTCCGATCCTGATCTGAACGCCGAGTTGCGCCTGTTTTCGGGCAAGACGATCGATGTCCCATCGCTCTTTATTGGCGGAAAGAGCGATTGGGGTACCTATTCGGCACCGGGCGCGCTCGAATTGATGAGGACGAAGGCGACGACGAGAATGAGTCGCATCGAGCTGATCGACGGCGCCGGGCACTGGATTCAGCAGGAGCAACCGGGTCGGCTCGGCGAGCTGCTGCTCGCCTTCGCCAAGGAGGTCGATGCGGCAGAGCGTGCCGGCGATTAGTTCGGGAGCGGCCGCCGTCATGGCATCGGCTTCCGGCCCCGCGGCCTTCGATCGCCGAGTGAAACGTGAAGGACAACGGACGAACGCAGCGGCCGAACTGGCGGCGCGCATTCGTCCCGGGCCGCGCCGGATGCCGGAACGCCGGCAGCCCGCGCCGGATCAGAACCGCGTACTGAATCCGATCCGCGCGATCGACTGCAATGCGCCGCTCGACGCGCCGTTCGCGTCCATCACGCCGTTGATCTGCGCGTGGCTGCCGCGGCTTGCGCGTTGATGCACGCCCGCGACGTACACCATCGTGCGCTTGGACAGCCAGTACTGCACGGCAGCGAGCAACTGGTGCGCGTGCGCGTTGTCGAGCGTGTCGTTGCCTTTCATGTACGTGTAGCTCGCGCCGATCACCCATACCGGCGATGGCCGCCACGTGGCGCCGGCTTCCGCCGACCACGCGCCTGCGCCATTCTGCGCGTTGTGCACGGTCGTAAAGAGCGCCTTCCCGGTGACCGTGCCGACCGTGTAGTGCACGCCCGCGCCCCAGTTGCGCACGCTGGTGGGCGGCAGGCCGTCGGCCGCGCCGTATTTCTGGTTCGTATAGGCGGCGCCCGCGCCGAACGGGCCGTTGTCGTAGCTGGCGCCCGCGCTGACCGTGTTGTTCGCGCCGATCGGTCCCGCGATGTTGCCGAAGCCGTACAGCGCGCCGAAGGTCAGGCCCGACAGCGACGGGCTCGTGTACTTGACCGAATTCGCGACGCGATTGCTGCCGGCGACGCGGTCCCAGTCGAATGCGCCGGTCGGGTTGTTCGGCAGCGCGAGCCGGTCGAACGGCCCGTTGCGAAAACCGTACAGGCCGACGAGGTCCTGCGCGATCTCGTTGCCGCCGGCAGCCAGCGAATCGACCATGAACTCGTACTGGTTGCCGAGCGTCAGCGTGCCGTATCGGTCGTTCTGCAACCCGACATAGGCCGTGCGCGCGAACAGCCCGCCGCCGATGATCGAGCCGTTGCCGAGCGAATACTGGTTGACGAGCCGGAAGATCGCACGCGTGCCCGCGCCGAGATCCTCCTTGCCTTCGAAGCCGAGCAGGTTCGGAAAGAAGATGTTGTCGTCGAATTTCGCGGCGCCGTGGCCGCCTTGATTGCCGACGTAGCTGATGCCGGCATCCATCAGCCCAAACATCGTCACGCTGCTCTGGGCGAGCGCGGCGGACGGAAGCGTGCAGGCCGCGAGTGCCAGAAAGGTCTTTTTCGTCATCTCCAGAGTGCTCCTCACATGGTCCGATCGAGTCGGACATTTTTTGTCGGACTACTGATTGATATGAAGAAAACCGAACCGAGCGACCCGGTTCGGCGACAGTCGAAGAGCGTCGCGCAACGTGCATCGGCAGGTTGCTTCGATCCGCCGATGCGCCGCGCGCGGGCGCGCTAGACCGTCGAATACCCGCCGTCCACCGGTACGATCGCGCCGGTGACGAACGACGCGGCGGGCGAGCACAGGAACAGGATGACTTCCGCGACTTCGTCGGCCGTGCCCCAGCGCCCGAGCGGCGTGCGCTCGAGGATGCGGCGCGACGCCTGCGTGTCGGCCATCAGAGCGCTGCTGAGCGGCGTGTCGATCCAGCCGGGTGCGACCGCGTTCACGCGGATGCCGCGATCGGCCCACGCTTGCGCGAGCGAGCGCGTGAGTTGCGCGATGCCGCCCTTGCTCGCGCTGTATGCGGGCCGGTCCTTGCTGCCGAAGTACGTGTACATCGACGCGATATTGACGATGCTGCCGCCGTTCGCCGCCAGCGCGGGCCGCGCGGCGTCGGATGCGCGCATGACCGACGTCAGGTTCACGTTCAGCACGTGCTCGAACTGGTCCAACCGGTACTCGTCCGCGTGGCGGCTGATGCCGACGCCATTGACGAGCACGTCGAGCAGCGGCAGCGCGGCGATCGTGCGCGTCAGGGCGGCGCCGTCGGCCACGTCGAGTTCGACGCAGCGGATGCCGGCATGCACGGGCGCATGCGGGCCGGCCGCGTCGAGCCCCAGCGCGACGACCGATGCACCGGCCTGGGCGAAGCGCAGCGCGGTGCGTGCGCCGATGCCCGATGTGCCGCCCGTCACGACGACCGACTGCCCGTCAAACGCCCACTGACGATTCATGCTCGACACTCCCGGTGGTGGAGGCGCGACGGGCCGGCCGCTGCGCGGGTGAAACGAGGATCTTGATCTGTGTGCGGTCGGCGAGCAGTGCGTCGAAGCCGTCGGCGACGGCATTCTCGAGCGAGACGGTGCGCGTGACGATCGACGTGAGGTCGAGCGCGCCCGACGCGACGATGCGCAGGAGGTCTTCGTACGCATGCCGATAGCCGACGCTCGCGGTGAAGGTCAGCTCGTCGTTGACCGCGCGAAACGCGTCGAAACCCGCGTGCGGCATCAGGCCGACCATCACGACGCGACCGCCCTTGCGCAGTGCTCGCATCGCCGATTCGAACGTGGCCTGCAAGCCGGCCGATTCGAAACTCGTATCGACGCCGAGCCCGCCCGTGGCCGCGCGAATCGCGTCCTGCAACGCGGACGCATCGAGTCCGCGCGCATCGAACGCGTGCGTCGCACCGAAGCGGGTGGCGGCCGCGAGCCGTTCGGGCGACACGTCGACGGCGACGATCGTCGTCGCGCCCTGCAGCTTCGCGAGCATGATCAGCAGCAGGCCGATCGGCCCGAGCCCGAACACCGCGCAGGTCTCGCCGAGGCGCAGCTCGCCGCGTCGCAGCGCGTGCAGCGCCACGGCGGCCGGCTCCATCACCGCGGCCTGTTCGAGGCTCACGCCGTCGGGCAGGCGGTGCAGCATGTAGCCCGGCACGACCGCGAAGTCGGCCATCCCGCCGTCGCCCATCAGTCCGGCAAAGCCCATCGACACGCACAGGTTGTACGAACCCGAGCGGCAATACGCGCACTGGCTGCAGCGATACTCGGGCTCGACCGCGACGCGGTCGCCCGTGCGCAGCGTCGTCACGCCTTCGCCGATTTCGACGACGGTGCCGCAGAACTCGTGGCCGAGCGTCAGCGGCGCGGTGCGGCGCGACAGCGGATGCGGCGCGTCGACCGGAATCGCGTGCGGGCCGTCCGCATATTCGTGCAGGTCGCTGCCGCAGATGCCGCAATACGCGACCGCGATGCGCACGTCGCCGGGGCCGACGCGCGGCGTGTCGATTTCCACGAGACGGACGTCGCGCGGGCCATGCCATTGAAGTGCGCGCATGTCAGCGTCCTCCGAGGTTCTGCGCATCGAGGCGGCCGGCGGCGGCGCCTGCGAGCGCGCGCTTGCGCAGCACGGCCGGCGCGGTTTCGACGAGTCCGAACGACAGCACGCACGCGAGGATCGCGCCGGCGGACGACGTCCACATCGCGAACTGCAGGCCGTATCTGTCCGCCGCGAAGCCGGCGACGGTGGGCGCGACGAAGCCGCCGATCAGCTCGCCGGCGCCCATGATCAACCCGAGCGCGCTCGCAATTGCGTGCGGCGGCACCGTTTCGGCCGGGATCGTCGCCATGAACAGCGTGAAGCAGCCGAGGCCCGTGTACGTGACGAACACGAGCGCGCCGAGCGCCCAGACCGAGCCGACGTGGATCAGCACGACGGGGCACACGGCCGCGATCAGCGCGAACACGATCATCGTCGGCTTGCGGCCGATCCGGTCGGAGATTGCCGGCACCGCGAAGCCCCAGAACACCCACGCGGCGCCGAGGCAGGTCATCACGACGCCCATGTCGGAAGGCGACAGACGGCGGCTTTCCACGAGGAACACCGGCGCGAACGAGATGATCACGACGAACCACGTGAGGAAGAAGCAACTGATCAGCACGCACAGCAGGATGTTGCGTTCCTTCAGCAGCGCCCAGCGGCTGACCGCCGCGCCGCCGGCGGCCGGTGCCGCGGCGATATCAGCCTGCGCGTTGCGCACGCCGCCCGGCGGTACTTCGCGCACCCAGCGCCAGATGCAGAACGCGATCAGGAAGCCCGGAATGCACGACACGTAGAACGCCTCGCGCCAGCCGTATGCGGTGGCGATGCCGATCACGACTGGCGGGCCGATCATCGCGCCGAGCAGGCCGGCGGCCGAGCCTTGCAGCAGGCCCATGTTCAGCCCGCGGCGAGTCGGCGTCGAACTCTCGACCATCAGCGATTGTGACAACGGCAGCACGGGGCCTTCGGCGATGCCCATCAGCGCGCGAAACGCGATCAGGCTCGCGAAGCCGCCGACGAGGCCCGACAGCGCCGAGCACACGGAAAAGCCGAGCACGGCCGCGATCAGCAGTGGCTTGCGCGTGCCGCGCGCGTCGGACCATGCGCCGGTGGCGGCGCCCGACAGCGCCCACGTGAGCGCCAGCGCGGACGACACCATGCCGAGCTGCGTGTTCGTCAGGTGCAGCTCGGCCGACATGAACGGAAACAGGAACGACAGCGCGAGGCGGTCGAAGAACACGAAGCCGAACGTCATGAACAGGATCAGCAGCAGCCTGTTCTCGTACGTCCATGCGGGCCGGAAGAGGGAAGGAGAAGTCATCGCGAGCCTCGCTGCGCGTCAGCGGAACAGCTTCTCGATCGCTTGCGCGCCGAGGCCGACCTTCTCGTAATGCGCCTTGCACATCGCGATGTACGAATGCACGTCGAAGTAGCCGTCGGGATTGCCGGCGTCGTCGAGCCAGATCAGCGGGCCCTTGACGATGAAGAACGCGCGCATCGGCTCGGGGTGATCGAACGCGACGAGCGTGTGGCCTTCGCCCGGCGTCTCGTACACGAAATCACCGCGCGTCGCGGTCCATTCGTGTTCGAGGTAGCCCCATTTCCCCGACAGCGTGTACGCGAACACCTCGTGCGGGTGATAGTGCCGGTTCACGAGCCCGGCTTCCTTCGCCATCAGGATGTCGCACCATTTGTTCTGCGACGGCGAGATCCACAGCGGCCGCGACGAAACCGTTTCGGTGAACGGAACGTAATAGCGTTCATCGTCGGTGGCCGCGTTCGGGACGTAGGCTTCGGGCAGCGCATCGGGCTTGAACGGATTGGCAATCGCCGGGATGTTTTGCCAGAATTCGGATACGGCTTTGTCGACCACGGTGTGTCTCCTGGTGTATGGGTGTCGTGGGCTCGACTTTAGCCAGCCGGTGCGCGCCGCTCTTGACTGGGCTGGACGAATTGCTTGACCGCGCCGGACATTGCATCGCACCAAAAACCAGACGGACCATCCCCCAATCCGTGCCGCTGCGCACGACAGGCGCCAGCAGGAGGCGACGTGACGAATTCGACCGTTTTTTCCCGCACGCGAGGCTCGACGGCAGACGTGCCGGCGCGCGACAGGATGGCGTACTGGGATGCGTTCAACGCGGCGACGCTGGTCGGCCTGCGCTGCTCGTCGCTGTCCCCGGCCGGGCTCGACGTCGAGAAGACCGACATCGCGCTGCCGGGCCTCGGCATTGCCGACATCAGCGGGCAGGATCACGTGATCGAGCGCAGCCCCGCGCTGGTGCGCCAGTTGCCGAAGGAGTCGCTGTTCGCGTGCCAGATCGTGAGCGGGCGCGCATATTTCATCCAGCGCGATCGATGCCTGCTGGCGGAAGCCGGCGATGTCGTCGTCTACGACACGCGCGTGCCGTATCTGTTCGGATTCCTGACGCCGATGCGGCAACTGCTGATCGATATCCCGATCGCGACATTCGATGACCGGCTCGATGCGGAACTCGCCGCGCTGCCGCTGCGGATCGCGCCGAAGCCGGGCGCGGGCGCGATGCTCGGCGCGACGTTGCGCGCGAGCGTCGAGCGATTCATGAAGACGCCGGTCGAGCGCGACGCCGCGCGGTTCGCCGAGCACACGCGCACGCTGATCGCGGAGCTCATCGACGCCGAAGTGAACGGTGCGGGCGCGTCGCGCGTGTCGCTGTCGTATCTGCTGACCGCGAAGCAGTACATCGCGACGCATCTCGGCGAGCCGGAACTTGCGCCGCAGGCCGTCGCCGATGCGGTCGGGCTGTCGCTGCGGCATCTGGGCCGCCTCTTCGCGGCCGAAGGCGAGTCGATCACGCAGCACATCTGGTCGGAACGGCTGTCGCACGCGCATCGCGAGCTGACGGATGCGCGGCTGCGCAAGACGCGCATCGGCGAGATCGCATTTCGCTGGGGGTTTTCGAGCCAGGCGCACTTCAGCCGCGCGATCCGCGAGCGCTACGGCGCGTCGCCGATGGCGCTGCGCGATGCGGTGCGTGCGGCCGCGGGTTGATGCCGGTTTTCCGAGGGTTCGGCGGCGCGGTCGACGCAAGCGGCCGTGCGAGTCAAGACGTCCGCGCGGCCGGGGGGGGAAGCGCTGCCGGTTGACTTCGACGAAGACGACGGCAGCCTGCCTGCCGTCGCCACGGACTTCAGGGCGCGCTGGCTTCGTCGATCCGGCGGATGTCGTCCTGATCGAGCGTGACGCGGATCGCTTCGCCGAGCAGCGCGAGCTGCGCGAGCGACGTCGCGCTCGCGATCGGCGCGGTGATCGTCGGCCGCGCGATCTGCCACGCGAGCGCGATCGCGGCCGGCTGCGTGCCGTGCTTCTCAGACACGGCGTCGAGCGCGGCGAGGACGCGCAGGCCGCGTTCGTTCAGATACCCGGCGACGCGATCGCCGCGCACGCTCTTCTTCAGGTCGGCCTCGCTGCGGTACTTACCCGACAGGAAGCCGCTCGCGAGCGCGTAGTAGTTGACGACGCCGAGTTTCAGGTCGCGCACGACCGGCTCGAGATCGCGTTCGTAGTCGGCGCGGTCGAGCAGGTTGTATTCGGGCTGGATGACCTGGTAGGCGGGCAGCCCGTCGCGCGCGCTGATCGCGGCGGCCTCGCGCAGGCGTGCGCCGCTGTAGTTCGACGCGCCGATGATGCGTACCTTGCCCGCGTCGATCAGCGTCTGATATGCGCCGAGCGTTTCTTCGAGCGGAGCCGTGTCGGCGAGATCGCGGTGCGAGAAATACAGGTCGATATAGTCGGTTTGCAGGCGGCGCAGCGAATCGTCGACGGCCTTCAGGATGTTGTCTTTCGACAGTCCCGCGCGCGCGTCGAGCAGGCCGACCTTGGTCGCGATCACGACCTGCTCGCGCTTGCCGGAGCGCTTCAGCCACTTGCCGATGATCGTTTCCGATTCGCCGCCGTGATTGCCGGGAACCCAGGCCGAATAGACGTCGGCCGTGTCGATGAAATTGATGCCGGTGTCGGCGAGCGCGTCGAGCAACGCGAACGATGCGTTTTCGTCGACGGTCCAGCCGAAGACGTTGCCGCCGAACGCGAGCGGCGAAACCTGGATGCTGGAGGTGCCTAGAGTGCGATGTGCCATGTTCTGCTCCGATATCTGCAGGGTGACGGGAGGGGACTGCGCGACTGAAGCCGGTCGCGTTGAGACGGCGAAGCGGGTGGCGAGGTTCCGCCGGCGTCGCTCCAACCTGCAGGTTTCGCGCTCGCGTGCCGGTATGACGGACGACGCGACGTGATCATGGCGGCGAGAGCCGTTCGAGCGCCGGTCCGGGCTCACTCAAGTTATTGTATTTATTGCCGATTTTCGTGAAGGATTCGGGAAATGACGCAGCGCGCAAGAGGACGATCTGCTCGCCGCCTGCTATCCGTATACGTTGCTCGAGCGGCTGCGTGCCGACAAGCCCGCGATGCTCGCGTCGTTGCCGGCCACGCAGCATGACGGCTTCGTGCGCGATCAACTGGCACACTGCCGGGCGCACGGCACCGAAAGCGGCGTCGCTGCTGATCTATTGCGAACCGCGGTACGGCGTGCGCTTCGACGAGGATCCGGCGATGGCGGCCGTGTTCGACGCGGCTGCGCAGGGGGAGGCATTTCCGGAGACGCTGGCGCGGGTGCCGGCGGAGGATTGGCGGCGGATGCGGGAAGCGGCCGCGTGATGGCGCCTTCGCAACGCGACTCGAATGAAATCGACTGGAAGAAAAGAAAATTCAATATGAACCGCTGCCGGATCACCTTGCTGTTCGTGATGGTTTTTTCCGTGGCTGCGTGTAGCAAGAGCGTGAACGATGCCGAAAAGGACAGTCTTGCGCCCGGCGAAGTGAATAAATGGAACGACCCGAACTACGACATCATCACCGCCGGATCTTTCAACTATACGGATTACGACATCTACGGCGTCTATCTGCTGCCGCCGGACAAGAACAGTCTCGACGATGCGGCAAGCGCCGATGGGGCAAGTGCCACGCCGCGGAGCGCGACACACTGGACAGGCGGCGGTGGGCAAAGGCCGAGCGTCGCATGGGATTTTCGATGGACCACGCCTCGCAAGTTCAAGGTGTGGTGGGAGCGTGTGGTCGACAAGCGCGCATTGGAAGCCTCGTCCCCCGATTACGACGAATACACGCATCGCGAAACCCGACCCGGGATGGCATGGTGTGAAGGCGAGATCACGATCACGCGCGCGCCCGTCAAGGGCAAGAGCGGCGGCATTGTGCTGCACTTCTTCCCCGACGGCCGGGTGGAAGGCGACATGGATTTCGGAGTCGACGGCCCGGACCCGAAGGTGACCCTTTCGAAGCGCGACACGCAGCGCAAGCTGACCGATCGCGCCTGCCTGAAGGAAATTCCCAATCCGTTCTATGGGCGCAAGAAGCCGGCCCAGTGGAATTGACGCTGGACGCCCGACAGGAACAGGAGCGTAACCGCCCTCATTCGACGCATCACCGATATCACGCCGGTCGAGGATTCGATCCGCAGGATACCGCGACGCCCCCTCCCTACCGCAACTGCACGGCCGCGAGAAACAGCACCATGCTGCCGATCGCGCCATCCAGCACGCGCCACGCGACCGCCTTGCGGAACCACGGCGCCAGCAATCGCGCGCCATAGCCGAGCCCGACGAACCACACGACGCTGGCCGTCATCGCGCCGATCGCGAACGCGAGCCGCCCGCCTTCCGGCTCGCGCGCGCCGGCCGTGCCGATCAGCAGGAACGTGTCGAGATATACGTGCGGGTTGAGCCACGTGAACGCGAGCGTCATCAGCACGATCGCGAGCGCGCTCTGCGGCGGCGGTGCGACCGCGTCGCCGCGCACGTCGAGCGTGTCGTGGCCCGGCTTGAACGCCCGGCGCAGCGCGTTGATGCCGAACCATGCGAGATACGCGAGGCCGACGTACAGCACCGCATGGACGAAGGTCGGATAGCGTTCGACGAGCACCGATGCGCCGCCGACGCCTGCGCCGATCAGGATCATGTCGGACAGCGCGCACAGCAGCACGATCTTGCCGACGTGCGAGCGCATGATGCCCTGGCGCAGCACGAACGCATTCTGCGCGCCGATGGTGACGATGAGCGACGCGCACAGTGCGGCGCCGTGGGAAAAAGCGAGCCAGTTCATGATGAGGGGACAGCCGTGGAAGCAGTAGACGAATGAATCGGGTAGCGCTAGTCTGCGAGCAGCACGGAAATAAGAGAAGCTAATTCACCTAATGCAGATTAAGGAAATCTAATGCTGGACTACGCGTTGCTCGATGCGCTCGCGGCCGTGATCCGCCACGGCTCGTTCGAGCGGGCGGCCCAGGAGCTGAATGTCACGCCGTCGGCGGTGTCGCAGCGCGTGAAGCTGCTGGAGGAGCGGGTCGGCAGCGTGCTGGTCAAGCGCGGGCAGCCGTGCGTCGCGACCACGTCGGGTGCGCTGCTGTGCCGGCATACCGAGCGCGTGCAGTTGCTGGAAGCCGAACTGAGCGGCCGGATGCCGGCGCTACCGGGCCAGATCGCGAGCGCGTGGCCGACGTTGCGCGTGGCCGTCAACGACGACAGCGTCGCGACGTGGTTCATCGACGCGGTCGGGCCGTTCTGCACGGAACGCGAGACGCTGCTCGACCTCGTGATCGACGATCAGGATTACACGGCCTCGCGCATCCGCGACGGCAGCGTGCAGGGGGCCGTGACCGCGCAGGCGGAGCCGATCCAGGGGTGCCGGTCGGAGCGGCTCGGGCGAATCCGCTATCGCGCGGTGTGCGCGCCGGCGTTTTACGCGCGTTATTTCGACGCGGGGATCACGCGCGATGCGCTGCGCCGCGCGCCGTGCGTGATGTTCAATCCGAAGGACGGGTTACAGGCGCGCTTCATCCGGCGCGTGACGCGCGCGGATCTCGATCCGCCGCAGCACTGGATACCGCACGTCGCGGGTTATTTGCGCGCATGCGAAACGGGATTGGGATGGGGGATGTGCCCGGACCGGATGGTCGATCGCCAACTGGCGGCGGGTGAATTGATCGACATGTCGCGCGGGCGAACCATCGACATCGATCTGTACTGGCAGAGCTGGCGTCTGTCGATCGGCTGGCTCGACGATTTCAGCGCGGCGCTGAAGGCGCGTGCCGCGCTGTTTCTCGATTGACCGACGACGCGATGCGGGCGGCGCGCGAGGCGCGCGCCGTGCGGTGTCAGAGGTGCTTCAGGCCGTCGAAGTCGACGATCTGCACGTGGCGGCCCTGCATTTCGATCAGGCCGCGCTTCTGGAATTTCGACAGCGTGCGGCTGACCGTTTCGAGCGTCATGCCGAGATAGCTGCCGATGTCTTCACGCGTCATCCGCAGGTTGAATTCCGACGGCGAGTAGCCGCGCTTCAGGTAGCGCGACGAAACGTCGAGCAGGAAAGCGGCGACGCGCTCTTCGGCGTTCAGCGAACCGAGCAGCATCGTCTGCGACGTTTCGCGCACGATCTGTTCGCTCATCAGCTTGTGCATGCGCAACTGCATCGAGCCGGCTTCCGAGCACAGCGCCTTGAGCGCGCTGTACGGAATCACGCAGACCGAGCTGTCCTCCAGCGCGACCGCGGTGCGCGGGTGCGTGTCGTCGCAGATGCCGTCGAGGCCGAGCGCTTCGCCGGCGAGGTGCAGGCCCGTGACCTGTTCGCGGCCGTCGTGACGCGTCGCGACGGTTTTCAGCGACCCCGAGCGCACCGCGTACAGGTTGTCGAATGCGTCGCCTTCGCGAAACAGCGCTTCGCCGCGCTTGACCGGGCGTGCCGCGCAGATGACCGACTCGAGGCGGCTGAGCGCTTCGGGCGCCAGGCCCTGCGGCATGCACAGGTGCCGCATCGCGCACGACGAGCAGTGCGGGGCCTGGCGGGGAGCCCAGCTACCGGCATGGGGCGCGGCGGCGGGGCGGGTGGCGACGGGCGTCAGCATGATCGTTTACTCCGGCGTTGAATCGACGAAATCATTGTCCCACCGCAAGTTGCCGCTGTCGGGTGACAAAACGTCGCGACCGGCCACGCCCGCCGAACGCCGCTCAGGCGGCCGGCTCGTCCGCGTTGGCGGCCGCCGGAATCAGCAATACGGGCAGCGTCGCGTGGCGCACGCATTGTTCGGCGATGCTGCCGAGCACGAGGCGGCGAAAGCCGCGGCGGCCGTGCGTGCCGAGCACGAGCAGATCGGCACCGAACGCTTTCGCGCCGTCGAGGATCAGCGACGATACGTCGTTGAGCGACGTCGCTTCGTTCAGCCGCGTTTCGCCTTTCACGCCGGCGGCCTGCATCAGCTTCGCGAAATCCTGCGCGAGCGCGTTGCCTTGCGCGACGAGCTGATCGCGCAGCACCGACGGATCGTAGCCAGGCACGTTGTAGTAGATCGCGGCGTTCTCGACGACGTAGAACGGCTGCAGCTCCGCGCCGTGCGCTTTCGCGAGCGCCAGCGCGGCATCGAACGCATGGCGGGACGTGTCGCTGCCGTCGACGGCAACCAGAATACGCTTGTACATAGTGTCTCCGAGTGGCGGGTTGAAACGAAGTCGGCCGGATGGCCGATCGGGCCGGGCAATGCGCAATGCTGCGAGGCAGAGTAAACCAACGCGCACGAACGTGCAGCGAGATGCCCGCCGTGCCGTGCGGCCTCGCCGTTCCTGTTGCTGTCGCGCATGGCCATGCGTGCGATGCATGCTGCACCGCGCGACGCGTGTCGTATGTCTAGCCGCATCGCCGGCGAAAACGCATGCGCACGCATCGACCCGGCACGGCAACCGTGCCGATGCGTCGCACGCATCGCCATTCAATCGCAATCGTGCCGGGGCGCCATGACTTCGGTCAACGCATGTGCGGCGATGCGATGCGCGACATGCATGACGCCGAATACCGATGCCCATGCGCGGCATCGTTCGCGCCGGCGCCGTACGAGCGCGTATCGGCGCGCGGTCGAATCGCACGCGCCGATTCACCGTCATCGATCGATGGCGGTTCCGAAACGAACGGTCGCTTCAAACGCCGCGCCGGCTATTCCGGCACGGCCGTCAACTCGATGACGCGCTCCGGCCGGCGGCCGTGGCCGGGCCAGTACGCGCTGCCGTGCATCCGGTGAACGGGACCGAACGGCGCGTCGCCCGCGGGCGGCGCGTCGAAGCCTTTCTCGATCACCCTGTAGCCAGCGCGCAAGGCGAACGCCGGATGATTGCCGTCGGGGCGACTGTCGAAACCGGCGAAGCCGTCGCCGGCTTCCGGCATCGCGTTGACGAGCGACGCGTTGCTGCGCGTGACCTGGTCGGGCGAGATCGGCCCGGCTCCGGCGAGGCGCGATGCTTCGCGGTTCTTGCCGTCGGTGTCGACCGTGCTGTCGTGCGTGTCGTCGTTGTCGAGTTCGATGCTGCGCGGATGCGCACGCGCTGTTCGAGCGGATGATTCCATCGCGGCTCTCCTGGCGGCGACACGCTCCGGATCAAAGCAAATCCCGTTCCGGGCACGACGGGAAAAGGCGCGCGGGCGATCGCCGCGGTCGCGCGACGCGCACTGATTTGTCATGATTTATTTCAGCTAGAAGACGCGTTTTCTACAGAGTATGATTCTTTTCCTGCGAAGCGGCGACAGGGGATGAAGTCTCGCCGCCTCTGCCCGCGCCGGGGCGCCGCAGCACCCTTAAAGACGGGTAGCGAACAACAAAGCAAGGGACTAGAGGTGGCGGACTCATGCAAGCGACTACTGCCTTCACGCACCGCGGTTATCTGTTGAATTGCGCGCCCGCACGCGCCAGTGACGGTTCGTTCAAGCCCTACGTCGTGATCTCCCGATCGAGCGACGGGGAGCTCGTCGCGAACCGGTTTTTTCCGATCGAGCTCCAGTTCAACGACGAAGGCGACGCGATCGCGCACGCACGCGACTGGGCCGTACGGTGGATCGACGCGAGCAGCATCTCGATGTGATGCCGTCGCGCCGATGCGCGTCGGCCGTCCGGCCGATCCCCGGGGTGCCGCTCCCGGACAAGAAACGCGGTAATCTTGCGGAACCCGTCACTTTATTAGCGGCCGTGCACCCGAGCGCGGCTGCCCGCATTGGCCTATGTCGACATCACCCGCCCGTCAGTGGGGCCTCGAAGAAATCGTCGCCGGCTTGCGCGAGTCGCGCGAGGAACTCCATCGCACGCGCCATCCGCGCGGCATCCGCGAGCTGCCGTCGCGCGATGCGATCTGCAAGATCGTGACCGGCCTGCGCGCGTCGATGTTTCCGACGCACTACGGCGCGCCCGACCTGACCGACGAAAGCGTCGACTACTACGTCGGCCACACGCTCGAAAGCACGCTGCGGATCCTGTCCGAGCAGATCCGCCGCGCGCTGCCGTTCCTGCCGGAGCATGTCGATACGCCGTTCGCCGAGCTCGACGAACGCGCGTTCGAGATCGCGCGCGAGTTCGGCCGGCAGTTGCCGGCGATCCGCGCGCTGCTCGTCAGCGACATCCAGGCCGCGTACGCAGGCGACCCGGCCGCGCAGCACATCACCGAGATCCTGCTGTGCTACCCCGGCGTGCTCGCGATGATGCACCATCGGCTCGCGCACGCGCTGCACCAGCTCGGCGTGCCGCTGCTCGCGCGGTTCATCAATGAAATCGCCCACTCGGCGACCGGCATCGACATTCACCCCGGCGCGCAGATCGGCCCGAGCTTCTTCATCGACCACGGCACCGGTGTCGTGATCGGCGAAACGGCGATCATCGGCGAGCGCGTGCGCGTGTATCAGGCCGTCACGCTCGGCGCGAAGAGTTTCCCGGCCGATGGCGATGGCGCGCTGGTGAAGGGCAATGCGCGGCACCCGATCGTCGAGGACGACGTGGTGATCTATGCGGGCGCGACGATTCTCGGCCGCGTGACGATCGGGCGCGGCTCGGTGATCGGCGGCAACGTGTGGCTCACGCACAGCGTGCCGCCCGGCACGAGCGTCGCGCAGGGCAAGGTCCGCGAAGGCGGCAGCGCCGAGAAGCCGTAACGCGGCGGGGGCGGGCGGCGGCGCGCTCGTTCGAGCGGGCGCCGCGCGTGCGTCAGTGCTTGCCGTCCGGCGAGCGGTGCTTGTACAGCACGTCCTGGTCCACGCGGATCAGGTTCTGGCCCGCGTCGACGACGAAATCCACGCCGTTGTACGCATTGCCCGTCAGCAGCAGGATCGCGCTCGCGACGTCGTCGGGGCCCGCGATGCGCGCGAGCGGCGTCGATGCGCGGCTCGCGTGTTCGAAGTCGGCCTGCGTCTGGTCGTCGCTCGGCAGCATCAGCCCCGGGAACACCGCATTCACGCGCAGCACCGGCGCGGACGACAGCGCGAGCATCTGCGTCAGGTTGCCGAGCGCGGCCTTCGCGACCGTGTAACTGAAATGGTCGCGATGGAAGTTTTCCTTGATCTTCTGGTCGACCACGTTCACGACGACACCCTGCGTGCCGGCCGCACGGGCCCGCTCGTAGAACGCACGCGTGAGCAGGATCGGCGCGCGGCAGTTGACGGCCCATGCCTGGTCGAACGCGGCGAGATCGAAGCTCGGGAAATGGTCCTGCCAGAACACCGACGCGTTGTTGACCAGCACGTCGAGGCGCCCGAAGCGCGCATAGACCCGATCGATCAGCGCGGCGATCTGCGCGGCATCGGACAGGTCGGCCTGCAGCGCCGCGGAATCGTGCCCGCGTTCGGCAAGCGCGCGGGCGGCGGCCTGTGCGGCATCGGCCGAACGGTCGTAGTGCACCGCGGTGCGATAGCCGTGCGCGGCGAAATACTCGGCGAACGCGCGCCCGGCCCGGCGCGCGGCGCCGGTCACGAGCACGACGGGCGCGTGCGCCGTTTGCTTCGTTTGCTCCATCAGGTATTCGTGAGGTTGACCGAGGAAGGATTCGCGACGATCGACAGGAATTCGCGACGCGTCGACGGATCGGTGCGGAACGTGCCGAGCATGCGCGACGTGACCATCTCGACGCCCGGCTTGTGCACGCCGCGCGTCGAGATGCACTGATGCGCGGCTTCGAGGATCACGCCGACGCCCTTCGGCTGCAGCACGTCGAACAGCGTGTCGGCGATCTGCACGGTCATCTTTTCCTGGATCTGCAGGCGCTTCGCGAATGCGTCGACGAGGCGCGCGAGCTTCGAGATGCCGACGACGCGATGGTTCGGCAGATACGCGACGTGCGCGCGGCCGATGATCGGCACCATGTGGTGCTCGCAATAGCTCTCGAAGCGAATGTCCTTCAGCACGATCATTTCGTCGTAGCCGTCGACTTCGCTGAACGTGCGCGCGAGGATGTCGCGCGGGTCCAGCGCATAGCCGGCGAAGAACTCCTCGTATGCGCGCACGACGCGTGCGGGCGTGTCGAGCAGGCCTTCGCGCGCGGGATCGTCGCCGGCCCAGCGCAACAGCACGCGGACGGCGTCTTCCGCTTCTTCGCGGCTCGGCCGGGAGGCGACCGCCTCGGGCGGCGCGGATTTCTTTCCCTTACCCATGTAGTGGCTCCATCGAAGGCCGCCTGCGGCGGCCGATATCCGGCCATTGTTTCATGCTTTCGCCGGTCGTGCGTGCGGCCGCCGCGCCCGCTTCCTCACTTCGGCCATTCGTCCTGCTCGTCGTTGAACAGCGATGCGACGATGCCGCGCAGCCACGCGGTGCGCGGGTCGTTGTGATACTTGCGATGCCAGTGCTGCTTCAGGTCGAAGCGCGGCAGCGCGAGCGGCGGCTCGACGGGCACGATGAACGCGTGCTCGGCCGCATACGCATAGCCGATCGCGTGCGGCACCGTCGCGATCAGGTCGGTGCGGCTCAGGATGAACGGCAGGCTCATGAAGTGCGGCGTTTCGAGCACCGCGCGGCGTTGCATGCGCTGCTTCGCCAGATATTTCTCGAGCACTTCCTGGCTGCGCCCTTCGGCGCGCACCACCGCATGCCCGCACGCGAGGAACTGCTCGACCGTGAACGGCGGCGCCTGCTCGAACGGATGGCCGCGCCGCATCAGGCAGACGAACCGATGCGTGAACAACCGCTGCTGGAAGAAATTATTGCCGTCGAGATCGGGGAAGTAGCCGACCGCGAGATCGATCGACCCGGCTTCGAGGTCGCGGCCGACTTCGTCGTGCGCGAGCGAGACCGAACGCAGGTTCGCGCGCGGCGCAAGCGTCGCGAACGCCTGCAGCAGCTTCGGCAGGAACACGATCTCGCCGACGTCCGACAGCGCGATCGAGAACGTATGCGTGCTCGCGGCCGGATCGAAATCGTGCGGCGCGACGAGGCCGCGCTCGATCTGCGCGAGCGCGTCGCGGGCGGCCGGCAGCAGCGCGAGCGCGCGTGGCGTCGGCTCCATCCCGCGCGACGTGCGCACGAACAGCGGATCGCCGAAGTACTCGCGCAGCCGGCCGAGCGCCGTGCTCACGCGCGGCTGGCTCACGCCCAGCAGGTCGCCCGCACGGCTCACGTTGCGCGTGTCGTCGAGGGCGACGAGATAAGGAATCAGGTTCAGATCGAGCGCATCCATCGTCGGACCAGTATCGCAGAAACGTATACAACTTATCTCGGCAATCGCGTTGCCGCATAGTCGGGAAAGCGCTGAAATGCGTTCACTACTCGAACCGATGTTCAATTTCGCATAGGCCCGAAGCGTGCGCGCAAGCGCCGATCGCGGCCGTCAGGAGACAAACATGCGCACCCAGGTCGCCATCATCGGCGCCGGCCCGTCCGGCCTTCTGCTTTCCCATCTGCTGCGCCTGCAAGGCGTCGATTCCATCCTCGTCGAAGCGCGTTCGCGCGAATACTGCGAGAACCGCATCCGCGCCGGCGTGCTGGAGCAGGGCACGGTCGACACGCTGAACGAAGCCGGCCTCGGCGACCGGATGCGCCGCGAAGGGCTCGAACATCACGGCATCGAGCTGCTGTTCGACGGCCAGCGCCACCGCATCGACCTGTCCGAGTTGACCGGCGGGCGCGCGATCACCGTCTACAGCCAGCACGAAGTCGTGCGCGACCTGATCGCGGCGGGCGTCGAACACGGCCATCAAATGCACTTCGAAGTCAGTGACGTCGCGCTGCACGACGTCGAAAGCGAGCGTCCGTTCGTCACGTTCAAGCACGCGGACGGCCGCGCAGACCGCATCGACTGCGATTACATCGCCGGCTGCGACGGCTTCCACGGCATCGCGCGCCAGACGATTCCGGCCGAGCGGCTGAAGACGTTCGAGCGCGTCTACCCGTTCGCGTGGCTCGGCATCCTCGCCGACGCGGCGCCGTCGCTCGACGAGCTCGTGTACGCGCACCACGACAACGGCTTCGCGCTGTTCTCGATGCGCTCGCCCACGGTCACACGCCTGTACCTGCAGTGCAGGCCCGATGAAGACCTCGCCCAGTGGTCCGACGCGCGGATTTGGGACGAACTGCACACGCGCTTCTCGAACGACACCGGCTGGACGCCGACCGAGGGCCGGATCACGCAGAAGAGCGTGACGCCGATGCGCAGCTTCGTGTCGGAGACGATGCAGCACGGACGCCTGTTCCTCGCCGGCGACGCCGCGCACATCGTGCCGCCCACCGGCGCGAAAGGCATGAACCTCGCGGTGGCCGACGTTCGCGCGCTGTCTCGCGCACTCGGCGCGCGTTACCGGACGGGCGACGCGACGCCGCTCGACGCGTATTCGGTGACCTGTCTCGAACGCGTATGGCGCGCCGAGCACTTCTCGTACTTCATGACGAACATGCTGCATGCGTCGCCGGACGATTCGCCGTTCGTCAATCGCCTGAAGTTTGCCGAGCTGAAATACGTGACGCGTTCGCGGGCGGCCGCGCAATCGCTCGCCGAAAACTACGTCGGCCTGCCGTTCGACGACGCGACGGCCCCCGAGGCAACCCGCCTTGACAACGCGCTGTGCGCGCCTCTATGATCGGCCCATCGTTCGCTAATCGAATCTAGGTTCGAATAGCGAACAAAAGCCGGGGTCGACGCAGGCCTCCGGCGCGGCACGCGGCACGCGCGTGTCCCCTCGACAGGCCGCGCACGAGCCGCGGGTTCGCATCAGGAAGAGACATGGTCAACAAGATTTTCGAATCGCTTCAGTCGGCGGTTGCCGACGTCCACGATGGCGCGACGATCATGATCGGCGGCTTCGGCACGGCCGGCATGCCGTCCGAGCTGATCGACGCGCTGATCGAACAGGGCGCGCGCGACCTGACGATCGTCAACAACAACGCGGGCAACGGCGAGACGGGTCTCGCGGCGCTCCTGAAGGCGAAAAAGGTGCGCAAGATCATCTGTTCGTTCCCGCGCCAGAGCGATTCGCAGGTGTTCGACGCGCTGTACCGCGCGGGCGAGATCGAGCTGGAACTCGTGCCGCAGGGCAACCTCGCGGAGCGCATCCGTGCGGCGGGCGCCGGCATCGGCGGTTTCTTCACGCCGACGGGCTACGGCACCAAGCTCGCGGAAGGCAAGGAAACGCGCGTGATCGACGGCAAGCCGTATGTGTTCGAGACGCCGATCCACGCCGATTTCGCGCTCGTGAAGGCGTACAAGGGCGATCGCTGGGGCAATCTCGTGTACCGCAAGACCGCGCGCAACTTCGGGCCGATCATGGCCAGCGCCGCGAAGGTCGCGATCGTCCAGGTGTCGGAAGTCGTGCCGCTCGGCGCGCTGAACCCGGAACACATCGTGACGCCGGGCATTTTCGTCCAGCGTGTCGTCGAGGTGCCGCAGGCCGCGCACGCGGCCGAACTGGCCGCCGAACACGCTGCATCGCAAGCCGCCTGATCGCCTTGAGGAAAACCGACATGAAACGACTGACCCGCGATGAAATGGCCAAGCGCGTCGCCCAGGACATCCCCGAAGGCGCGTACGTGAATCTCGGCATCGGCGTGCCGACGCTGGTGGCGAACCACCTCGATCCGGCCAAGGAAATCTTCCTGCACAGCGAGAACGGCCTGCTCGGCATGGGCCCGGCGCCCGCGCCCGGCGAGGAAGACGACGAACTGATCAACGCCGGCAAGCAGCACGTGACGCTGCTCACCGGCGGCGCCTATTTCCACCACTCGGATTCGTTCGCGATGATGCGCGGCGGCCACCTCGACTACTGCGTGCTAGGCGCGTTCCAGGTGTCGGCGGGCGGCGATCTCGCGAACTGGCATACGGGCGCGCCCGATGCGATTCCGGCCGTCGGCGGCGCGATGGACCTCGCGATCGGCGCGAAGCAGGTGTTCGTGATGATGGAGCACCTGACGAAGCAGGGCGAAAGCAAGATCGTCGCGCAGTGCTCGTACCCGGTCACCGGCGTGCAATGCGTGAGCCGCATCTATACGGATCTCGCGGTGCTCGACGTGACGGCCGACGGCCTCGCGGTGAGCGAGATCTTCACCGACCTGTCGTTCGACGAGCTGCAGAAGCTGACCGGTGTGCCGCTGATCGACGCGACTCAGAAGGCCGCCGCCTGAACGGCAAGCATGCCGGTGCGCGCATTCGAGCGCACGCCGGCACGCTTGGGTAGACAATAGGCGCACGCCGTTTCCCCATTCCGACGCCATGCTCGAAGACAGCGCCCGCCTGACCTCCCTGATCTGCGGCACCGAGCCGCTCAACCGGATCTGGTCGCCCCGCGCGACGATCCAGCGAATGCTCGACGTCGAGGCCGCGCTCGCCCGCGCGCTCGCCGCGCAGCAGGTGATTCCCGCCGCCGCGGTCACGCCGATCGAACGCGCGTGCGACGCCGGCCGGCTCGACGCCGAGGCGCTCGCGCACGGTGCGGCGCTCGGCGGCAATCTCGCGATTCCGCTCGTCAAGCAACTCACCGCGCAAGTGAAGGCCGACGACCCCGAGGCCGCGAAGTTCGTCCACTGGGGCGCGACGAGCCAGGACATCATCGATACCGCGACCGTGCTGCAGTTGCGCGACACGCTCGACGCGCTCGAACCGATGCTCGACGAAGCCTGTGCGTCGCTCGCGGCGCTCGCGCGCGCCCATCGCGCGACGCCGATGATCGGCCGCACGTGGCTGCAGCAGGCGCTGCCCATTACGCTCGGGCTGAAGTTCGCCCAATGGCTCGATGCGCTGCTGCGCCATCGCGCGCGTTTTGCCGAGTTGCGCGAACGTGCGCTCGTGCTGCAGTTCGGCGGCGCCGCCGGCACGCTCGCGAGCCTGCGCGAACACGCGGCCGGCGTGAGCGCCGCGCTCGCGGCCGACCTGAAGCTCGCGTTGCCGGCCGTGCCGTGGCATACGCAGCGGGACCGCATCGCGGAAGCCGCGTCGTGCTTCGGGATGCTGATCGGTACGCTCGGCAAGATCGCACGCGACGTGTCGCTGCAGATGCAGACCGAAGTCGGCGAGCTCGGCGAACCGGCCGCCGCCGGCAAGGGCGGTTCGTCGACGATGCCGCACAAGCGCAACCCGGTCGGCTGCGCAGCCGTGCTGACGGCCGCGGTGCGCGCGCCGAACCTCGTCGCGACCGTGTTCGCGGGGATGGTGCAGGAGCACGAGCGCGCGCTCGGCGGCTGGCAGGCCGAATGGGATGCGCTGCCCGATCTCGCGCGCCTGACGGGCGGCGCGCTTGCGCAGATCGCGCAGATCGTCGCGGGCCTCGACGTGAATACGGAGCGCCTCGCCGCGAACCTCGATCTCACGCACGGGCTGATCCTCGGCGAAGCCGTGATGCTCGCGCTCGGCGACCGCATCGGCCGGCTCGATGCGCACCACGTCGTCGAGCACGCGTCGAAGGAAGCCGTGCGCACCGGGGCGACGCTGTTCGACGTGCTCGCCGCCGATGCGACCGTGTCGGCCCACCTGTCGCGCGACGCGCTCGCGCGGCTGCTCGATCCCGCACATTACGTCGGCGAGGCGCAGGCCTATGTCGATGCCGTGCTCGCGCTGCATGCGGGTGCGAAACAACCAGGAGAACATTGATGCCTTTCGCCACTGTCAACGGCGTGAAACTGCATTACCGGATCGACCGTGCCGCACGCGACGACACGCCGTGGCTCGTCTTCTCGAATTCGCTCGGCGCCGACCTGCAGATGTGGGCGCCGCAGATCCGCCCGCTTGCCCAGCACTTCAACATCCTGCGCTACGACACCCGCGGCCACGGCCACTCCGACGCGCCGCCCGGCTCGTACACGATCGAGCAACTGGCGGGCGACGTGATCGGCCTGCTCGACCACGTCGGCATCGAGTGCGCGCATTTCTGCGGCATTTCGATGGGCGGCCTGACCGGCGCCGCGCTCGCCGCACGCTACCCGTCGCGCATCGTGCGCGCGGTGCTGTCGAATACCGCCGCGAAGATCGGCTCGCCGGAAGTGTGGGCGCCGCGTGCGCAGAAGGCGCGCGCCGAAGGCATGGTCGCGCTCGCCGACGCCGTGCTGCCGCGCTGGTTCACCGACGCATTCGTCGAACGCGAGCCGCGCCTGTTCGATGCGATCCGCGACACCTTCGTGCATACCGACAAGGACGGCTACGCGGCCAACTGCGACGCGCTGAACGCGGCCGATCTGCGCGAGGAAGTGAAGGGCATCGCGTTGCCCGTGCTCGTCGTGACCGGCGCGAAGGACATGTCGACGCCGCCCGATCAGGGCCGCGCGCTTGCCGCCGCGATTCCCGGTGCGCTGCACGTCGAATTCGACGCCGCGCACATTTCGAACATCGAATGCACCGCCGCCTTCAACCGCGCGCTGCTCGATTTCCTGATTGCATGAGGTGCCGGCGATGGATGACCAGGAACGTTACGAAGCAGGGATGAAGGTGCGTCGCGCCGTGCTCGGCGACGCGCACGTCGACCGTTCGCTCGAGAACCGCACCGAGGTGACCGACGAATTCCAGAACCTGATCACGCGTTATGCATGGGGCGAGATCTGGACCCGCGACGGGCTGCCGCGCCATACGCGCAGCCTGCTGACCATCGCGATGATGGTGGCGTTGAACCGCGGCGAGGAACTGGCGCTGCACCTGCGCGCCGCGCGCAACAACGGCGTGACGCGCGACGAGATCAAGGAAGTGCTGCTGCAGACCGCGATCTATTGCGGCGTGCCGGCCGCGAATTCCGCGTTCCATCTCGCGGACAAGATCTTCAAGGAGCAAGATGCAGCCGGTTAAAGGCCGGCGGTGATCCGATCGGGTGGCCCGCCGAGGTTGGCGGGCCGTCGTCGATGAAGCGCGCACCGGCAGCGAATCGGTGCGTGAACGAAGGAAAGGCGCGGCCATGAGGCCGCGCTTCTTGCATATATCAACGTTGCATGGGACCGGAAGGCGCCGACGCGCGCGTTTCGGCCGACAAAAGGAGACTAGCGATGAATCGCGCACCCGCGGTCGATGTCCAGACCTTCATCAACGAGCAGCCGTTCGGCGGCTTTCAATGGCTCGTGTTCCTCATGTGTTTCGTGATCGTGCTGCTCGACGGCTTCGATACGGCCGCGATCGGCTTCATCGCGCCGTCGCTGCTCGGCGAATGGAACCTCACCAAGCCCGACCTCGCGCCCGTGCTCAGCGCCGCGCTGTTCGGCCTCGCGTGCGGCGCGCTCGTGTCCGGCCCGCTGTCCGACCGGCTTGGCCGCCGTTCGCTGCTGCTCGGCTCGGTGTTCCTGTTCGGCGCCGCGTGCCTGATGTCCGCGTTCTCGAACACGATCGGACACCTGACGATCCTGCGTTTCGTCACCGGCGTCGGGCTCGGCGCCGCGATGCCGAACGCGGTCACGATGATGGGCGAATTCTGCCCGGACAAGCGCCGCGCGACCGTGATCAACCTGATGTTCTGCGGCTTCCCGCTCGGCGCCGCGTTCGGCGGTTTCCTCGCCGCATGGATGATTCCGCATTTCGGCTGGCGCAGCGTGCTGGTGCTCGGCGGCGTGACGCCGCTGCTGCTCGGCGTGCTGTTGCTGCTGAAGATGCCGGAATCGGTGCGCTTCATGGTCGCGAACGGCCACGGCATCGACAAGATCCGCGCGACGCTCGCGCGCATCTCGCGTGACGCGCTGAACGCCGCTTCGTTCGCGTTGACCGAAGCCGCGCCGCAGACCGGCGGCAAGGGCCTCGGCGTCGTGCTGTCGCGCTCGTACATCGTCGGCTCGGTGATGCTGTGGCTCGCGTACTTCATGGGGCTCGTGATCTTCTACGCGTCGATCAACTGGATGCCGATCTTGCTGAAGGATGCGGGCCTGGCGCCGAAGAGCGCGACGCTGATCTCGGCGCTGTTCCCGCTCGGCGGGGTGGGCGCCGTGCTGTGCGGCGTGCTGATGGACCGCTTCAACGCGAATCGCGTGATCGCCGTGTGCTACGCGCTGACGGCGGTGAGCGTATATGCGATCGGGCAGGCGGCCGGCAACGTCGGGCTGCTGGTGCTGGTCGTGTTCGTGGCCGGCGTGCTGATGAACACCGCGCAGTCGTCGATGCCGGCGCTCGCCGCCGCGTTCTATCCGACCGAAGGGCGCGGCACGGGTGTCGCGTGGATGCTCGGCGTCGGCCGGTTCGGCGGGATCGCCGGGTCGTTCCTCGTCGCCGAACTGACGCGCCGGCACTTCTCGTTCGCAGGGGTGTTCGCGACGATTGCCGTCGCGGGCGTGCTCGCGTGCGTCGCGCTGCTGATCAAGCAGATGGCGCGGCCGCATGGCGTTGCGCAGCCGGCAGGCAAGATCGAGTCGCTCGGGCATTGAGCGGCGTTCGGGCCGGGCGATGCACCGGCCCCGAGCATGATCGATTCAGGCCGGTCGCACGCAGACCGACCGGCGCACGACGATAGACCGGGCCGCGTTCGCGGCCCGTCGACATTTCGGCCGTCGCACCGTTACTCCTCCGCGTCGTGCTCCTTGACGAAGTTGCGCAGGTACGCGCGCAACGCGGCTTCCCGGCCGCGATGATCGTCGTGGTTCGCGGCGCCCATCCCTTCCTCGTCGCCGAACAGCGTGGGCGGCGCGCAGTACGTGCCGACTTCGATGTTCTCGCGCAGCACGCGGATATCGTGCGTGAGCGGGTGATACTCGGCGACCCAGTGCATCCCTTCGATGTGCTCGCCCGCTTTCAGCATTGGCTTCATCGGCAATCTCCATGCAGAGCGGCGGCGCAACCGCCGAAGCGGTTGCACGCGCCCGTACCGAAAGGGTACGCCTGCATCACGTGAAGCTCAACGGGCGGGCTTGCGAGGGCTCAGCGCGGCAGCAGGTGCGCGATGAGCGGGTAGAGCGACAGAATCAGCAGCACGGCCATCGTCACGTTGAAGATGCGCAGCGCGCGGGGATTCGACAGGAAGCGCCGCAGGCCGAGGCCGAACGCGGCCCACAGGCAGATGCACGGGAAGCCGATCAGGATGAACACGACGGACATCCACGCGGCGTTCATTCCGTAGTCGGCGGACAGGCGGATCGTCGTCGCGGCGGTCAGCACCATCATCCACGCCTTCGGGTTGACCCACTGGAACGCGGCGGCTTCGATGAACGTCATCGGGCGCGGCTTGGCGCCGTGCGCCTTCACTTCGCCGGACGTGCCGATCCGCCAGGCGAGGTACAACAGGTAAGCGACGCTCGCGGCTTCGAGGACCGTGTACAGCAGCGGCAGGCGCTTGAATACTTCGCCGAGGCCGAAGCCGACGCAGAGCATCAGGATCGCGACGCCGATGCTGATGCCGAACAGGTGCGGCATCGTGCGGCGGAAACCGAAGTTGACGCCGGACGCGAGCAGCATCGTGTTGTTGGGGCCGGGCGTGATCGTCGTGACGAGCGCGAACAGCATGCCGGCGGGCAGCGCGCTGACAGTGAGGAATTCCATCGCGGATTCTCCATTCGGTTCGAGGCTGGGATGGAGATCAGTTTAGCGACGGTCTTCTGTACAGTACCGGTACAGTTGAGTTGGCGAACGCCGGTACGGGGAGGTGGGGAGGGGCCCTTGTTCGGGTGTTGCTGTTGTCTCTCAAAAAAATGTCCGCAGTCTCACTATGTTGTCTTTGAATAAAAGGCCAGTTTTCAGGCCCTGCATGCGAGGGCACGTGCAGCCCATATGGCGAACGGACCTGTCGTCGATTCCACCGCAAATCGCGATTTCTACCGCATCCCGCAGCCGGACCGCACCGGGCATCCCCGCGTATGCCGCGAAACCACGGATCCGACCGATCATGGGTTGCGCCGCATTTCGCCCAAGCTTGCCCGTATTTTCCATCGGGCACGCCGTTCCCTCGAGCATTCCTCTGACTACGATTCACACCAAGGGTCGAGTCGTGGATACATGGCTCGTTCCGAAAACCGGTCCTGCCGAACGGCAGTCCACCATTCATCCAAGGAGCGAACATGGCTTTCCCGACCAGCGTCAACGATCAAATCACCGATTCCGTTACCCAAGCCAATACCAAGGTCCTCGGCGATGCGCCGGCCATCGCACTGGGCAACCTGTACCAGGCCACTGCACAGGCCCTGGCCAATGCAGCGCACAACGCGACCAACGCGCAGCAGCAGAGCTTCGTCACCGCGCAGGCAGCAACCACGATGGGGGTGGCCACGCTGTATTCGCTCGATACGGCTTCCACCGGCGTCGCGACGAAGGACATCCTCAGCACGGGCGTGCCCGGACTGGGCCGCTGAACCCGCTGCATGACCTACCGAGGAGCCCAACATGGCATTTCCCACCTCCGTGAACAGCCAGATCACCGATTCCGTCACGCAAGCGAACACCAAGGTGCTCGGCGACGCGCCGGCAATCGCGCTGGGTAACCTGTACCAGGCGACCGCGCAGGCCCTCGCCAATGCGGCACACAACGCCACCAACGCGCAGCAGCAGAGCTACGTGACGGCCCAAGCGGCCACCACGATGGGCGTTGCGACGCTGTATTCCATCGACACGGCGACGACGGGCACGGCGACCTCCCAGATCCTTCGCAGTTGAGGGCGTCACGAGAACCGTTGATTCGAAGGAGTTGAGCAAATGGCCTTTCCAACCGCCGTCAACGACCAGATCACCGATTCGGTGACGCAGAGCAATACGCAGGTGCTCGGTGTGGCGCCGTCCGTCGCGATGGGCAATCTCTATCAGGCAACGGCGCAGGCACTGGCCAATGCCGCGCACAACGCGACGATGGCCCAGCAGCAGATGTATGTCACGGCACAGGCCGCCACCACGATGGGCGTGTCATTGCTCTATTCGCTCGACACCGGAAGCACTGCAGCCGCAACCAGGAAGATTCTCGGCTAACGCCGGGATGTCGTTGGCGATAGCGCCACTGTCTAATCCATATGCATAGGAGTACAAATCATGGCATTTCCGACCTCTGTCAACAGCCAGATTACCGATTCCGTCTCGCAGGTCAATACGAAGGTGCTGGGCGATGCACCGTCGGTTGCGATGGGCAATCTGTTCGTCGCGACCAGCCAGGCGCTGTCGAACGCCGCGCACAACGCGACCAGCAACCAGCAGCAGTCGTACGTGACGATGCAGGCTTCGACCACGCAGGCCGTCTCCACGCTGCTGACCGTCGATACGGCCAGCACCGGCGTCGCGACGGCCGAGGTGCTGGGCCTGCGGTAATCGCGCACGGCAGGCGCGGCGAGCGAGCGCGAGTCCATCGGCATGAGGCGGGACCGCATGGTCGGCGCCGACGGTCGACATGGCTAGCGACCGGCCGCCGCTCGCTGCGAGCCAGGCACCGGCATGGGCCATGGCGATGACGTATGTCGCCATGGCCGACAGTCTCGGTCTCGCAATGCAGAACGCCGTCGCGAACCAGCAGCGCGGGCAGCTCATCGCCAATGCGGCGACCACGCGCGTACTCGCGTTGATCATCCTGAGCGGAAGCACATAGTCATGACGAACGACGACAGCACAGTCAACAGCCAGATTGTCGATGCGGTCAGCAGCATTGTCACGCTGACTACCGGCCAGTCACCCTCGCAGGCCTTCGGCATGCTCGATGCCGTTCTGTTGGAGACGCTGGGCATGGCAATGCACAACGCCGTGAACCGGCAGCAGAGCGCCAGCATGATCGGCTCGGCTGCACTGACGGCCACCTGCGCGAAGATTCTCGGCGTGCCGTTTCCTGCACCGCCAGCGCCGCCCAAGCCCGTTCCTCCGCTGCCGCCGGACGTGCACCCGCTGCCCGGGCCCGATGAACCGGTTACACCCGCCGCCGAGTTGAAGGCGGCGGTGCGGGACGGGGAGGCCGCGCTCGGTGATGCCAGGGCTGCGGTAGACAAACTGCGGACGGTGGCTACGGCAGCGGCGCAGGAGGCGGGACGAGCCGAGCAGACGCTCGACCGGTTCGCGCAGCAGCTTGCGGTCGGGTTGGCGAAACCGGACGCGCAGCACCCGGCACGAAGCGACGACGGCACGAGCGCCGACACTGGCGCCGGCGCAAACACAGGTAACGGCACGTCGGGCAACGGCGTCGTCGGCGGCGACGCGGACGATCAGGCCGCGAAGTCCTGAGGCCCGGCCGCGCTGTCGGCTGAACGACTCATTCCACTGAAGGAGCAGCCATGGACCCCTCGAAGGTGAACTCGCAGATCATCGACGTCATCAACCAGAGCCAACTGGCGACGATGAGTCCTCAGGTCGTGCTGACGAGCGGCGCGGGCAAGGCGTACCAGTCGGTCGCGCAGTCGACGGCGATCGCCATCCAGGACGCGACGGACACGTTGCGCAATATCTCGACCATCGCAACCACCGCCGCAGGCGTCGCGATGGCGCAGTTCCTCGCGACCGGCGACAAGAAATACGCGGAGGCGCTGGTGCATGCGCAGGACATGATGCAGGCGGCGACCCAGGACTACGCGCAGGTCGGCTCGATCGCCGCGTCGGTGCTCAAGGGCTTTCCGGCGGGTTGATGCGCGTTGCGCAGACAGGCCGACCTACTTCAAGGAGTGTTTCCCATGACCGTATCCGTCGCCGGCAAGCCGATACCGCTGCCTGATGCGCTGTCCGAAGCTGGACGGCTCGCACTCGCGTTCGTCGATGGCGGGCTCGAATGGCTCGCGTGGGCCGTGGTTGCCCCCGGCATGCGGTACGACTTCGCCGACGAGACCGAACTGGTCGCGACCGTGCAGCAGGGATTGCATGCGTCGCCGTTCACGCTCTTGCCGCAACTCGGGCTGATGGTCAGTCCGGTCAAGCTCCTGACGCTCGCCGCGGCCGACCTGCGCACGCTTGGCGAGGCCGAGAGCGGCGACAGCTCTGCCGTGACGGCCGCGCGGATTCGGCAGATCCTCGCCAGCCACCAGCTCGTCACGGGCGACGAACTGGCGGCGGGGGTGAGCCTGCTCGGCGAACTCGGCGTGGCGTCGGCGCCGCTGTTCCAAGCCGTCGCGTTCGACGAAGCGCTCGCGCTCTCGGCACTGGTCCACGAGCCGTACGCGCCGCGATCGGCGGCGCCGGCCAAGGCGTCGAGCAAGGCGCGGCCGGCGTCCCAGGCATCGACGACGGCTGCGGCACTGTCGCGGGAAGCCGCTGCATTTGCGGTGGCGCAGGCGCGTACCGTTCACGAGTATTGCGACTACTACCGGCTTTATCTCGATCGCGCCGGCCAGCTCGGCGGCGACGCCACGCCGGCCCAGCGCGAAGCAGCGGCGACGGCCGCCATGCAGGCGCTGTTGCCGGTGCTGTTCGGCACCCTCGATTGCCCGCAGGTGCATACACCCATCGGCCCATCCGAAGTGGCGGCCGTGGTGCGAGAGTGGCTCGCGCGCGGCCGGATGGTCGGGTTTGCTCGACTGTCGCACGGCGTGCAGCAGATCGTGCGGCGGGCGCGCTACGACGGCGAAACGGGTGACGCGGCGAAGCGAATCGTCGATGCGTACCTGCAGTCTGCCCAGGCGTTTCTCGCATCGCATCGCATCGAGCACGGCCGTATGAGCCAGGACGGCTCGACCTGCTCGTTCCCGATCGACGACGCGCAATTGAGCGCGGAATTGCAGCTGAGCAGCCAGGGCGTGATTTCACTGGTGGACTTCGGCACGCGGCGGCCGCAGCGTGCCGACCTCGTGCCGGCTGCGTCGTCTTCGGCGTCCCCTTCTCCCTCTCCGTCCCAGGACAACCCATGACGAATCCGAACCCCGAAGGCAATGGCGATCAGCCCTCATGCACGCCCGCCGCGACCGTCCCGGCTGCTGCCGCCGGCGAGCGCCCGATACCGCTCGGTGTCGACGCGCTCGCACCGCGCGCGGCGATCGACCGATCGTCGCTTGCGTCGAACGTTCACGAGGCGATCGGGGCGATCCGCGAGCAGGCACGCGACACGGCCCGGCAATTGATGGCGCAGGCCGAGGATGCGTTGATCGAGTCGTTGCGCACACTCAACACGTCCGGCCGCGCGCCGTCAACCCGGGACGCCGACACGGCGCCGCGACAAGGAGAACAGGCATGAAACGGTCATCGAAATCTTCGTCGGTGGTCGCCTCGATCGCCGAGGCGCTGGCACAACAGACGGGCGACTTGCCGGTGGAACAGGCGCTCGCGACGATCGAGGCCGGCATGTCGCGTGAACGCGAGACCGATGCGGTCGCCGGCTCGTTGCAGAGCGCCATGGACGCCGTCGACGCGGTCGCGCAGACCGATCGCGCGCTGGCTTCGATGCAAGGCGACTACGCGGATGACGCTGCCGCGATGGGCGCGTCCGGCGCGACCGACGTTCCGTTCGACGGCGATGTCGATGCCGCCGTACGGCGAGCGGAACAGGCGACGGCATCCGTCCTCGCCGCGAGTTCCGATACACCGCAACAGTAAAGCGCCGCGCATGCGTCGCGGGCATCGAACCATTCGGGAGCCGTCATGTTCATCACATTCCGTATACCGGACACGCCGTCGGGTCTTGTCTGGACGCAAGGCGGCGAAGTCGTCTGCAATCCTCCTCCACCGGTCGAGCCGCTCCTGTACGTCATCTCGAGCCGAAACACGGCTTATGTCGGCGTGACCGGCAATGCTGGCGACCGGTTCGGCGGCAGAGTCCAGGCGGCCCGCGAACTCGGGGTCGTCGACTTCTCCAGCATCTCGATCGTTTTCGTCAGCACGTTCATCGACGACAAGCTGACGTCACCCGTCCAGGATGGTTATCCCCCCGGCACGGTGCCATCACCGGGGTTCGGCCTGGATATCGATCTCGAGGCGCTGTTGATACAGACATACGAAGTCACCGGAATTACTGTGCGAAACAAGAACAAGACACTCGCGACGAGGGCGTTCTCCAATCGCCGATCCAATGAGCTGGACTGGGTACTGTATCAACCGCAGCGCAATATCGTGGATGGCGTCGCCGCGCCGGCGGGATTCGGACTGCCGCTCTTCCTCGGTTTCCAGACCGTGATTCGCAATTCTGGCGGCAGCACCGGGGCTGTGATCGGCGGGTACGCGCTCCAGCCAGGCCAGGAAATCGGCTCGAGGCAGATCAAGTATTTCAATGTCAACGTCTAGGCGTTCGCCCCTCACGCCGCTCCCGCGTCGGCATGCCGGAACTCCCGCGGGCTCATCCCGACGATGCGCCGAAAGCTCTTTTCGAAATGGCTGAGGTCGCCGAAGCCGACGCTGAGCGCGACGTCGGTGATGCGCGTGCCGCTGTCGCGTGTCAGCAGTTCCTTCGATTTCTCGATGCGGATGCGTTGCAGAAGGGGCTTGAATGCCGTGTCGAGCGACTGGCGGAACAGGTAGCTCAGATGTGACGGGCTGACGTGAGCGTGCCGCGCCAGCTCCTCCATCGAGATTGGGCTTGCATAGTGCTCGCCGAGATAGGTCAGCGCCCGGCGCAGTGCCTTGTGAAGATGGTGGGCATCGACGCCGTCGCGAGTCAATGCGTAGCGGACCCAATGGGACGGTGCGACGGCGGGCGCCGGCGTGCCGCCTTCCATGCCGGTCATGCGTTGCGGGGCGCGAGCCACGACATCGTTACCCGCTTCGCGCGGCAGGTCCGTGCCAGGCGGCGCGATCCACGGTACGTAGCGCTCGATGTCGGCGTGCTCGATCGCCTTGCCGTCCGTCATCACGGCCAGTCGTGCAACCACGCGTTCGAGCTCGAACAGGTTTTCCGGCCATGCGTACGCGACGCACACGCTGACCAGCGCGTCGATCGCCGGTTGCGTTGCCGCATGCCCGTGATGTTCAAGCGCGGCGATGACGAGTGGCGCGATATCGTCCTGGCGAACGCGCAGCGGTGGCACCATCACCGACAGGAAATCGAGTTCGGCCAGCAGCGACCGTGAAAACCGCCCGGCGGCCACGCCATGCCGCAAATCCGAGGTCGCCGACGCAACCACGCGCACCTCGGTGGCATCGGGTGCAGCGAGCCACTGGCCGAGCCGCGAGTGCATGTATTGCGGCAACTGCCCCTGAAGCCGCGGTGCAAGCTCGTCGATGCCATTGAAGAACAGCGTGCCGCCGGCGGCGAGCCGAAACCACTGATCGGGCTCGCCGGCCGGATCGCCGCAGTTGATCTCGACGAACGGCCCGTCGCGGCGCGGCCCGCAGCAATGCAGGGCCGCCGCGAGCAGGGTCTTCTCGGTGCCGAACTCGCCCGTCAACAGCACCGGCAGCATGCTGTGCGAGGCCTTTTCGACAAACAGCTCGACCTCGTGGAGCCGTTCCGAGCTCCCGATCAGCAGCAGCGCGCGACGCAGCCGCTGCAGCGCCCAGCGCTGCATTTCGTAGCGCATGTAAAGGAACGCGCAGCGGCGGGCGAGTTGCGCGCCCCAGGTCTCGTATGCACGGGCGTCGGCCCTGTTTCCCCACTCGTGGAACTGTAAATCGCCCAGCCGCTCGCGCGCATAGATCAACGGAAAGCACGACCAGCCGGTTTCGGGCGGCGAGTCCAACTCCACGTTGTCCGGTTCGACGGCGGTCCAGATGCAGCGGGTCGCTTCGCCGTCGCGTTCGAGCCGCAGCGCGCCGAACCCGCGCAGCCGGATCGACGCGCGTCGCAGATCGAACCGCGCCAGCAGCGCTCGCATGATCGACTCGATCTGCTCGGGGAGCGTGTTGTACGGCCGATAGATGCTCCGTACGAACGCGTCCACGTCACCAGCCCCCGTCGTTATCTCAAACCTTGCCATGGCACCGCTTCGAGATTGCGTGAGATCACGTCAGCAAGAGCATGCGAAGATTCAGCGGCGCCGGAAGAGGAAATATCGGTTGCTTTCGCGAGTGACGGACCGATCCCGGGCGGGTGCGATCGACGCAGTCCGGTTCGGGATACGGCCGCGCTCAATGCCAGCGCATGCAGCCAACTTGCCGGATAGGTAAATCATGTATCGGCGCTAAAATTACCAGAAATCGGCGATTCGTAATTCAGTTTGTAATTGCAATATTATTTGGACGTCCGTTTTGTGTTCGTCTCCGACCGATTTTCGCCATTTCTTATTGCCTGGCGGCGCGCAGGCATTCACCTTCCCGACGTGAACGCTGCTTCGATCCGAACGGGCGCGTGCAGCATGTCCTGCGCGGATTCCTGGCACGAACGATGCGCGGGCATTGTTGCGGAGCAGTATCGGCAGGGCGCCGAAGGCTATTCCCCCGGGCGGGCCTCATCGGTTCGTTCAGCAAAGGGTGCCGGTTCGCAGATTTACGCTGTCGGCGGGGATTCAAGGAATTTGCCCGGCGTTTACTGCAGGCAGTATCGGACATTGTCAGCAAAAGTCTCCATACATCGGATCTTGCAATAATTGGTAATCCGGAAGTAATAATGTGAATGCACCCGTTGGCGCACCCCGCGAGCGGTCGAAGTGCTTTCGGTGCGCCGCAATCACATTACATTCGCATGCCCGATCCGAACGTACCACTGCGGCGCGCGGATTTCTTCTGCGGGGACAGGGTTTTGGAATATACGTGCCGCGGGTGCGTAAAGGTTTCTGGTGTCTGAGAGGGATGGCGTTGTGGACACAACCATCGACACATTTCCCCACACCGCAGTCGTGAACGACGCTATGCTTTACGCCGAAATGCACATGCCATTCGGCAAGCGCCTTCAGGCCGACACACGTTCCGGGCGCGCTGCTGATCTCCTTTACCTCAGCGAGACGCCTTGTCATGGAATCCGAGCTGGTCCCGGAAAAGCGCGCTTCGACATCGCTGGCGCAGCTCTACGCGTGGCTGTCGTTCAAGACGATCTCCGACATCAGTTCGACGATGATCGGCATCGTGCTGGCGACGTACGCGCTCGAGGTCACGGGATCGGCCGCACTGCTCGGACTGACGATGGCGTCGCGGCTGCTCGGCGCGGTCGCCGGAGGTGCCGCAGTGCCGAGGCTGGGCCGGTTTTCGCGACGCACCGTCATTTTCTCGGCGGAAGCCGGCAGTGCACTGGCGATCGGCGTGCTGGCCGTTTCGTCACGTGCGGCGGATACGGCGCTCATCTACGTCGCGCCGTTCTTCATCGGCCTGTTCCAGGGCATGTACCGCGTTTCGATCATGTCGGAGGTGCCGGACATGGTCGGGCAGGAAGGGCGGCATCGCTTCAACGCGATCCTGAGCGCGACCGACGGCGTGTCGGTGGTCGGCGGCAGCCTGATCGCCTCCGTCGTCACGCAGTACCTGAGCTACAAGAGCGTATTCCTGATCGATTCGATCACGTTTGCGATTTCCGCCGGGTCGTTTCTGATGCTGGTGGGCGGCATGCCGCGCCGGCAACCGCCTGCCGACTCGACATCGTCCGGCCAGGGGATATTGCCGCGGGCGGCGCGCGCGCTGTCGGCGGTCGCGATGCTGGTGATCGGTGCGCGTTTCATCGAAGCGTTCGGCTCCGGTACGCACAACGTCGGCTTTCCGATCCGGTCGCAATTGTTCGATGAGCAGCATCCCGCGTTGCTGTACGGCTGGCTGATGGCGGCTTGGGGCATCGGGCGGCTGATGTCTGCCGCGTCGACGCCGCGCGTGCTCGAACGCCTCGAGCGACGTCGTCGGCCGCTCGAGCCGTATTTCATTGCTCTATTGATCTTGACGTTCGCATGCTTTCTCGGCGTGTTCGAGGTGCGCGCGATATCCGGCATGCTGGCTTTTGCATGGCTGGCCGGCATGTTCGACGCCACAACGGAAACCGTCTACTACTCGCTGCTGCAATCGACACCGTCGGCATCGCGGGATCGCGTGATCGGCGTGTCGTACATCGCGGAACGCACCGGCCTCGGGTTGGGCATGCTGGCTGTCGGATTCGTGTTCTCCCGGCTGGGAACGGATATCACGGCGTTGCTGTTCTACGGCGGCTCGATCGTGCTGGCCGGCGCGGCGTTCGTCGGCGTCCGGAAACGTCTGGCGCATGTGTAAGCGCGATCGTGATGTCGGATCCGCGCCCGCCCGCGAACCATCGCGATTCGAACGCCCGATCGACAGCCGGCCACAGGCCGACCAGATTCGTCGGATGAACGCATTTTTCGTTACGGCCACCACGACCGCCAAGGGCGGGCCGGGGGAGGGTCGCACGTCGTAGATTCATGCGTCGCATGCATCTGAAGATCGATGATGCGCTGGCGTACCTGACGCAGCATGCGCGTGCGCCATCCGCGGCGTCGGTGTTCCGATCGCCGGCTCGATCGTGCGGTGGCGCGTCCATGTGTCGGCGCTGCACGGACGGGTGTCGGCGTGTCGGTGGACGGGCGATGGTTGGGCCCGCACACCGGCAACGGCGCATGCTACCCGAGCGCGCCCACCCGCCCCTTCACACACTTGAACCACAGCCTCACCGCCCCGACCCCGCCCGCCACCGGAATCCGCGGCAACAGAAACGGATCGTCGGCCGCGCCTGCGCATCCGCGCCGGGTCGTCGTCGCATTGTCGTAACCGGCAGCGATGACCTGATCGCGCACGCGTGCGTCGAGATCGCCGTACGGATAACAGAACGATTCGACGCATTGGCCGCTCAGCATTTCGAGTTGCCGCTTCGATTCGGTCAACTGAAACGCCGAGACAGGTGCAGACACATGCGACAGCGCGACGTGATCGAGCGTATGCGAGCCGATTTCGTGGCCGTGATCGCGCCACGCGAGCATGTCCGCGCACGTCATCAGCGGCGAGCGCGCGGTCGGCGCACCCGCGTCCCAGTCGTTCGCGCCGCCGAACCGGCCGGCGACGAAATAGCAGGTCGCGGTGAACCCGAGCGCGTCCAGCACGGGCATCGCATGCGTCAGCACGTTGAGAAAGCCGTCGTCGAACGAAATGCCGAAGACCTTGCCCTGCCGCTCCCCGCGCAGGTACGGCTGCAGTTCGCGCACGCTCAGGCCGCGGTAGCCGAGCCGCTTGAACAGCGTCATCTGGCGGCGGAATGCGTCGGGCGCGACGCTCAGGCTGCGCAGCCGGTCGGTCGGCGGCGGCAGCGGGCGGATCTGGTGATACATCAGGATCGGATAGCGTGGGGTGCGCGCAAGCATCGGGCGGATCGCAGGAAAGCGGGGTTACGCGGCCTTGCGGAAAATCCGCAGGGTCTTGAAGTCGCCGACCTCGGTGAAATCGGCGCGAGCGGCCCACTGCGCGATGATCGGCTCGGCCTTCCGGTAGGCCGACGAGCCCTTGTAGAACAGCAAGTGGCCATTGGGCGCGGTATGACGTGCGAACAGGTCGAGCACCGCTTCGTCGGTCTTCGCGCCGTAGCGGCTGTTCGTTTCGTCGCGGAACTCGCACAGATGAAACAGCGTGACGGCGTCGAACGTCGGCAGCAGGCTCGAATTGCTCGTATAGATGTCGCCGAAATACGCGAGGTAGGTCTTGCTCACCTCGGGTTGCCTCGTGACGAGATCGACATACGACTTGTATTCCTTCGGCGACGCCGTCACGCCGAAGACGGTGTTGTTCAGATGCGGCCGCGCGCATTCGACGCCGACATGGTGGTGTCCGCCGGTACCGAAGTGATAGATGCGGATGCCCTTGAGGCGCACGGATTCCAGCCATTCGACGAAGTGCACGTCGCACGGACATTCCTGCGTGCGCAGGTCCCAGTACTTCTTCCAGATATTCATTGCCATTTCGTCGATCTCAAGGCGGTCAGCCAGCGGGACGGGTTGTGTCGAATCGATTTGTGATAGACGGACAACGTCGCGTCGACGAACGCGTCGAACGAGAATTCGCGCTTGCCTTTCAGCCGCGCGCTGCGCCCCATCGCACGCACGCAGCCGGGTTCCTGCACGATCGCGCGCAGGATCGCTTCGATCGCCGCGGGCTCGCGCGGCGGGACGACCCAGCCGTCCACGCCCGGTTCGACGTTCTCGGGTAGCCCGCCCACGCGCGTCACGATCGCGGGACAGCCGAGCGACATCGCTTCGCGGCACGCATACGACAGGCTCTCGTGGTACGACAGCACGAACGACACGTCGATGATCGAGAACGGCACCCGCACATCGTCGAGCCGTCCGGTGAACGCGGTGCGCGACGCCATGCCGTGCCGCGCGAGTTGCTCGCGCTGCTCGCCGGACGGCTCCGCGCCGACCAGCAGCACGCGAAACCGCTCGCGTTCGGTTTCGGGCAGGCGGCCGAGCGCGGCGATCAGGTCCATCCAGCCTTTTTCGGGCGCGGTGCCGGCGCTGCTGCCCAGCACGATCGCATCCGCGCCGGCCGCGCCGAACAGCGCGATCTTGCGGCGGCGGATCTCGTCGGCCGCGAGTCGTTCGGCGGCCGGCCGGCGTACGCCGTGCTTGACGACCGTGACGTTGCCGTACGGCGAGCGCAGCGCGAGCATGCTCGCGACGTAGTCGCTGACCGCGATCGTATGGTCGGTCGCCAGCCGCGCGCGCAACTGGTTGCCGAAGCTGTCGGCGCGATAGGTGTTGTGCTTGGTCAGCACGACCGCGGGCCGATACCTGCACGCGAGCAGCGCCAGCATCACCTGCCGGTGATCGGCGGACCCGTTCACGTGGATCACGTCGAAGCGCTCCGCGACGATCAATCGATGCAGCCGCAGGATCTCCCGGCACAGCCGGTTCCAGCGCGGCTTGAATTCCATGTCGAAGATGCCCACGTCGGGGCTTTCCTTCAGCAGTCTCGACAGGCGGCTGCCTTGCGGCGACGCCACGGTCACGCGGTGATGGCGGCTCATCGCGACGGCGAGATCGCGAACGTAGGTGTCCTGGCCGCCGCCATAATCGCCGTGGAAGTTGGTGTACAGAATGTTCATCACGATGCGGCTTTTTCTCCGCCCTTCATTTAAAAGGATTACTGATGAAATGAAGGACTCGACCTGATGGAACGGAAGCAATGACGCGGACGCGATGCCGCGTCTCCGGCTCGAGATTGCGTGTCGACGTCAAGACATGGCGGCAACGCGAATCATTTCCAAATATTACATATCGTTTACGTGGCGTAGTGTCGAGGTCTGCGCATCTTTGTGCGAATGTGTCGCGATCGCTGGATCGTGTCGCCTGGTGCGTGACGATCTCTTGCGATCGCGACCGGCACGATGATCCCGACCGGCCCTTCCCCGCAACGTGAAATTCCCGGCATCCGGCCGCGCGGAAAGCTGGCCGGACCGCGACACAAGCCCTTTCGCGGCGACATCACGACGCAAATCAACCGATGTCGCTTTCAGATTTGAAAGCCGGCGCACCATTTGCGTTAGAATGCCCCCCCTGTTCGCCTTGGCGACCGCCCGAAGCGGACAGGTCGCCCGCATGGCGACACGGGTTTCGATTCGCAGCCGGACGCGAATGATTGGCCAGCCGTTGGCAACACATGCTTTGTAATTTGGATCACTAATGAAAAAGAAGCACAACATTACCAAGTACATCGTTGTCGCGATGATTCTTGGTATCGCCGTGGGTTACGCCTGCCATAGCGCGTTTCCCGACCCGAAGATGGCGAAGGAGGTCGCCGGTTACGTGTCGTTGCTGTCCGATGTGTTTCTGCGCCTGATCAAGATGATCATCGCGCCGCTGGTATTCGCGACGCTGACCGTCGGCATCGCGCAGATGGGCGACGGCAGCGCGGTGGGCCGCGTGGGCGTCAAGGCGTTCGGCTGGTTCTTCATCGCGTCGTTCACGTCGCTGCTGCTCGGTCTGCTGACCGCGACGCTTCTGCAGCCGGGCAGCCACCTGAGCCTGCCGCTGCCGCCGTCCGATGCGGCGCTCAACCTGAAGACGGGTGCGTTCACGCTGAAGGATTTCGTGGTGCACCTGGTGCCGAAGTCGATCGCCGAAGCGATGGCGAACAACGAAATCCTGCAGATCGTCGTGTTCTCGATCTTCTTCGGCACCGCGCTGTCCGCGCTCGGCGAAGCGGGCAAGCGCCTGACCGCCGTGATCGACGATCTCGCGCAGGTGATGCTGAAGGTGACGGGTGCGGTGATGGGGTTCGCGCCGGTCGCAGTGTTCGCGGCGCTGGCGTCGACGATCACGACCGAAGGGCTCGGCATCCTGCTCACGTTCGCGAAGTTCATGGCGAGCTTCTATCTGGCGCTCGCGCTGCTGTGGGCCGTGCTGACGCTGGCCGGCGTGACGTTCCTCGGCAAGCGTGCGTTCACGCTGCTGCGGCTGATCCGCGAGCCGTTCCTGCTGTCGTTCGCGACGGCCAGCTCGGAGGCCGCGTATCCGAAGCTGCTGGACGCGCTCGACCGCTTCGGCGTGAACCGCAAGATCTCGAGCTTCGTGCTGCCGATCGGCTATTCGTTCAACCTCGACGGCTCGATGATGTACTGCACGTTCGCGGTGCTGTTCATCGCGCAGGTGTACGGCATTCATCTGCCGCTCGGCACGCAGATCACGATGCTGCTGATGCTGATGGTGACGTCGAAGGGGATGGCGGGCGTGCCGCGCGCGTCGCTGGTCGTGATCGCGGCGACGCTCAACCAGTTCAACCTGCCCGAAGCCGGATTGCTGCTGATCATGGGCGTCGACATGTTCCTCGACATGGGGCGCTCGGCCACCAACGCCGTCGGCAATTCGATCGCGGCGGCGGTGGTCGCGAAGTGGGAAGGGCAGCTTGGCGAGCCGCGCGACGACGCGGATTCGGATGGCGACGCCGGGCTCGAGCAGGCGCAAGTGCGGGAGACGGCGACGTCCGCATGATGTCCTCGCCTGGTAACTGATGTGAGCCGGCCGGGATTCGACATGGATTCCGGCCGGCGCGCGACACGCTCCGCCGGTCATTCCCTCGACCGCATCCGGCGATTTACCCGATTCGCCGAATCAACCCCCGCTCTATCCGCCTTTGCCGTATCGATACGTCGCACCCGACTCGGCGGCGTTATTCCTGCGGGCAAAAACCGGATTTTCCCGATCTCGAATCGTGCCGGTAAGTGAACATTCACTGCATCGGCGACACACGCCTGTTCGGGCGGTCCGCAATTTTTTTCGATTTATATGAAGTTATGCTCGGCGTGGCCGAGTAGCGAATGCGCGCCCCGATGTAATACCGACCGGGCCGGATGATTCAGCGGAAGTATTTACGTGTGACCGGTTTTCAAGCCATCCGGCCCTCCCTTCATGTGCATGACGCCACCATTCAGGAGAGCATCCGCCATGGTCGCCCGAAAACCGATTCAGGCCGCGCTGCTCGCCGCCGCGATTGCCACGATCGCGCCGGCCGGATACGCGGGCAATACCACCGACTGGATCGCCAATACCTACGGCACGCTCGCCGCCCACGTCGGCAACGTCGCACGTTCGATGTGGGTCGCGCCCGAAGGCGTGATCTACACGGCGTCGATGTGGGACGAGGATGAAGGCGGCGTCGCGATCTACCAGAACGGCAAGAGCATCGGCTCGATC
Organism: Burkholderia sp. MSMB1459WGS; assembly: GCF_001534535.1. Classification (NCBI taxonomy): domain Bacteria; kingdom Pseudomonadati; phylum Pseudomonadota; class Betaproteobacteria; order Burkholderiales; family Burkholderiaceae; genus Burkholderia; species Burkholderia sp. MSMB1459WGS. The sequence goes on from NZ_LPMU01000008.1 coordinate 51,492, forward strand.
GGCGCGCATTCGGAATTCCAGGGCAGCGCGATCACCGGCAACGCGACGTCGCTGTTCGTTGCGCTGCAGCCCGGCAAGACATACGGCAGCGGCGCGGTGGGGCGCTACAACCGCGCGACGAAGTATCGCGACCGCGTGATCCAGATCAGCGCGGCGACCAACCAGCCGCGTATCGATGTCGTCACCGGGCTCGCGACGGCCGGCTCGCTGCTCTATGCGAGCGACTTCTACGGCAATCGCGTGCGCGTGTTCACCACCGATGGCGTGTGGCAGCGGGACATCGGCGTGTCGGCGCCGGGTGCGCTCGCGGTGGACGGCGCAGGCAACGTGTGGGTCGCGCAGAAGAATGCGGGCTCGATCGTCGGCTTCAGCCCGGCCGGCGCGCTGCTGAATACGATCCGGATGCCGGCCGGCTCGCACCCGTCGGCGCTGTATGTCGATGCGGCGGCCGGGCAACTGCTGGTGGGCGACGAAGGCCCCGACCAGAACATCAAGCGTTATTCGATCTCGGGCCGGCCCGCGCTGGCCGGCACGTTCGGCGTACGCGGCGGCTATCTCGACACGACGACGGGCATCAAGGGGCAGGTCGGCCCGCAACGCTTCACGCGCATCGTCGGGATCGGCAAGGACAGCGGCGGCAACCTCTATGTGCTCAACAACCCGTGGGGCGGCAGCTGGGATCTCGGCCGCAACGGCGCGACCGACATTCATGCGTACGGCAGCAGCGGCAACCTGCGCTGGACGCTGCAGTCGCTGAACTTCGAAGGCATCGCCGCGCCGGACCCGGTCACGGACGGCGCGCTGTTCTACGGCAGCACGCACGTATACAGCGGCAGCGCGGGCGGCAAGTTCGTCGCGAACACCGTCGATCCGTTCACGTATCCGTCGGACCCGCGCATCAACATGAGCGATACGCAGCGCGACGAACACTTCGGGTTGCTCACGTCGGTCGGCGCGAACCGGATCCTCGTCGCGGCCGGCCAGAATCCACCGATCTTCTACTTCTATCACTTCGACGCGGCGAACGGTTACGTCGCGATTCCGGACGGCTCGATTCCGGGCCCGGCGTTCAACACGACGCAGCGCGTGACGGGCGGCTTCAGCCTCGACAGCCAGGGCGGCGTATGGGCCGGCCTCGACAAGACCGGCTCGATCACGCATTACCCGCTGACCGGCTTCGACGCGAACGGCAAGCCGTCGTGGGGGCCGGGCGTCGCGACCCGCATTCCGGCCAGCATCCAGCCGCTCACGCGCATCGTCTATCTCGCGGACAGCGACACGATGGTGCTCGCGCAGGGCGCGCTCGGCAGCAACGACTGGACGTCGATCGGCACGCGCATCGAGGTGTATCACGGCTGGCGCGCGGGCAATACGACGAAGCCGGACCCGGTGATCACGCTGCCGCACAGCGGCGCGAAGTCGATCGACGCGGCGGGCAACCATCTGTTCGTCGGCTACTGGTTCAGCAACAGCGGGCCGCTGTGGCCGAACGTCGACGCGTTCAATCTGACCACCGGCAATCTCGATACGACGCTGGTCAACACGAGCCCCGCGACCGTCGACACCAGCAGCGCGATCGATGCGATGTACAGCATCCGGGCATACCGTCGGTCCAACGGCGAGTACGTGGTGATGAAGAACAACGTGAAGGGGAACAGCATCACCGTGTATCGGTGGACGCCGTGACGGGCTGAACGTGCGGCCGCGTCGAGCGGCGGCCGTACACGCGCGAAGTCGCGAACAGATCGACTTTCTCGCGGGATTGTTGCGCAATGCGCATGCAATCGACGGTGCGCGCGATGCGCGCCGCGCCGCGTCGGCCGGCTCAACCTCCCGACGCACCAATGCGGTTCCGTGCACAATGACGGCGGCACCCGCGGATGCTGCGCGGGCGTGTCCGATGAACGGGCGCGGCGGCTGCCTGCCGCGTTTCTTATGCTCGAAGCGACAACCCGATGAAAATGAAAACGACACCGTACCGCCTGTTGACGATCGTCGCGCTGGCCGGCGCACTGGGCGGCCCTGCTCATGCACAGACGGCGGCGACCGTCGCGACCGTCAACGGCACGCCGATCACGCAGACCGACGTCGATACGCTGCTGCGCGCGTCCGGGCAGCCCGATTCGCCGCAGATCCGTCAGGCGATCAAGAACCAGTTGATCACGCGCGTGCTGGTTCAGCAGGCGGCCGAGAAGGCGAACTACGCGGACAAGCCCGAGGTCAAGGCGGCGATGCAGCAGGCGAAGGTGACGGCCGAGGTGCAACTGTACCTGCGCGACAACGTGAAGCCGGAACCGGTGACCGACGAGCAGGTCAAGGCCCGCTACGACGAGCTCGTCGCCGCGCTCGGCAAGAATGAATACAAGCCGCGCGTGATCGTCGTCAAGGATCCGGTCGCGGCGGCGACCGTGCTGAGCGAGCTGAAAGCGGGCAAGTCGTTCGACGGGCTGGCGCGCCAGTACAGCATGGCGCCGAGCCGGGATACCGGCGGCGAGCTGCCGTGGGTGAGCTTCAACACGCCGGCAGCGGAAGGCAGGACGGCTGGGTTGCCGCTGCCGGTCGCGCAGGCGCTCGAGAAACTGACGGTCGGCGCGGTGACGAAGGATTCGATTCCGGTCGATGGCGTGCGGGCGATCGTGAAGCTGGATGCGAAGCGGCCGACGCAGGTGCCAGGTTTCGAAACCGTGAAGCCGACGCTTCGGCAGCAGTTGCAGGCGATCGCGGCCGAGAAGGCGAGTGCGCAGATGATCGGCAATCTGCTGAAGGACGCGAAGATCACGCAATAATGCGACGGCGTCGAAGCACGGGGCGTCACGCGCGCCAGATCATGTTCGCGCTCGTGTCGGTTTCCGATGCGACGCGAAAGCCGAGTCGCTCGTAGAGCCGCCGTGCCGGGTTGCCGTGCAGCACGCTGAGCGATACCGGCACGCGCGCATGCGTGGCGTCGGTCAGCAGCGCGTGCAGGACGGCTTCGCCGATTCCCTGCCGCTGGCGCGCGGGATGGATCTGGATCTGATGGACGTGCCATTCGCCGGCGGCGCGCGTCACCTTCAGCAGGCCGATGGCGTCGGCGCCTTCGCAGACGATCATCGCGTCGTCGAAGTTCGCGCGGATGCGCCGGTCGTGCGCTTCATCGTCGGTCGGCGCGCCGACGCGCTGCAGGTGCTCGGTCATCGTGAGCCGACGGAGCATCAGCAGGAACGGGAGGTCTTCCCGGGAGGCAGTACGCAGATGGATCGCCGGTTTCATGAGTGGTGAGCGGTTGCGTCGCGCGCGAGGCTTCGACGTGGATCACAGGCCCGGCAACGGAATCTGCAGGCCGGCCGGGCGATGTTCGAGGACATCCGTGACCTCATACTCGGTTTTTGCCCCGTCCGAAGTTTGCCACTGCTGCATACGGACATTGCACAGGAGCACGTCCCCCTTGCTGAAACTGATCTGGCTGTTGTTCACGCGCGACAGGAAGCCGGCATCCGTGATCGTCGCGTGAATCGTCGACGTGCCGTCGTACAGTCGCCATGTGTTGTCGTCCTTGAACGCAAGCGACACGATCGAGAACGCCATCTTGCGATGCTCGTCGAGCAGGAGCGCAGCGGTTGGCTCGGGCGCGTGAAACCATGCCATCTCGTCGCGGGTGACCGTCTCGTACACCTCCGTGTCGGTGCCGGCCGCGAACATCTCGATGCCGTCGCGCGCGAGCGGCGCAAGCACTTGCGCGGTTGCATGGCGAACACGGACGTCGCGCAGCAGCGTGAGCACGGGCAGGTCGATTTCGAGGGCGTCGCCGTCGACGTGCAGCACCGCGGTGTGGTCCTGCATTCGCACTCGGGTGATCTCGCGCCCGCGCAGCCATTTGAGGACCGCGAAAAGCCCGCTCCTCGCTCTTGGCGCGGCGATGCCGAGCGCGGTCAGGATCGTGACCGCATTGGCGAGCGCCGTGCCTTCGTTGCCGCTCAGCAGGTCGCGCATGCGGCCGAGCAAGGAGGTCGCGAGCGTGAAGTCGATGCCGAAGCTGCCGGTCTTGAAGCTGCCGCGCACGTTCACCTGCGGCCGGACCTGATCGCCGCACAGCGCGCGCGTCGACGCATCGAGCAAATCGCCGAAGGCGAGCAGCGCGGGCGCGAGTTCGCGCACGTCCATCTCGGACGATTCGAGCGCGGGCCCGTCGTAGGTGACGCGAAATCGGCTCATCGCGTCGCAGGGGCCGATATCGGCCGGGCCGGTACTGTTTCCATTTGCGGTCATGTGGCGTGCTGGCAGGAAAGGTGGACGATATCCGAAACGAACGCTTTCGGATGTCCTTCATGTTGAACGCGAATGACCGTTTGCGCGCGATTTTGGCCATCCGGACAAGACGACTTGTCGACGTGTCCCGACAGCGGCCGGCAAGCAACGAACTCGTCCGATGGTGTCGATCCGGATGCGAATCCATGTCGGGTTACTGCGACCATGAATCGGTTTGAAGCATTGCGCACGTAGAAACTGTTCGGTCGATTCGATATCGCCGAGTTCGATTTCTACCCTTTCGTCGCGCGCCATCACGTTCTCCGACAGGCGGGTCGCGAAGTATTCATTTCCTGCTCCGGACGAAGCATGACGGCGCGCGCTTCCGGCCGCCGCGCAATCCGCTCCCGCACCTCCGGCGCCGCGAGGCACGTGGCCACGGCTTCATACCCCGGCGCGCCCGGGTAAGGCGCCACGCGCGCAGGCGGGCTGTGATTGGCCGGGCACAGCAGGATGGTTTCGTCGGGGCCGACCGCTGACAGATCCAGGATCGCCGTCGAGCGGGTCAGCAGGAACAGCGGCCGCATGCCGGCGGCTGCGCATTCGCGCAGATGCGCGATCAATGCCAGTTGCGTGGCGCGGTCGAGGCCTTGTTCGATCATGTCGACGATCCGCACGCGCGGGCTTTCCGCTTCGAGGCTGACGAGCAGTGCGGTCAGCGCCGCCGACGGCGTCGCGCCGTTGCCGGCGAGCACTGCCGACGTGCGGTCGACGCGCGACTTCAGTTCCGGATCGGCGCGCAATGCGTCGGATGCCGCGGCGCAATCGTCGTCCAGCCGATCGAGGCCGACGAACACGGCGCCGGGCAACGCATCGGCCAGCCGAAGCGCGAGCCGCGTCTTGCCGCTCCCCAGCGAACCGATGATGTAGTTCAACGGCCGGATATCGCGACACTCGAACCGTTCGCCACCCCACGGCCACGGCAGGCTGAACGCGACCCCCGCGTCCGTTTCGCCGAGCAGCCGCGTCAGGTCGCCATCGGCCGGCATTCGGCCGCGCGTGAGGCCGGCGCGCATCGCGCGCACGCCGTCGAGCTTGCTCACGAGCGCCCGAATCCCGTGATCGAGCGCCGCTTCGTGAGCAGCCAGCGCGGCATCGAGATGGCGCGCGTCGCCGTCGAGGACGCTCGCCACTTGCGCGAGCCCGAGGCCGAGCTTGCGCAGCGCCGCGATGTCGGCGGCACGCGCGAGGTCTTCCGGGCCGTACGTGCGGTATCCGGCCGGCGTGCGTGCCGGCGTGACGAGGCCCTGCCGCTCGTACAGCCGCAGCGCCTTGATCGAGACGCCGAGCCGCGCGGCGGCGGCCGATGCGTTCAAACGGGGTGTGTCCGTACCCATCCGTCACCTCCTTGCCGTCGATTCGTTGCGCTCAGCATAAAGGCGATCCCAAGGGCCGGGTCAAGCGCGCCTGACCGATAAAACGCTCCGAACGGCGAAGCGGTACGTCGCCCGAGCGTTCAATCGGCGTCCTTGAACTCGTCCCGCAGCGCGCGATACAACCGCCGATAGCGCGCGAGCCGCCCCGTCAGCAGATCGGCCGACGCGGCATCGGGCACGACCGTCTCCGCGACGGGCGGCGCGACACAGACTTCCTCCAGCGTGTCGCCCGTCGCCGCGAGACGCGCAAGCCGCGCCGCGCCGAGCGCCGCACCGACCGCACCGTCCGCATGGCGCTGCATCGCGAGCCCGGTCGCATTCGCGCACAGCCGCGCCCAGAACGCGCTCTTCGAGCCGCCGCCGATGAACGACACCGCGTCGAGCGCCGTGCCGGCCGCGCGCAGCGCGTCGTAGCCGTCGGCCATCGCGAACGCGACGCCTTCCATCACCGCATACGCGAGATCGTCGGCATCGTGTTCGTTCGACAGCCCGAAGAACACGCCGCGCGCATGCGCGTCGTTGTGCGGCGTGCGTTCGCCGCCGAGATACGGCAGGAACAGCGGCGCGCGAGCCGGATCGGCGCGTTCGGCGCGCGCCGCCAGCGCGCCGGCGGTCGTGCCCTGCGCGCGCGCGAGCCAGTCGAGGCTCGCGGCGGCCGACAGGATCACGCTCATCTGGTGCCAGCGCCCGTCGACGCAGTGACAGAACGCGTGCACGGCGGCGTCCGGATTCGGCGCGAAGCGGTCGTTGCCGGCGAACAGCACGCCCGACGTGCCGAGCGACAGGAAGCCGCTGCCGGCGCCCGTGACGCCCATGCCGATCGCGGACGCCGCGTTGTCGCCGGCGCCGCCGGCGATCGTCACGGGTCCGGCGATGCCCCAATCGCGCCGCAAGGCGTCGCGCAACTGCGCGGCGGCTGCGTTGCCTTCGACGAGGCGCGGCATCTGCTCGCGCGACAGGTCGGTCGCGGCGAGCATCCGGTCGGACCAGTCGCGGCGCGCACAGTCGAGCCACAGCGTGCCCGACGCGTCGGACAGGTCGGACACGAATTCGCCGGACAGGCGCCAGATCAGGTAGTCCTTCGGCAGCAGCACCTTGTGCACCGCGCGAAACACGGCCGGCTCGTATTTCGCGAGCCAGAGCAGCTTCGGCGCGGTGAAGCCGGGCATCGCCATGTTGCCGGTGATCGCGCGCGATTCCGGCACCAGCGCCTCGAGCTCGACGCATTCGGTGCCGGCGCGCGTGTCGTTCCACAGGATCGCGGGGCGCAGCACCTGGTCCGCGCGGTCGATCAGCGTCGCGCCGTGCATCTGGCCGGACAGCGCGATGCCGCGCAGCGCGGCGAAGCCGGCCGGGTGCGCGGCGCGCACCGACGCGATCGCGTCGAGCATCGCGTGCCACCACGCTTGCGGGCTTTGTTCGGACCAGTGCGGATGCGGCCGGCTGATCGACAGCGTGGCCGAGCCGGTCGCGAGGGGGACCGATCGGGAATCGGTGAGGAGAACCTTGACCTCGGACGTGCCGAGATCGATGCCGAGATATGTCACGTATGAAGCGTCCTGTCTGGGGCGCGCGGCGGCGCGCGTCGCGGGGGCGGCGCGTCGTCGCGGCCGTGCGGTTCGTTGAGCCGGTGCAGCGCGCGGAACTTCGACGGCGGCACCTGCTTCATCGCGAGAAACTGACGGTTGAAGTTCGACAGGTTGTTGAAGCCCACCCGGTAGCAGATGTCGGTCACCGTCAGGTCGGAAAACATCAGCAGCTCGCAGGCCTCGTTGATGCGCAGCCGGTTCAGGTAGCGCACGAACGACGAGCCGGTGTGACGCCGGAAAAACCGCGTGAAAGTGCTGACGCTCATGCCGGCGAACGCGGCGACGTCGGTTTCGCGCAGCATGCCGGGCAGGTTCTGCTGCAGGTACGACAGCACCTGGTTGATGGTCGACGACATGTAGTGCTGCGCGTCGCTGCGGTAGCCGGGCCCCGCGAGCACGCGCCGCTCGCGGCACGACGACAGCCGGTCGAACAGCGACATCAGGATCTCGACGCGGCGGCAGCCGTGCGCGTTCGCGAGTTCGAGCATCAGCGGCGCGACCTCGATGCCCACGCGGTCGGGAAACTGCACGCCGCGCGCCGCGTCGTCGATCAGGTCGATCACCGGCTGCAATTCGCTGAACGCGCCGACCATCTTCTCGATCGCATCGCGCGAGAACTGCAGCACGACGTCGCGCGACGGCACGCGTTCGCCGTCGGCGAGCTCGCTGACCCAGTTGTGCGGCAGATTCGGCCCGGTGACGATCAGGTTGCCGGGGCCGAAATCGCCGATGTGGTCGCCGACGAATACCTTGCCGCGCGACGCCTGGATCAGGTGAATCTCGTACTCGGGATGAAAGTGCCACTTCGCGACCGAATGCGGATAGTCGTGGACCCACGCGCGGAACGATTCGTCGCGGTGGGTGGGAACGATCTCGAGATCCGGGTTCATCGTATGCTCCGTCGGGGCATGCCGGCGTGCTACGAACGGGACATCGACCAGCCCGTCGCGGCAGGCGGCGTGGCGCGCGTCGCGGCCGCCGGCGCCGCCGCGTGCGCGATCGGGTTCGCCTCCGGCAGCGCGACGTTGCGCTCGGTGCCGGCGTCGAACAGATGCAGGGCTTCTTCGTCGAAGCGCAACGCTACCACGGCGCCCGGCGCCGGAGCCATCGGGGCCGGCACGAGGGTCGCACACGGCTGGCCGCGCCAGTCCAGCGTGACGAGCGCCTCGGCGCCGAGCAATTCGACGAGTTCGACCGTGCCGGTCAGCGTGAGCGCGCCTGGGGTCGGATCGCCTTCGGCGACGAGCCGCAGGTGGTTCGGGCGAATCGCGGCCTTCACCTGCTGGCCGTCCTGCAGCCGCGCGAAGCGTGAGGACACGAGCGGCCAGCGCGTGCCGTTGCAGTCGAGCAGCACGTTCGTGCCGACGCGGGCGATCGTGCCGTCCGCGAAGTTCATCGCGGGCGTGCCGATGAACCCGGCCGCGAACACGGTGTGCGGCTGGCCGTACAGCTCGGCCGGCGTGCCGATCTGCTCGATGCGGCCGCCGCGCATCAGCACGACGCGGTCGGCGAGCGTCATCGCTTCGAGCTGGTCGTGCGTGACGTACAGCGTGGTCGTCCTCAACTGCCGGTGCAGCCGCTTGATGTCGCTGCGCAACTGCGTGCGCAGCTTCGCGTCGAGATTCGACAACGGCTCGTCGAACAGGAACACGTCGGGCGTCTTGATCATCGCGCGCGCGATCGCCGCGCGCTGCTGCTGGCCGCCCGACATCGCGCGCGGACGGCGCTCGAGCAGCGCGTCGAGGCTCAGGATGCGCGCGACCTCGCGCACGCGGCGGTCGATCTCGTCGGCCGGCACCTTCAGGCGCCGCAGGCCGAACGCGATGTTGTCGTACACCGTCATGTGCGGATACAGCGCGTAGTTCTGGAACACCATCGCGACATTGCGCTCGCGCGGCGGCAGGTCGTTGACGACTGCGTCGCCGATCGCGAGCTCGCCGCCGGTGATCGCCTCGAGGCCCGCGATCATCCGCAACATCGTCGACTTGCCGCAGCCGGACGGGCCGAGCAGCACGATGAATTCGCCGTCGGCGATCTCGAGGTCGAGCGGATGCAGCACGGCGGGGCCACCGTCGTAGTGCTTCGACAAAGCCTTGCAGGTGATCTGGGCCATGGCTCAATCCATTTCGATCTGAATCTTGACGTCGCGCGGGTGCCCGCTCGCCGCTTCCTCGAACGCGCGCACGCCTTCGGAAAACGGGAACGTGCGCGAGATGAACGGCTTCACGTCGATCGCGCCGGACGCGATCAGCGCGAGTGCGCGCGGGAAGATGTTCGCGTAGCGGAACACCGATTCGATGCGGCCTTCCTTCGCCTGCAGCGCGACCACGTCGAGCGGCACCGGCGCGACCGGCATCCCGATCAGCACCGCGCAGCCGCCCGGGCACATCAGATCGACGAGGCCCGCATACGCGTTAGCACTGCCGCTTGCCTCGAACACGACGTCCGCGCCCCAGCCGCCCGATGCGCCGGCCACCGCGTCGGCGAGCGGCTGCGTGCGCACGTCGACGGTCGTGACGGCCGGGTTGCCGGCGAACAACGCGAGCTTGTCCGGCACGACGTCGGCGAGGATCACGCGCGCGGCGCCGCCGGCAAGTGCGGCGAGCGCCGTCATCGCGCCGATCGTGCCGGCGCCGATCACGACCGCGAGGTCGCCCGGCTTCATCGCCGCCTTCTTCGCGGCCTGCAGGCCGATCGACAGCGGCTCGACGATCGCGCCTTCGGCGAACGACACGTTGTCGGGCAGCCGGTACGTGAACGCGGCCGGATGCACGACGAACGGCGTCAGGCAGCCGTGGATCGGCGGCGTCGCCCAGAAGCGCACGTCGGGATCGAGGTTGTACAGCCCGCGCAGCGTGGCGGGCGAATCGAGGCGCGGCACGCCGGGCTCCATGCACACGCGGTCGCCGACGCGCAGGTGCGTGACACCGGCGCCGATCTCGACGACGGTGCCGGACGCTTCGTGACCGAGCACCATCGGTGCATCGACGCGGAACGGGCCGATTCCGCCGTGAACGTAGTAATGCACGTCGCTGCCGCAGACGCCGACCGTATGAACCTTGATCCGGACGTCGCCGGGGCCGACCTCTTGCGGCAGGTCGATGTCGCGCAGCGCGAGCTCGCGCGTGCGTTCGAGTACGAGCGCTTTCAACGTGTTCTCCTCATTTTCCCTTGACGATCGAATTGAGCAGCCGGCTCAGCATGCCGACGAATACGAGCGGCGGCAGCGCGAGCAGCACCGTCGACGCGTTGATCACGCCCCACGGCACTTCCTGGCCGAGCGACGTGAACGCGGACGCGACCACCGGCAGCGTCGCGCTGCGCGACGACGTGAGCGCGAGCGCGATCATCAGTTCGTTCCACACCAGCACGAAGCTGAACACGATCCCGCCGAGCAGCGTGCTCGCGCACACCGGCAGCGCGATATGCCAGAACACCGCGTACGGGCCGTAGCCGTCGAGCGCGGCGGCTTCCTCGATCTCGCGCGGCAGCCGGCGAAATACGGGAATCGACAGCCACGTGATGGTCGACAGCGTGACCAGCAGATACGTGACGATCATCGACAGCTTCGTGTCGTACAGCCCGAGATCGACCCAGATCGCGATCAGCGGCAGCGCGACCGCGACGGGCGGCAAAAAGCGCAGCGACAGCAGGAAGAACTGGATGTCGCGCTTGCCGCGCACCGGGTAGCGCGCGATCGCGTACGCGGCCGGCACGCCGAGCACCGCGCCGATCAGCACGGCCGCGCCGACGATCGCGATGCTGTTGCCGAGCCCGATCAATACTTCGGGGCTCGACAGCACCTGTTCGTAGTTCGCGAGCGTCGGCGTGAAGAAGAAGCGCGGCGTGGGCGTGACGATGTCGAGCAGGTGCTTGAGCGAATTGAGCACGGCCCAGAACAGCGGAAACGCGGCGACGATCAGGATCGCGCCGGCGATGGCGCCGGTGGACACGGTGGCGGCAGAGCCGCGGCGAGCCATTCGGCGAGCCGTCAGTCGTCCCATTTGTTGACCCTCTTCCAGATGAGCGTGAAGACGAGCGTGGTCGCGACCATCATCAGCACGGCCATGCCCGACGCATACGACACCTTGCCGGCGAGGCCGATGCCCTGCTGGTACGCGTAGAGATCGAGCGTTTCGGTTGCGATGCCGGGGCCGCCCTTGGTCATCACGTAGATCAGGTCGAACGAGCGCAGCGATTCGACCATCTTGATGAACACGAGGCTCACGAGCGGCGCCTTCAGCATCGGCAGCGCGATGTACGCATGCACCTGCCACGTCGTCGCGTAGTCGAGCCGCGCGGCTTCGAGCGGCTCGGGCGGCAGCGTCTCCAGCAGCTTCAGGATCACGACCGCGAAGAACAGTCCCCACTGCCATACGTCGACGAGCGCGACCGCATACAGCGCGAGATGCGGATCGGCGAGAAACGCGGTGTGCTCGACGCCGAGCGTGCCGAGCAGCCAGCTCAGGATCCCGGTGAGCGGCGCGTACATGAACTTCCAGATGAACGCGGCCGACACGCGCGGCAGCAGCACCGGCATGATCAGCACCAGCGACGCGAAGCGGCGCCAGCGACCGTGCACGCGCTCGAACAGGAACACCGCGAGCGCGATGCCGACCAGCACCGCGCCGGCGACCGTGACGACTTCCCACAGCACCGACACCTCGATCGCGTTCAGGAAGCGCCGGTCCGACGCGAGCCGGACGAAATTGCGCAGGCCGACGTATTCGCTGTCCGGGTAGCGCAGCACGCGGTTGCGCAACGCGAGGTTGATCGCGGCGATCGTCGGGACGAGGCTCAGGACCGCGAGCAGCGCGAGCGTCGGCGCGAGGAACACCCACGGCAGGCTCGTGCGGTCGCGGCGCGCGCTGGCGCGCCGGGCCGAAGGCTGGGAAGGGGCGGGGCGGACGCCGAGCGCGCGTCCGCCGGCGCCGTCATTTGCGAGCGACATGTTCGAGCGCGTCCTTCGCGTACTGGTCCGCGTCGTCGAGCGTGCCGCGGATGTCCGTCTGCGTGCCGGTGAAGACCTGTTCGAGCGCGATGCCGAGGTTGTCGCCGATATCCGGCCACTGCGGCGTGCGCCAGATCGTCACCTGCGTGACGGGGTTGGTGTCGTTCAGCCCGGCCTGAATCTGCGGCGCGACGTGCTGCTTGAAGTACGGACTGCCGATCGTGCTCGTGCGGTTGTAGTCGCTGAATACGCCGTTGCGCAGCCGTGCCTGCTCCTGGTCCTTGCTGGTCGCCCACGCGATGAAGCGGCCGGCGGCCATGCGCGTGCAGTCGTCCTTCGCGCCGACGGCCGAGATCGCGAAGCCGTGGCCGTACGCGGCCGACGGCAGCGGCGCGGGCGGCCGCGTGTAGCCGACCTTGCCGGCCACGCTCGACTTGCTCGCATCTTCCATCCAGTCCGCGAACGGCGTCGATTCGATCATGAACGCGACCTTGCCGGAGCGGAACGCTTCGAGCGCGTTGCTCCAGTCGTAGGTGGCGGCGCCCGGCGGCGCGTACTTGAACAGGTCGCCGTAGAGCTGCGTGGCCTTCACGGCGGCCGGCGAATTGAACGCGGGCTGGCCGCCTTTGTCGGTCCACGCGCCGCCCATGCCGAGCATGAACGGCGACCAGCGCCACACGTTCATCCCCGAGCCGCGCTGGCCGCGCGCGACCCAGCCGTACAGCTTCGGCGGCGCGTTGAGCTTCTTGATCGCGGCGACGAGCTGGTCGAGCGTCTTCGGCACGGGGATGTGCGCGGCGTCGAGCAGGTCGCGGCGGTAGAACAGGAAGTCGCCGCCGCCGATCAGCGGCGCGAAGTACGCGACGCCGTTGTAGCTCGCGACCGCGCGGCGGCCGGGCAGGAAGTCGTCGTAGTCGTATTCCTTCGGGTAGTACTTGAGGAGCGGCACGATCCAGTTGGCCGACGCGAATTCGGCGACGTTCGCCTCGTCGACGTAGTAGATCTGGTACGAACCCGCGCCGGTCGACGCGTCGAGCCGCGATTTCGCGCGGCGGTCGTTCTCGCCGAAATAGCTGATCTCGACCTTCGTGCCGCTCTTCTTCTCGTAGTCGGCCAGCGATTTCTCCATCACCGACAAGCCGAGGCTCTTCTGCGCGAGCACCCGAAGGGTCGGCACCTTGCAGACCTGCGCGGTCGCGACGCCCGGCAGACAGGCGCCGAGCAGCACGCCGGCTGCGACGATTCGCATCTTGTTCACCCGTGTCTCCTTGATTCTGCTTGTTCGAATGCCGCCGATGACGGCAGGGACAATGGTGTGACGCGGGCGATGCGATCACCACATCAAAAAAGTTCGCGAACCGATACTTTTTGCTCAGGGTCGGTCGTGCGATGCACAAAATGTGGTGGTCGGGGCGGGCGCGGCGCTCCACCGACGGGGCGGCACGGAGGAAATGCGGCGTTACCCGCGCGCCGGACGCTGCGCTGCATCGTCGAGCGCGATCCGGTACACGCGCAGCGCGTTGTCATGCCAGATCGCGCGGCGCGCGGGGCAGTCGAGGTGCGCGATCGCGCCGGCGAACGTGCGCAGCAGCGCGGGATAGGACACGCGCAGCCCGGCCACCGGGAAATTGCTGGCGAACAGGCAGCGCCGCCAGCCGAAGATCGCGATCGTGTCGCGGATGATTCGCGCGTTGTCCGCGTCGTTCCACACGGCATCGCGCAAGCCGAGTTCGGAAATCTTCACGACCACGCGCGGCAATGCGGCAAGCGCTTCCATGCCGCGGCGCCAGCGCGCGACCCCGGCTTCGGAACGATCCCACGGCAGCCCCGCGTGTTCGAGCACGACGTCGACTTCGGGCGCATCGGCCAGCATCGCGGCCGCGTCGCCGAGATGCCAGAACGGCACGCGCAGATCCCAGCTCAGGCCGTGCGCGGCGAGACGTTCGAGCGCCGCCGGCCAGCGCGGATCGTGCAGAGCGCCCGGTTCGTCGATCGATGCATCGGGCGCTGTCGCGGTGCGCGGCTTGAAACGGACGCCGCGCACGCGCGGCCATGCGGCCTGTTCGGCGAGCCGTTCGTCCGCATCGCCCGCCAGCAGATCGACCCACGCGACGAGCGCCGACGGCAGCGCGTGCGCGGCCGCGACCTCGTGCAGCCAGCGCGTTTCCGCGAGCGCCTCATCGCGCGCACGTTCGGCTTCGACGTGCACGCTGGCGACGAGCGGTGCACACTGCGCCGTGCGCCGGAAATCGTCGACGCCGAAGTTGCGGCACAGCGCCGCGTAGTCGCCGAACATGAAGCGCGCCGGGTCGTAGTGCGTCTGCAGCCACGGGTAGTGCGCGCCCGCATCGAGTCGCCACAGATGATGATGCGCGTCGACGAGCGCGTCGGGCATGCCGTCGGGCGGCGCTTCGTCGCGCATGTCAGAGCGCGCCGGCGAGCACGTACGACGCATCGGGCTCGCGCAGCGTCGGCAGCGCACCGACGAAGCGCCATGCGTCGAGGTCGAGTTCGCGCACGTGGTCGTCCTGGAACGATACGTATGCGACGCGCCGCGACGGATGAAACGACAGCGCGGTCGGGTTCGCGGGCAGCGCGATGCGCTCGATCTCCTCGAGCTGCCGCGCATCGAATACCGAGATCGACTGCTCGCCCGAATTGGTCAACAGCAGCAGGTCGCGACCGTCGGGCGCGCTCGCCCGGTAGATGCGGTTCGGATCGCTGCGGGTTTTGACGCGACGGCGGCAGGTCATCGTTTCGGTGTCGATCTCGACCAGCGTGTCGTCGCCGCGATTCGCGACGAACAGCGTGCGCTCGTCGCTCGACAGCGCATTGCCTTCGGGGCGGGGGCCGGGCATCACCGCGCGCGGCGCGACCGTCGCGTCGCGCGGATGGAATTGCGTGACCGTGTTCGACAGCAGATGCACGCCGTACGCGCGGCTCGCGTCGCGCGTGAGCGTCACGAGGTGCGTTTTCACGCCGCCGGACGGCACGGCCATGTTCGGTACCGGCTGCCGGGTCGGCTCGTCGAATACGAGCAGCATGTCGTGCGCCTCGCTCATCGCGTACAGCCGGCCGTCGCGGTCGCTCGCCATCCCGTGCGGCCGGTAGTACGGCCACAGGTCGAGCATGCGCGTGTGCGTGCGCTCGACGAGATCGATCTCGGCGATCCGGTGATCGCCTTCATGGCCGCGCGACCATGCGGTCTCGATCCCGAAAATGCCGACGTACGCGTAGCGGTCGTTCACGTCGACGGTGAACTCGTGCGGAAAGTTCGGCAACACGATGTGCTTGAGCGCGGCTTTGGTTTCGAGATCGTAGAAGCTGAAGGTGTGGGCGCATTTCTGCACCAGCAACAGGATGTCGTTCATGGTGTGTCTCCGTTGTTTCGTTCGCGTGCCCGCCGTGTGTCGGCGCGCGCGTCAGTCTTCGCAGCGGCGGGGCAGCGTCAACGCGAGCAAGCCTGCCACGGCCAGCGTGACGGCGAGGCTGTACACGCCGGCCGCCGCGCTCACGTGCTGCGTCAGCACGCCGACCGCATACGGGCCGCAGAAGCCGCCGAGGTTGCCGAGCGCGTTGATCAGGCCGCGTGCACTGCCGGCCGCCTCGACGCTGCAGAGCTTCGGCGGAATCGCCCAGAACACGCCGGCCGCCGCCTGCAGGAAGAAGCCGCAGCCGATCAGGAACGCGAACGACACGGCCATCGACGCATGCGTGAGCACCGACAGCGCGAGGCACGCGGCGAAGCCGACGAGCGGCAGCAGCACGAACAGCCGCCGCTTGCCGGTCCGGTCGGACCAATACGACGTGACGAGCATCCCGATCACCATCGCGACGTACGGCAGCATCGCGAGCAGGCCGATCCTGCCCATCCCGCTGTGCGTGAGGTTTTTCAGCAGGGTCGGCAGCCACATCGTATAGCCGTAGATACCGGCCTGATAGCAGAAGTTGATCGCGATGAGCAGCCAGATCGTCGGGTGGCGCAGCAGCGCGCCGAACGAGGCGGCAGCCGGCGTGCCGGCCGCGCGCTTGCGTTCCTGCTCGTCGCGCAGCGCGTCGAGGATGTACGCCTTCTCGCGCGGCGACACCCAGCGTGCGGTCTGCGGACCGTCGTCGGCGAACAGCATCCACACGACCAGGCACAGCAGCGACAGCGCGCCCGCGCTGAAGAACAGGTGATGCCAGTCGTACGCGGCGAGAATGAAGCCGGACAGCGGCGCGGTGATCATGCCGGCGAGCGGCACGAACAGGATGACCATCGCATTCGCGCGGCCGCGTTCGCGATCGGGAAACCAGTGGCTGACCATCGTCAGCACGACGGGCAGCATCCCGCCCTCGGCCACGCCGAGCAGGAAGCGTAGCGTCAACAGTTGCCACGTATGGGTGACGAGCCCGGTCAGTGCCGACAGCACGGCCCAGCTCACGAGCGACCACGCGATGAAGGTCTTGCCGCTGCCGAGCGCCGCATGCCGGCCGCCGGGAATCTGCAGGAACAGGTAGCCGAAGAAGAAGATGCCGCCGGCGAGGCCGGCCATCGTCGCGTCCATGCCGAGATCGGCGTTCATTCCGCCCGGCATCGCGAACGCGATGTTCACGCGGTCCATGTAGGAAATGATGCAGGCGAGCAGCAGCGGCGGGATCACGCGCAGCCAGCGGCGGCGCGGAATGGCTTCGCCGGCTTCGTATGCCGGGGTCGTGGGGTTCAGCAGATTCATGGTGTCTCCGTCCATCCGATGAGCGGCGGCGGCTTTCTGTCGGGCCGCTGTCACGCCGATGCGCAACACACGCGCGTTGCGGGTGAAAAAACGATGTCTAGCGCCCCCAGCGCAGCACGAGCGGGTCGAGCCGCCGCGCCGTGTCGAGCAGGCCGGCACGTACCTGCGGATGCAGCTCGGGCCACGGCGCGCGCGGCCGGTCGCACGCGATCACGCCGCCTTCCTTCATCAGCGCCTTCGCGGTGAGGAAGCCCGACTGGCGGTTCTCGTAGTTGATCAGCGGCAGCCAGCGCGCGTATTCGTCGTACGCGTCGTCGCGACGCCCGGCGAAATACGCGTCGGTGATCCGGCGAATCCCGTCCGGATAGCCGCCGCCCGTCATCGCGCCGGTCGCGCCGGCATCGAGGTCGGCGAGCAACGTGATGCCTTCCTCGCCGTCCCACGGCCCTTCGATCGCGTCGCCGCCGAGCGCGATCAGCTCGCGCAGCTTCGACGCGGCGCTGGCGGTCTCGATCTTGAAGTACGACACCGCGTCGATCTCGCGCGCGAGCGCCGCGAGCAGCGACGCGGGCAGTGCGACGCCGCTG
This sequence comes from Burkholderia sp. MSMB1459WGS, assembly GCF_001534535.1. Taxonomy (NCBI): domain Bacteria; kingdom Pseudomonadati; phylum Pseudomonadota; class Betaproteobacteria; order Burkholderiales; family Burkholderiaceae; genus Burkholderia; species Burkholderia sp. MSMB1459WGS. The sequence continues at coordinate 68,994 of NZ_LPMU01000008.1, forward strand.
GCCGGTGCGTCCTGGATCATCAGCGGAATGGCGAGGCCGTCGGCGATTTCGCGGAAGTACGCGCGGATCTGCGCGTCGGAGACGCGGAACGTCGCGCCGTGGTACGGCGGCATCGCCATCACCATCGCGGCGCCGAGCGCCTGGGCGTGCCGGTTGCGTTGCGCGCAGATCCGCGCGCTGAAGTGCGACGTCGTGACGATCACCGGCACGCGGGCCGCGACGTGCTCGAGCGTGGTGCGCGTGAGCAGATCGCGTTCGTCGTCGCCGAGCGCGAACTGCTCGGAATAGTTCGCGTGGATGCAAAGGCCGTGCGAGCCGGCATCGATCATGAAATCGATGCAGCGGCGCTGGCCGTCGAGATCGAGCGCGCCGTGCGCGTCGAAAATCGTCGGCACGACGGGAAAGACGCCCTGGTAGCGTGTGCTCATGGCCGGCCTCACTCGACGATGTCGAACTGGTCGAGGAATTCGGTCTTCAACGTGAGGCCGAGGCCCGGCACGTCGTCGCGCAGTTGCAGGAAGCCGTTCTCGGCCACCGGCTCGCCGTCGAAGATGTAATAGAACAGCTCGTTGCCGACCTCGACGTCGAACATCGGGAAGTACTCGCTCATCGGCGACGCGAGCGTGCTCATCGTCAGATGGTAGTTGTGCATCTGGCCCGCGTGCGGAATCACCGGCACGCTGTACGCCTCGCACAGCGCGTTGATCTTGTGCGCCATCGTGATCCCGCCGACGCGGTTCGTGTCGTACTGGACGACCGACACGGCCTTGCGGTCGAGCAACTGCTTGAAGCCGTACAGCGTGAATTCGTGCTCGCCGCCGGAGATCGGGATGGTCGTGAGCCGGTTCAGTTCCGCGTAGCCGTCGATGTCGTCGGCGATCACCGGCTCTTCCAGCCAGCGCGGCTGGTACTTCTCCAGCTTCGGCAGGATGCGCTTCGCATACTCGAGGTTCCAGCCCATGTAGCACTCGAGCATCAGGTCGTTGTCGTAGCCGATCACCTCGCGGATCGCCGCGACCGACTTCAGGTTCTCGACCACGCCCTGCTGCCCGTGCGCGGGCCCGTAGCCGAAGCGCATCTTGAACGCGCGAAAGCCTTCCTTCAGGTACTGCTGCGCTTCCTCCTGCATTGCCCTCAGGTCGGTGCGGTAGAGCTTCGAGTAGTAGCACGGGATCCGTTCCTTGGTGCGGCCGCCGAGCAGCTTGAACACAGGCTTGCCGACGCTCTTGCCGAGGATGTCCCAGATCGCGATGTCGACCGCCGAGATCGCGGCCATGCCGATGCCCTTGCGGCCCCAGGCGTGCGTCGCGCGGTACATGCGCTGGCTCAGGTACTCGTAGTCCCACGGGTCCTGGCCGATCACGAGCGGCGCGAGGTACTGGTCGACGATCGCCTTCGCGACGTGCGGCGCGAGCGCGACGTTGCCGAGGCCGACGATGCCGTCGTCGGTTTCGACTTCGACGACCGTCCACGCATGGAAGCGGAACGTGCTCATCGTTTCCTGCGGCGCATACAGCAGGTCCATCGCGTTCGAGCAGAAGTTGCCTTGCGGCGGGACGGTCTTGCCTTTCCACTGGAATACGCGGGCGCGTACGGAGCGAATCTTCATGGTGGTGTCTCCGGAATCGATGTCGTCGGTGTAGAGGGCGTGCGAGCGTCACGCCGAAACGGTGGGCGAGCGCCGCGCGGCGCCCATTCGGCACGCGATCTGCAGCGCCTGCCAGGATGCGCCGACGTCGGCCGTGCCGCGGCCCGCGATGTCGTACGCGGTGCCGTGCGCGGGCGTCGTGATCGGCACGGGCAGCCCGCCCTGCACGGTCACGCCGCGCGAGAAGCCGAGCAGCTTGATCGCGATCTGCCCCTGGTCGTGATACATCGTGACGACCGCCTGGTAATCGCCGGCCTGTGCCTTCAGGAAGATCGTGTCGGCCGGGAACGGGCCGTGGAACGGCGCGTCGGTCGGCCAGTCGCGTGCCTGCAACCGGCGCACGGCCGGCTCGATGACGTCGACTTCCTCGCGGCCGCAACTGCCGCCGTCGCCGCCGTGCGGGTTGAACGCGGCGATCGCGACCTTCGGCGCGGCGACGCCGTTCGCGAGCAGCGACCGGTAGATCAGCTCCGACGCCTGTTCGATCCGTTCGATGCTCAGTTGGGCGGCCGCATCCTTGAGCGGAATGTGCGACGAGATCCGCGCCGTCCACAGTTCGCCAAGCGTGTTGAATTCGCAGAAGTAGCCGGTCACGCCGAGCGCTTCGGCGAAGTGGTGCAGTTCGTCGTCGTGACGCAGGCCGCCGAGCTTCATCGCGTACTTGTTCAGGGGTGCGAAGCAGATCGCATCGACATCGCCGGCGTGCGCGGCGTCGAGGCAACGGTCGAGCACGGTCAGCGCCGAGCGGCCGCCGGCAGCGCCCGCCTCGCCGACCGTGACCAGCGCGGGATCGATCGTATCGACCGCGACGAACGCGGCGCGCTCGGTGGACGGCCGGCCGCGCACGGCGGCGAGCGACGCGACGGGTTCGACGTCGACCTCGACGCCGGCGACACGCTGGCCGGCTTCCCACAGCCAGCGATCGCCGATCAGTACGAGGTTCGCGCGGGCGGTCGCATCGGGGCGGGCGAGCAGTTTCGCGATCAGTTCGGCGCCGATGCCGGCGGGGTCGCCGAGCGTCAGCGCGACGACGGGCAGGGCGGCGTCGGTCGAGGGGGTGTGCATGCGGTGTCTCCGGTGGCGGCGCACGGCCGTTGGTCTATGGGGTTGATGCTAGGTAGACGGAATGAGTCGGTAAATTGAAAACTCTTGATGAATCGATAACCAGGAGTAATCGAAGATGGGCTCGATCGACCGACGAGATTCGACCCCGCAATTGCTGAACCGGCTGCGCATGCGCCAGATCGCGCTGCTGCTCGCCGTGGACGAATGCTCGACGCTGCGCGCGGCGGCCGAGCAGATGGGCCTCACGCAACCGGCCGCGACGAAGATGCTGGCCGAACTGGAGAGCGCGCTCGGCCAGCGGCTGTTCGATCGCATCGGGCGCGGGCTCGTGCTGAATCCGGCCGGCGAGCGCGTGCTCGGCTATTTCCGCGGCATCCGCGGCAGCATGGAGGCGCTGAACCGCGAACTCGGCGAGCTGCAACTGGGCAGCGCGGGGCGGCTCGCGATCGGCAGCATCATGGCGGCGTCGCCGGGGCGGCTGACCGAGGCGCTGGTGCGGTTGAAGGCGCGTTATCCGCTGCTTGCGATCGACATCGCGGTGGATACGAGCGACCGGCTGATGCCGCAGCTTCGCGAAGGCGTGCTCGAAGTGGTGATCGGGCGCAACGTGGGGACCGACTGCGACTTCCGCGTGGTCGACGACGAGGCGCTCGCGATCATCGCGGGCCGCGACCATCCGCTCGCGGGCGCGGGGCCGGTCGAATTCGACGCGTTGCTCGAGTACGCGTGGATCCTGCAGCCGGCCGGCAGCCCGGCGCGCGAGGTCGTCGAGCGCGAATTCCGCGCGCGTCACCAGCCGATGCCGCGCGGGCTCGTCGAAACGGGCTCGATCCTGACCACGATGAACCTCGTCGACCGTTCGTCGATGCTCGGCGTGATTCCGCTGACGGTCGCGCAGCGCAACGCGGCGCACGGGCTCGTCGCGATCGTCGATTACACGCTGGAGCAGAAGCTGCCGTCGTACGGCAGCCTCGTGCGGCGCGACCGGCCGTTGAGCATTCCCGCCCGGCAGTTTCTCGCGCTGTTTCACCAGGACGCCGTGGGCGCGGACGGCGGCGCCTGATCCGGCGGTGCGCCGCCGCGCCGGTCACGTGTCGCGGAACGCGGCGATGCGTGACGACGGCGCGGAAGGGACGACAGAGGCAGCGAAGACCGGCTTCAGTGTGCCGACGGCGCGGCGGGCGCGTCGGCGAGCGCCGGCATCGAGTCGGACAGCGCGCGGTCCGGCCGAATCCGCAGCGCGGCGACGATGCCGAACAGCAGCATCGCGACCGAGCCGATGAACGGCACCGTCCAACTGCCGGTGCGATCGACGAGATAGCCGAACAGGATCGGCGACAGGATTCCCGAGATCGCGGAACCGGCGTTCATCATTCCACTCGCGATGCCGGCATGGGCCGGCGCGATATCGCTCGGCACGGCCCAGATCGGCCCGATCGTCAGTTCGAGGCACAGGAACGAGCCCGACAGGCACAGCGCGACGCCGGCCGTCGAGTGCACGAAGGCGAGCGGCAGCAGGCAGGCGAGCGCACCGACGAAGCTCGTCACGATCACGCTCTGGCGCGACAGCGCGAGGTTGCCGGTCTTCCGGTAGATGCGGTCGCAGAGCCAGCCGCCGAGCGTGTCGCCGACGACGCCCGCGAAGAACACGCCGGACGCGAACAACGCGGTCGATTTCAGGTTGAGGCCCTGACCGTTCAAGAAAAAGGTCGGCAGCCACGTGAAGAACAGCCACGCGGTCCAGCCGTAGCAGAAGTACACGAAGATGGTCGGCGCCATCCGGCGCAACAGCGGGCCCCACGGCGTGGGCCCGGAGAGTGCGGCGGGGCGGCGGGTGCGCGTGCGGCCATCGTCGTCGCCAAGCGGATGCTCGCGGAAACCGGCGATCCACCATGCGAGCCACGCCAGCGTGACCGCGCCGATCACGAAGAACGCCGCGCGCCACGACAGCCACGTCATCAGCGCGGCGACGATCGGCGGCGTGACCGCGTTGCCGAGCCGGGAGAACGAATGCGTGAAGCCCTGCACGACGCCGCGCCGCTCGCGCGGGAACCACTGCGTGATCGCTCGGGCCTGGGCCGGCAGCGTCGCGCCTTCGCCGATGCCGAGCAGCAGGCGCGCGGCGAACAGCAGCCCGAGGCTGTGCACGAGCCCGGTCGCGAACGTGGAGACGACCCAGATCAGCCCGCAGCCGATCAGCGTGATGCGGGCGCCGAACCGGTCGGCGATCCAGCCGCCGCCGATCTGGCAAATTGCATACGAATACGCGAACGCGGAGAAGGCGACGCCAAGCTCGGTATTCGACAGCCCGAGTTCGGCCTTGATCGCGCCGGCTGCGGTCGCGAGATTGACGCGGTCGACGTAGAGGATGAACGAAAGCGCGCACAGCAGCCACAGCGTGTGGCGCCGTTGACGGTGGTCGGTGGGCATCTGTCTCACTCCATGTTCGTGCGCGGCGTTGCAATGACGCTGCGTTCACGGGCCGGCCCAGCATCGCGCGGCGGCGGAGACGCTGTCCAATGAATCTTTGGGATCAATCGATAACCCCAGGTGTTCATTTCCGCTTCAGCCGCACGTGTCCGGCGCGGTGCGCAAGCTGGCGATTGCGCGAAGCGAGGCACTGGAGGTGGTGCGCTACGTGACCATCCGCACGCGGCCGGCATTCGACCGTGCCGGCGCCGTGCGCGCGGGGGCGTGCAGCGCGCGGCCGGGAAGGGGACGGTGCCCGTGATGGTGCATACGGCGCCGGGTTCAGCCCGCCGCTCGAACAGGTCGAACGCAAGCCGCGCGCGTGAGCGCCGGGGCCCGCGCGTTACGCCGGGAAGCGCTCGCCGTCGGGCGCCGGCACGAGATCGTCGGGCCACTGCACGTCGAACCGCGTGCCGCCCGCGCCGGTCGGCACGCACAGCGCTTCGCCGCGATGCGCATGCGCGATCGCCGCGACGACGGCGAGCCCGAGGCCGGTGCCGCCGGGTTGCGACTCGTCGACGCGCCGGAACGCCTGGAACACGTGCGGCGCGAACTCGGCGGGAATGCCCGGGCCGTCGTCCTCGACGCGCAGCCGGCACATTCCGTTCTCGATGCGCGTCTGGATCCGGATCGCGCCGGGCACCGCATGGCGGCGTGCGTTCTCCAGCAGTGCGAGCAATGCCTGGCGGATGCGGACCGGGTCGCAGCGCATGCGACGCGGGTCGAGATCGAGTTCCGGATGCTGGCCGGCGGCCTGCAGCGCGTGCGCGAACACGTCGACCACGGCGCGCACTTCGGCGGCGAGATCGGTGTCGCGGATCTCGATGCTCAGGTGGCCGCTGTCGGCGAGGCTGACCACGCGCAGATCCTCGATCAGCCGCGTCAGTCCTTCGACCTGCGCGAGCAGGCTGCGGTACAGCGCCTCGCTCGGCGTGAACACGCCTTCGGCGAGCCCCTGCAGCCGGCCGCGCAGCACGGTCACGGGCGTGCGCAGCTCGTGCGCGATCGCCGCGTTCCAGAAGGTTTGCTCGTCGGTCACGCGCTGCAGCTCGCTCGCGAGCGCGTTGAAGTTGTCGGCGAGCAGCGCCGCTTCCTTCAACGAACGGTCGCCGGCAACCGCGCGTGCGCCGAGATCGCCGCGCGCGACCCGGCGAATGCTGTCCGTCACCGAATTCAGCGGCACGAGGATGCGGCGCGACAGGTTGATCGCGACGACGATCGCGATCAGCAGGCCGACCAGCGTGGTCGAGATGATCCATACCCACTCCGGCCCGCTCGGGAGCCAGCTCTGCGGCTGGAACGACTCCGGCGAGTACTGGTACAGCAGGTAGTAGAACGCATAGGCCGTCACGACGATCAGCACCGTGACGCCGAAGGCGATCGCGCCCATCGTCAGCGCGATCTGGCGGCTCAGGCCATCGAGTCTCACTCGCCGCTCCACAGTTTGTAGCCGACGCCGCGCACGCTGGCCGGCACGCCCGCGACACCGAGATCGTCGAGTTTCTTGCGCAGCTTGCTGACGTGGCTGTCGACCGTGCGCTCCAGCGCATCGCCTTCCGGCAGGCAGGTGGCCATCAGCTCGGCGCGGCTGAACACGCGGCGCGGCGCGCGCGCGAGCTGCGCGAGCAGCTTGAATTCGGTGAGCGTCAGCACGAGCGTGTGGCGCGCGCCGTCGACTTCGACCGTCGCTTCGTGGTGCTCGAGATCGATCTCGAACGGCGCGGCGCGCAGCACGCGCTGCTCTTCCTGGCGCGAGCCGCCCATCGACCGGCGCAGCACCGCCTGGGCGCGCGCGACGACTTCGGCCGGGTTGAACGGCTTGACCACGTAGTCGTCGGCGCCGATGCGCAGCCCGGTCAGCTTGTCGATGTCCTGGTCGAGCGCGGTCAGCATGATGACCGGCGTATCGCCGCGATGGCGGATCTCGGCGAGCACCTTCCAGCCGTCGACGTGCGGCATCTGCACGTCGAGCAGCACGAGATCGGGCTTCAGCGACAGGTGGAGTTCGAGCGCGCGGCGGCCGTCGGCGGCGTGCACGGTACGCAGGCCGTTGCGCGCGAAATAGGCGATCAGGATCTCGGCGATCTCGGGTTCGTCCTCGGCGATGAGGACGAGCGCCTGTGCGCGCTGGCCGGCGCCGGGAGATGAAGAAAATTCGGGCATGGCCACTCGTTCGGATCTATCGGGGTTCCATCGAATCGCCATACTACCGCACGGCCCGCGCAACCGAACGGAGACGGGCGAAGCCGCGCCGATCGCCGTCGCGTGCGCCGGCTTTCCGCGACCTTTCGGAAGCGCTGCGATGCATTGCCCGACAGGGGAATACCCTGTCTTTTTTTTTCAATCCTGTTTTATGTATCATGACCTAACTTTTGCAACATGTACTAATTATAGGCGCCGGAAAATCCATATCGGTACGGGCAGTCCGGCGCGTGTTCAGGCAGGAATGCGAACCGGATTCGCGCGCCCCGTCAGAGGGGCGGGTGGGCCGGCGGCAGGTGAAGCGGATCGGGATCGCATCCCGTCGTCAGACTCCGCGCGAACGATGGCTGTCTCCCGGCAGGGCGGCCGGCGTTCGCGCCCATTGCAGGCGTCATTTACCGATCATGTCCAGGAAGTCATCCATCAGCGGGTCGGCCGACCTGCAGCGCAGGCAGTGGCTCAAGGTCGCGGGCGCGTCGGTCGCGGCGAGCGGTCTTGCACTCGGCGCCGCGCGGGCGAAGGCCGATTCGGCGTCAGCCGCCGGCCAGGGCGGCGACGTCCTCGATGTCGCGATCGTCGGCGCCGGGTTGGCCGGCCTGACGGCCGCGCGCGACCTGCGTTACGCGGGCTGCGAATCCTTCGTCGTGCTGGAGGCGCGCGACCGCGTGGGCGGCCGCACGCTGAACTACGACGTCGGCGGCGGCTTCGTGACCGAAGTCGGCGGCCAGTGGATCGGCCCGGGCCAGACGGCGATCGCCGATCTTGCCCGCGAGCTGGAAGTCGGCACGTTTCCGAGCTACTACGCGGGCAAGACGGTGATCCTGGGCGGCGACGGGCGCGCCGAGATCGACCTGGAGGGCACCTTCGGCACCGACGAGGCCGTCGCGGCGAAGCTCGGCAGGTTGTCGCGCGACGTGCCGTCCGGTGCGCCGTGGACGTCGCCGAAGGTCGGCGAGCTCGACCGGCTGTCGGTCGGCGACTGGCTCGCGACACAGGGTATCAAGGCGGAAGACCGGATGGGCTGGAACGCGTCGATCTCGCTGTCGGGCGGCGTCGCGCCGGCGAAGATGGGGCTGCTGCACTTCCTGTCGATGATCAACTCCGCCGATTGCGATTACGCGCAGCTCGACTCGATCAAGCACAGCGCACAGGAAACGCGGTTCGTCGGCGGCTCGCAGCGCCTGAGCATCCGGATGGCGCAGCAACTGGGCGACAAGGTGCGGCTGTCGTCGCCGGTGCGGCGGATCGTCGGCTGGGATCGCGACGTCGTCACGTTGCAGACCGATCGCGGCACGGTGCGCGCGAGAAAGGTCGTGATGGCGCTTCACCCGGCGCTGTGCCACCAGGTGCAATTCGATCCGCCGCTGCCTGAAAAGCGCCACGCGCTGCAGCGCGCGTGGCCGGCCCATTCGCCGGCGCGCAAGACGGCGATGGTCTATCGCCGCCCGTTCTGGCGCGACAAGGGACTGAACGGCCACATCTTCCAGACCGACGGGCCGATCTTCTGGGCCTACGACAATTCGCCGCCGGGCGGCGAGATCGGCGTGATCAACGCATTCGTCCGGAATGCGCTGATGCCGTCGGATCCGCAGGCCGCGCAGCAGATGCACATGGATCTCTATGCGCAGGCGTGGGGCGACGAAGCGCGTGCGCCGGTGTCGTACCACGATCGCGACTGGGGGCTGGCCGACCCGTGGACGATCACGTGCGTGTCGGCGATCCCGCCCGGCTTCTGGAGCGCGCACGGCGACGCGTTGCGCGCGCCGTGCGGCAACCTGATCTGGTCGGGCACCGAGACCGCGAACATCTGGGCCGGCTACATGGACGGCGCCGTGCGCTCCGGTCACCAAAGCGCGCTTCAGGCGCTCAATGCGCTGCGTCGTGCTTAGGAGACCGAAAATGAAGAAACGCATGCTGCTCGTCGTGGCGCTCGTGGCGATCGGTGCATTGCTGGCGCTCTACGGCCCGACGCTGCTCGGCTTCTATCGCCTGCAGCGCCATATCGATACGGCCGCGCAAGCCGATGACGCCGACGGCGGCCCGTGGCCGCGCGTGACCGACGCGTGCATGGGCTGCCACGGCGTGAAGGGCACGTCGCTCAGCCAGGCTTATCCGAGCCTCGCCGGCCAGCCGGCGCAATACGTGGCCGCGCAGCTTCGCGCGTTTGCGGGCGGGCAACGCACGAACCCGACGATGGGCCCGCTCGCGATGACGATGAGCGAGGCCGAGATCACGCGTGTGGCCGGCTATTACGCGAAGCAGGCGCCGCTGGACAACCGCTATTTCAAGCCGGATGCACGACTGCGCGCGAAAGGCGAACAACTCGTGACGGCCGGCGCGTGCGCGGCCTGCCACGGCGCACGGCTGACGGGGCAGGCGCAGTTCCCGCGTCTGGCCGGCCAGGGTTACGACTATCTGCTCGCGCAGCTCGACGCGTTCGCGACGGGCTCGCGCAGCGAGGCGACCGGCACGATGCAGCGCGTCGCGCAGGCGATGTCGGCGGACGATCGGGCGGCGGTGGCGACCTATCTTGCAAGCCTTGGCCCCGCCAGGCAGTGAATCAACGGCAGCAATCGACTTCGGGAGTTCGAACCATGGATCACAGATCACTTGTCCTTTGTCTTGCCAGCGCGACGCTCGCGATGACGACCGGCGTCTACGGCTTCAAGTTCGTGCGCAAGCGCAACTTCCTGCTCGGCTTCGAATGGTGGATCGTGACGATCTCCGCGTCCAACGCAGTGATCTTCTTCGCGACGGAATCGCCGGTGTCGTACTTCGTTTCGCACTTCCTCGACGCGTTCTCGCGCGGGTTCGGGATGCCGGTGATCGCGGTCGCGGGCCTGATGGCCGTCACGCACGGCTACCGGCCGTCGATGCGGCAGGACGTGACGCTGTTCGTGCTCGCGACGCTCGGGACGGTCGCGCTCGTTGCCGGCGCGTTGCAGCATGCGCTGCCGTACTTTTACGTGGCGATGTGGACGCTGATGTCGATCTATCTCGCCGGTTTCGTGTGGCGGCTCGTGCGTGCCGGCCACGCGGTCCATGCGCTGACGACGACGCTCGCGCTCGTCGCTTCGCAGGCGATCGCGTGCATCTACGATTTCTACAAGATTCCCGGCGAGGAAACCAACGTCGTGCTCAATTTCTACGTACTGGCGTTGCTGACCTGGTCGTATCTGACCGCCACGCTCTATTACGCGTATTGCGCGCTGGAGCGCGACGCCGGGCCCGGCAAGGTGAACGCGAGCGTCCTGTCGTATCCGAAATGAGTCGCGCCATCGAGGAAGCAGACACGGCGCGCGCCGGTCGCGGGTCCGGCTGCGGCGATCGCGGAGCGCGCGGATGGACCGGGTTCGCCTGACCCGCGCAGAGCGGCGCAATGCGACGCGCGAACGCCTGATCGATGCCGCGCGCGCGATCTTCGCGGAGAAGGGGTATGCGGCCGCGAGCGTGGAAGACATTGCCGCGACGGCCGGGCTTACGCGCGGCGCGTTCTACTCGAACTTCCGCGGCAAGGCCGACGCGCTGTTCGAGTTGCTACGACGCGATCAGGGCGAGGCCGCCGCGGCATTGCAGCGGATCGTCGGTTCGCATGACCCCGCCGACGACGCGCAGCGCGCGATGCTCGCGTACTGGCGAAGGGGCACGACCCGGTCTGCATCGCGCCTGATGTGGCTCGACGCGCAGCTCCAGGCGGCGCGCGATACGCGGTTCCGCGCGCGCTTCGGCGCGTTGCTGCGCGAGCGGCAGGCGCTCGCGGTCGCGTGCATCGACGCGTATGCGGCGCGGGCCGGCGTGTCGCTGCCGTTGCCTGCGCCGGTGCTGGCGCGCGGTCTGACCGCGCTGTGCGACGGCATGCAGTCGGACGGCGCGGCCGATGCACGGAGCACGGTCGACGCGCTGGCCGACGCGGTGTTGGTCGGCTTCATCACGCACATGGTGTTCGACCGCGTGCGCGGATGAACGCGCGAAGAAGCGGCGGCGGTGCGTTGTCGTGTGCGTGTATGAAGGCCGAAAGCCGATTGTCATGACGGGCCGGCGGCGGACGGCGACGGACGTTCGATCATGCAGACGAAACAGGGAATACCCCGTCTTTTTCTTTTCATTATTTTTGTCATGATGACCTAACATAGTCATCGTGTTCTACTGGTGACCGGCAATGAAGGCGAACTGCCGGTCGTGGCTGAACGAATCGGGAGATGGACGATGGATGCAATGACGCGCAAGGCGTTCTTCGAGGACGGAGCCGTGCTCATCGAAGGCGTGCTGAACGACGAACAACTCGCGCAATGCCGCGCGGTGTTCGACTGGGGGATGGAGAACCCGGGCCCGATGGCGACGACGCTGCTCGACGGCACCGAATACAAGTCGCACAACGACAACGCGAACCCGTACGCGAAGGCGCGGCTCGACGCACTGGTCGGCACGCTGCCGTTCGGGCAACTGTTCGCCGACCTGTGGGGCTCGAAGCACGTATGGTACTTCGCCGAGGAGCTGTTCATGAAGGCCGGCGGCAAGAGCGCACGCTCGCCGTGGCACCAGGACACGTCGTACCTGCCGTGGCAGGGGATGCATTTCGGCAACGCGTGGATCAGCTTCGAGCACGTACCGAAGCGCAATGCGCTCGAGATCGTGCGCGGCTCGCATCACGGTGTGCGCCATGACGGCACGACGTTCCAGAACGCCGACGATCCGACCGACCCGTTGCATGGCGGCGACGTATGGCCGCGCTTGCCGGACATCGAGGCCGAGCGCCGTGCGGCGCCGGATGCATACGACATCCTGTCGTGGGAAACGAAACCGGGCGACGTGCTGCTGCTTCATCCGGGCGTGCTGCACGGCGGCGGCGCGGTCGACGCCGATTTCCCCGATCGCCACACGCTCGTGCTGCGCTTTTTCGGCGATGACGCGGTGTTCAGTCCGCTGCCCGACGAAAGCCGCTCGGGATTCACGCCGGCCGGCGTGCTGTTCGTCGAGGAACTCGCCGCGCTGAAGGCCGGCGATCCGTTCCGCGCGCCGTGTTTCCGTCAACTCGTCTGAACCGGGAGATTTTCATCATGACAGCCACTCCGAAGCGGCAATCGATCGTGCCGGCAGCGTTCCAGCCGTGGTACGACGCGTACCACTTCTCGCCGGCGACGCGCGTCGGCGACACGATCTGGGTGTCGGGCCAGGTCGGCCTCGACGCGCAGATGCAGCCGGCCGACGGCGTGCAGGCGCAGGCGCGGATCGCGTTCGAATGCCTGAAGACGATTCTCGAGGAAGCCGGCGCGAGCCTCGCCGACGTCGTGGAACTCACGACCTTCCATACGGATCTGCAGCGCGAGACCGAAGGCTTCGCAGCGGTCAAGGACGTGTATTTCCCCGACCGTTACCCGTCGTGGACGGCGGTGGGCGTCACGCAGCTGGCGCTGCCGGGGCTGTGCGTCGAGATTCGCGCGGTGGCGGTGGCCGGGTCCGGCAAGGGCTGACGGAAGGCACGAGGGTTTTTCTCCGACTCTGCGTTCCATTCGAATCGCAGTCCTGACGAAAAATACCGGAATGGCAGTCGAGCGGCAAACGGTCGGCCGGAAACTCCGGCCGGCGCGACAAGGTGCGACGTCGCCGTCGACTGACGGCGACGATCGAAGCAAACGGGTTTCGTCCGGAATGGGCGAGCGAAGGCGGAGCAGCAAGGAGAACCATGATGAAGAAGCATCGTTTCTGGACCACGTCCGCGATCGCGGCCGCTGCATGTGTCGCGATCGGCACCGCCGTCGCGGCGGACGACCTGACGCCGGCCGGCGCCGACCGCTCGGCGAGCAAGGACGGCACGGTGCCGGCTTATGCGGGCAAGCAGTCGCCCGACGCCGGCTGGGAGTGGGGCAAGGTGCGCGGCGATTTCTGGAAGCATCGCAACGAGAAGCCGCTCTACTCGATCGACGCGGCGAACGTCGACAAGTATGCGGACAAGCTGTCGCCTGGCCAGGTGGCGCTGATCAAGCAGAAGAAGGGCTACCGGATGGACGTCTATCCGTCCCATCGCGAATGCCAGTTGCCGGATGCCGTCGAGCAGAACTCGAAGGCGAACCTCACCGCCGCGAAGCTGGATGCGAGCGGCGAGAACCTCGCCGCGGCCGCGTTGCCCGGCGTGCCGTTTCCGCAACCGAAAAGCGGCATCGAAGCGATCCTGAACTACGAGATGCGTTATCGCGGCGAAGGCGTCGACTGGGCGCAGGTCGCCACGACGATTTCACCGCGTCCGGGCAGCAGCGAATGGATCGACGCAGTCGGCCCGCAGACGTATTACTTCCCGTCCGGCAAGCTCGGCAAGACGTCGCCGCAGGAGGTCGACCAGCTCAGCACGGCCGTCTACTTCCAGATGAATTCGCCGGCGGCGCTGGCCGGCCAGGCGTTCGTGCAGCGCCAGTACTTCAACAAGCCGTCGGAGACGTACTACTACTTCCCGGGCCAGCGCCGCGTGCGACGCATGCCGGCCTACACGCACGACGCGCCGCTGATCGGCTTCGAGAACCAGTACCTGATCGACGAAGGGAACATGATCAACGGCTCGCTCGACCGCTTCAACTGGAAGCTGGTCGGCAAGAAGGAAATGATCGTTCCGTACAACGCGTTCGGCCTGTACCGGTTCAAGAGCAAGCTGCACGACGTCGCGACGCCCGACGGCCTCGCCGCCGCGAGCCGGCGCTACGAGACGCATCGCGTGTGGGTGGTCGAGGCGGCGTTGAAGCCGAGCGCGCGGCACGTCGCGTCGAAGAAGGTGTTCTATCTCGACGAGGACAGCTGGCTCGCGCTGGTGGGCGAGGACTACGACGCGCAGGGCAAGCTGTGGAAGGTGCGGGAAAGCTACCCGATTCCGGTGTGGGAGCTCGGCGGCACCTGCGACAACGAACCGCTCGCGCAATACGACATGATCAACGGCCGTTACGTGTTCGATGCGTCGTCGATCGGCCAGGGCAAGGACGTGCGCTGGCTCGAGCACGCGGACGATCCTCGCTTCAAGCAGGATTTCTATACGGCGGAATCGCTGCGCTCGGTCAGCGAGCGGTGACGTAAACCGGCTGACGGATACAAGGACCGGCGCGCGCAACGATCGTGCGCCGGCATCGAACAGGGGCGGAGGCGTATCATGGAACCGGCACGATTGTTCAGGAATACTACAGTATCGTTGGCGATGGCGGGCGCCGCGACGTCGAGCGCGTATGCGTACGATTTCACGGCGGGCGGCGGCGCCGTGCAGGGCTCATGGGTGACGAACCTGACGGCGGGCGCCGGCATCCGGACCAAAAACCCGAGCTGCTCGCTCACCGGCGACCCGAACGCCTTCGGCTGCGGTGCGGGCGCGAACACGAACCAATGGGGCTACGCGGACGACGGCGATTTGAACTATCGCAAGGGCCAGCCGTTCAGCACCTACGTCAGCGCGACCAGCGAGCTGCTGCTGAAGATGCCGGGCGAAGGGCTGAAGTTCATGGTGCGCGGCACGGGCATGTACGACTTCATGGCCAGGAACACGAACCGCACGCCGTTGTCGAGCACGGCGGCCGCGCAGGTCGTCTACAACGCGCAACTGCTCGACCTGTGGGCGCAGAAGGATTTCACGATCGGCGGGCGCAACGCGCACGTGCGGCTCGGCAACCAGGTGATCAACTGGGGCGAGAGCATGTTCGCGCAGAGCGGCATCAACGCGACGAACTCGATCGATGCGCAGAAACTGCTGATTCCCGGCTCGCAGCTCAAGCAGGCGCTGCTGCCCGCGCCGATGGCGAGCTTCGCGGCCGACCTCTCGCACGGGTTCAGTACCGAGGCGTATTACCAGTTCCAGTGGAACGGCAACCGCTACCCGCCGGTCGGGTCGTACTGGTCGGTGACGAACGGTTTTGGCCGCGGCGCGGAACCGTTCACGATCAACACGAACAACCTGAACGTGACCGGCCCGAGCGCGGGCACGATCGCCAACGCGATCGGCGGATCGGGCGCGGCCGGCAACCAGGACACGCTCAACGCGATCAGGAACGGGCTCGTGAACGGCGCCTACGCCGGGCCGCCGTTCAACGATATCGGCCTGCCGAGCACGACGACCCTGCCGGCGAAATACCGGCCGCAGTTCGGCGTGAAGTTCAACTATTCGCCGCGCGCGTTCGACGCGAACTTCGCGTTCTACTACCTGAACTACACCGACAAGTCGCCGGTGCTCGCGTCGCTCGCGAACGGCACCGAGCAATGGTCGTATCTCGGCCGCGGCCAGTTGTTCGGCGTCAGCGCGAACTTCGGCGTCGGGCCGTGGGCAATCGGCACCGAATTGTCGTACCGTCCGCGCGACGCGGTCGCGCTGTCGAGCTGCTATGGCACGGGCGGCCCGCTCGACCTGAACACGAACGGCGTGGCCGGCGTGGACTGCCCGCAATGGGTCGACAAGAAGAAGTTCCAGTACGACATCAACGGCCTGCTCGCGCTTACGCGCAGCGAGTACCCATTCCTGAAACTGCTCGGCGCCGATTCGGCCGCGCTGACGTGGGAACTGACGTGGATCTACTACCCGGGGCTGAGTTCGAGCGGCGTCACCCGCACGGTCGGCGGGCAGACCGTCACGCAGGTGCCGCAGACCGGCTACCTGCCGTGGCTGAACAACGGGTCGGCGGCCGGCTATCCGATCGGGATGGGCCAGGGTACGTCGAGCTCGGTGGGCGCGACGATCGACTTCAACTGGACCTATGACGGCTCGCTGATTCCCGGCTGGCAGGTCACGCCGGGCGTGACGTTCTCGACCGGCCTGTACGGCTACACGCCGACCTTCACCGCGAATTACATGCAGGGCGCGAAGTCGCTGAACGTCTACGTGCTGTTCAACCAGAACCCGCCGAACTGGCAGGCCGGCATCAACTTCACCGCGTTCTGGGGCGGCCACAACACGGTGGGCCAGCCTTATGCGGACCGCAATTTCGTCGGCTTGTTCGTCACGCGGAATTTCTGACGGCGGCGGATAGCAACCGGCAGGTGGCGTACGCCACCGGAATACATGAAGGGGTAACGTCGTGCTCAATCGTCTGGTCAGTCGCCTGGAAAGGCTTTTCTTCGGTCACCGCGCGATCGTGCTCGCGGCGATCGCGTTGTTCACCGTCGCGATGGCCGTGTTCGCCGTGCAACTGCGCATGGATGCCGGCTTCGACAAGCAGATGCCGATCGGGCACGAGTACATCCGCACGTTCCAGCAATACCGCAACGACCTGCTCGGCGCGAACCGGATCACGGTGGTCGTGCGCGCGAAGCACGGCTCGATCTGGTCGAAGCAGGGGCTGACGCGGCTGTACGACGTCACGCAGGCCGTCACGTACCTGCCGAACGTCGACCGGATCGGCGTGCGCTCGCTGTGGACGCCGAACGCGTTCGTCAATGAAGTGACCGACGAGGGGTTTCGAGCGGAGCCGATTATCCCGGGCACGATCACGCCCGACCAGTTGACGCCCGACATCGTGGCGCGCGTGCGCCGCGCCACGACGCTCGGCGGCTACGTCGGCACGCTCGTGTCGCACGGCGAGGACAGCGCGATGATCACGGCCGAGCTGAACGAGCGCGACAGCGCCGGCAAGGTGCTCGACTACGTCGCATTCAATCGCCTGCTCGAAGAGAAGATCCGCAAGCCATTCGAGGATGCCGGCTACGAGATCCAGATCATCGGCTTCGCGAAACAGATCGGCGATATCGCCGACGGCGCGACGGCCGTGCTCGGCTTCTGCGCGATCGCGCTCTTGCTGACCACGCTTGCGGTGTACTGGTACTGCCATTCGGTGCGCTTCACGGTGCTGCTGGTCGCGTGCTCGCTCACGTCGCTCGTGTGGCAGTTCGGCACGTTGAAGCTGCTCGGTTTCGGCCTCGATCCGCTCGCGGTGCTCGTGCCGTTCCTCGTGTTCGCGATTGGCGTGTCGCATGGGGTGCAACAGGTGAACTTCATCGTCCGCGAGATCGCGCACGGGCGGAGTTCGTTCGATGCGGCGCGCCACAGCTTCAGCGGCCTGCTGGTCCCCGGCGTGCTCGCGCTGATTACCGCGTTCGTGTCGTTCATCACGCTGCTGCTGATCCCGATCCCGATGGTGCGCGAACTGGCGATCACCGCGTCGCTCGGCGTCGCGTACAAGATCGTGACGAACCTGATCCTGCTGCCCGTCGCGGCATCGTGCTTCAACTTCACGAAAACCTATGCGGACGCTTCGCTGAAGCGCGCGCAGCAACGTGCGAAGCCGCTGCGTGTGCTCGCCCGCGTGGCGGAGCCGAAGGTCGCAGGCGTCGCCGTCGCGCTGACGGTGGCGATCTTCGCGCTCGCCGCGTGGCAGAGCCGCGACCGCGTGATCGGCACGCTGCAGCCGGGCGCGCCGGAGCTGCGCGCGGACGCGCGCTTCAACCGCGACGCGACGTCGATTGCCGGCAACTACGACATGGGCCTCGACTGGCTGACGGTGGCGATCGAATCGACCGGCAACGCGTGCGACAACCCGGCGGTCGGGCTGTACGAGGACGACTTTTCGGCGGCGATGAAGACCGAGCCGGGCGTCGTGTCGGTGCAGTCGTACTCGGCGATGCTGCGCGCGTACAACCAGGGCTACAACGAGGACTTCCCGAAGATGAACGTCGTGCCGATCGCGCCCGAGAACTACGGCGCGGTGTCGGTCGACGTGTCGCGCGTGAAGGGCTTCATGAGCCGCGACTGCGGGATGACGGCCGTGCACCTGTTCCTGACCGATCACAAGGCGACGACGATCAACCGCATCCTCGACGACGTGAAGCAATACCGCGCATCGCATCCGTTCCCGGGCATCACGGTGCGGCTGGCCGCGGGCAACGCGGGCGTGCTCGCCGCGACGAACGACGAAGTCGAGAAGAGCGAGCTGCCGATGATGCTCTACGTGTATGCGGCGATCCTGGTGCTCGTGTTCCTCGCCTATCGCGACTGGCGCGCGATGCTCGCCTGTTGCGTACCGCTGTCGGTCGCGACCTTCATCGGCTACTGGTTCATGAAGGAACTGCAGATCGGGCTGACGGTCGCGACGTTGCCGGTGATGGTGCTGGCGGTGGGGATCGGCGTCGATTACGCGTTCTACATCTACAACCGGCTGCAGGTGCATCTCGCAGGCGGGCAGGACATCGTGAAGGCCGTGCAGCACGCGATGCTCGAAGTGGGCGTGGCCACGATCTTCACTGCGATCACGCTGGCGATCGGCGTCGCGACGTGGAGCTTCTCGGCGCTCAAGTTCCAGGCCGACATGGGCAAGCTGCTCGCGTTCATGTTCATCGTGAACCTGGTGATGGCGATGACCGCGCTGCCCGCGCTCGCGTCGCTGCTCGAGCGCTGGTTTCCGCGCCGCAAGCCGGCTCGCGCGCCGGGCCTGTTCAGCCACTGAAGCCGACGAACATTCCGACGGAGATCCGGTCATGGTCAAGACCTTCGCTGTTTGCGGCACGCTTTGCCTCGCGGCGGCCGCCTTCGCACGCTTTCATGAAACGGCCGCGCAGCAGCCTGCGCCGGCCCACGCGTTCTCGACCGACGTGAAACGCGTCAGCGTGCGTCACGCGACGGGTGACGAAACGGCTGCGGCTCCGTCGTCGAACGACGCCGGGTCCGGACGTCAGACGGCGGCCGAACAGGGTGCCGACAAGCCCCCCGTCGTCGCGCTCGGCGTCGCGCATGCCGGCTGGTCGGCGCTGTTCAGCCACTGATGCCCGCGCACACCACCACGGAGGTTCATCGATGATCAAGACACTCGTTGCCTGTACCGCGCTCTGCGCGGCCGCTGCGGCCCTCGCGCAACCGCAGGACGGAACGGTGGCGGCCTGGGCCGCGAAACCCGCGCATGCATGGGCCGCGCCCACGCACCGGATGCTGATGGACGCGGCGCGCGCTGGCGCGCGGATCGTCGCGGTCGGCGAGCACGGCATCGTGCTGCTGTCCGACGACGACGGCAAGACCTGGCGGCAGGCGCGACGCGTGCCGGTATCGGCGACGCTGTCGGCCGTGTCGTTCGCCGACGCGAAGCACGGCTGGGCCGTCGGCCAGTGGGGGGCGATTCTCGCGACCGACGACGGCGGCGACACGTGGGTCACACAACGGCTCGATACGTCGGTCGATCAGCCGCTGTTCTCGGTGCTGTTCACGAACGCGCGCGACGGCATTGCCGTCGGCCTGTGGTCGCTGATGCTGCAGACGCACGACGGCGGCAAGACGTGGGCGCGCACGACGCTGCCGAAGCCGCCGGGCGGCGGCAAGGCCGACCGCAACCTCTATCACGTGTTCGCCGACGCCGCGCAGGCGCTCTACATCGTCTCCGAACAGGGAATGGTGCTCAAGTCGGCCGACGGCGGCGCGAACTGGACCTATCTGCCGACGGGCGGCAAGGGCACGTTGTGGTCGGGCGTCGCGATGCCGGACGGGCGGATCGTGGTGGGCGGGCTGCTCGGCAGCCTGTTCGAGAGCCGCGACGGCGGCGCGACGTGGGCGGCGCAGCACACCGGCACGCGCAGCTCGATCACCGATCTCGTCGCGACCGGTGGCGGCCTGACCGGCGTCGGGCTGGACGGCCTCGTGCTGACGCAGCGCGTGGCAGGCGGCCCGTTCGACGTCGCGCAGCGCGCGGATCGCGCGACGCTGACCGCCGCGCTGATCGACGCGCGCGGCAAGCCGGTGCTGTTTTCGCAGGATGGCGTGCTGGCCGCGCCATGAGTCGAATCGATCGAGAAAAACGAGGAAGCATGGAGCCGTTGAAATGAATCGCAAGCACAAGCCGGACATGCAGGCCCGGCGGCGGATATTGCGCGCTGCGGCCGCGGGCGCTGCGTCGCTCGCCGCCGGCGAGGTGTCGTTCGCCGAAGGCGCGGCGTCGGCATCGGCC
The DNA here is from genome assembly GCF_001534535.1 of Burkholderia sp. MSMB1459WGS. Classification (NCBI taxonomy): domain Bacteria; kingdom Pseudomonadati; phylum Pseudomonadota; class Betaproteobacteria; order Burkholderiales; family Burkholderiaceae; genus Burkholderia; species Burkholderia sp. MSMB1459WGS. The sequence continues at coordinate 89,259 of NZ_LPMU01000008.1, forward strand.
GATCGCGGCGTGTTCGATGTCGTCGTCATCGGCGCAGGGCTCGCGGGGCTGACCGCCGCGCGCGACCTGAAGCGCGCCGGATGCGAATCGTTCGTCGTGGTCGAGGCGCGCGATCGCGTCGGCGGACGGACCTACAACCACGACCTCGGCCGTGGCGTGGTGTCCGAGGCCGGCGGCCAGTGGATCGGCCCGGGGCAGACGGCGATCGCCGATCTCGCGCGCGAACTCGGGGTCGATACGTTCCCGACGTATTACGCGGGCAAGACCGTCGTGCTGGCGGGCGACACGCGCGTCGCACAGGATTTCCATGGCGGCTCGGGCGGCGACGACGCGATCGGCGCGAAGCTCGGCGCACTCGCCCGCGACGTGCCGTCGCGCGAACCATGGACCGCGCAGCATGCGGCGGAGCTCGACAGGCTCACCTACGGCGACTGGCTGCTCAAGCAGGGCGTGACCTACGAGGACGGCTACTTCCTCGGCCTCGCGGCGAAGCTGTCGCTCGGCGGCGCGCCGGCGCAGCTCGGGTTGCTGCACTACCTGTCGATGATCAACAGCGCCGATTGCGACTACGCGAAGCTCGAATCGACCAAGGGCGGCGCACAGGAAACGCGCTTCGTCGGCGGCTCGCAGGTGTTGAGCCTCCGGATGGCGAGCGAGCTCGGCGCGAAGGTGCGACTGTCCTGCCCGGTGCGCAAGATCTCGGGCTGGGATCGCGACGTGGTCGACGTGCTGACCGATCGCGGCGTGCTGCGCGCGCGGCGCGTGATCGTCGCGCTCAATCCGGCGCTGTGCGAGCAGATCGCGTTCGATCCGCCGCTGCCGGACGGGCGCGCGCAGTTGCAGCGGAACTGGCCGGCGAATGCGCCGATGCGCAAGACGGTGCACGTGTACGACCGGCCGTTCTGGCGCGACGACGGCTACAACGGACAGATCTTCGAGGTCGGCGGCCCGGTGTTCATGGCGTACGACAACTCGCCGCCGGACGGCTCGGTCGGCGTGCTCGCCGCGTTCGTCGCGCCGGGCGCGCTGCCGGCCGAACCGAAGGCGGCCGAACGGACGCTGTCGGCCATCTTTGCGCGCGCACTCGGCGACAAGGCGCTGCATCCGACGCAGTTCCACGACTACGACTGGGGCCGCGTCGATCCGTGGACGCTGCAGTGCATCCACCCGCTGCCGCCCGGCTTCTGGACGAAATGGGGCAAGTTCCTGCGCCCGGAGGCCGGCCGGCTGATCTGGTCGGGCACCGAGACGGCCGATCTGTGGCCCGGCGCGATGGACGGCGCGGTGCGCTCCGGGCATCGCGCGGCGTTGCAGGCGCTCGGCAAGCTGGCCGGCCGCGGCGGGGAGGCCTGAGTGAAACGAACCTGGATGATCGGCGCCGCGCTGCTGTTGGCGGGCGGCGCGGCGGCCGGCGTGCTGTACGGCCCGGACCTCGTCGACGGCATGCGTTACCAGAAGGCGATGACCGCGATCGGCGCAGCCGACAAGGCCAACGGCGGCGCGTGGCCGCAGCCTCAGGAGACATGCTTCTTCTGCCACGGCGCGCACGGACAGTCGCAGAACGCGTGGTATCCGTCGCTGTCCGGCCAGCCGGCCCCGTATATCGCCGCGCAACTGCGCGCGTTCGCCACGGACCAGCGCCGCAACGCGTACATGGGGCCGCTTTCGCGCGAACTCGACGACGCCAAGATCCGCGCGCTGGCGACCTACTTCGCGCGACAGGCTCCGGCGCGCAACGAGGCCGTGCCGGCCGACGCGGTGCTCGACAAGCGCGGGATGGCGCTGGTCGACGCGCGAAGCTGCCGCGCGTGTCACGGCGCGGCGCTGACGGGTAAGGATCCGGCCCCGCGCCTCGCCGGCCAGGGGCAGTTTTACCTGGAAGCGCAACTGGCGGCGTTCCGCTCGGGCGAGCGGCACGATCCGACCGGTGCGATGAACGCGTTGGCCGCGACGTTGTCGGGCGACGACACGCGTGCCGTTGCGCATTATCTGGCCGGTCTGTCGCCGGGCGGAGCGGCGAAATGATGCGCAAAACGCGTCGGGGCCGGGAATACCCTGCCTTTTTCTTTGCCTTTTACTTTGTCATAGTGACCTAAGATTGGTAATGTGTTCTACAAAAGGACGCACCGGATACGAAGCAGCAGTACCCGACCTCGAACCGAACCGGTTCTCGACAACTCACGTTTCAGGAGACAACCATGGCTAAGCACCCCGTCGTCGTTTATGGCGCAAGCGGTTACACCGGCATGTTGATCATGGACTGGCTGATCGACCAGAACATCCCGTTCACGGCGGTCGCGCGCAATGCGGGCCGCGCGAAGGAAATGATGGCGCAGCGCGTCGTGCGGCTCGAATCCGCGCAATACGAAATCATCGAAGCGGAGCACGACGTCGATGCGCTCGTGAAGGCTTTCCGCGGTGCGAAGGTGGTGTGCAACACGGTCGGACCGTTCTCGAGCTTCGGGCTCGTCGGCGTCGAGGCCGCGCTGAAGGCCGGCTGCCACCACCTCGATACGACCGGCGAGCAGTCGTACATCCGTGCGGTGCGCGACGAATTCGGCGAGCAGTATCGCCAGGCCGGCCTGCTGGTGTCGTCGTCGAACGCCTACATGTACACGTTCGCCGAGATCGCCGCCGAGCTCGCGCTCGAAACGCCGGGCATCGATGCGCTGGAGACGGCCACGCTGACGCGCGGCCCGCGCGGTGCGGCCGGCGTGAGCATCGGCTCGACCGCGACGATCTTCGACGGCGCCCGCCACGAGTCCTGCTACCTGTGGGAGAAGGCGCTCGTGCCGCACGCCGCAGACGCGTCGTTCACCGTCGCGACGCCCGAACTGATGCAGCCGGTGTTCTGCCTGCCGTGGGGCGGCACGTCGCTGCCCGTCTATTTCGAGCACGATGCGCGCGTGCGCAGCTGCATCTCGTGCGTGGGCTTCTACGACAACAACGTGATGAAGCTGGTGCACCAGTTCGGGCAGAAGTGGGAAGCCGAATACAAGCACCTGCCGCGCGAGCAGCAGGACGAGGTGCTGAAGCAGGTCGTCGCGTCGACCACGCCGACGATGCCGCCGCGCGAGCGCACGACGATCCAGCGCAGCGTCGATTTCGCGATCGGCCGCGGCCAGCTCGCGGCGGTGCGCGCGACCGTGCACGGCGTCACGCCGTACATCTCGACGGGCGCGATTCATGCGGCCGGCGTGCTGAAGCTGCTCGACGGCGATACCGCGCGCACGGGCTTCGCGTCCGGCTCGAAGGCATTCGGCCATCGCTACCTGCTCGGCTTCCTCGAACAGCGCGGGCTCGCGCGCGCGACGGTCACGCAACTGTGACGGCCGCCGCCGCATCGGTACAGATCCAACGGAACTTGTGACATGGCCATTATCGATTTCTACGACCGCGGGTGGCGGCTCAATCCCGACGGCATCGCGTACATCCAGGACGAGCGCAACTACACGTTCCAGGAGATCGGCGAGCTGTCGTGCCGCATCGCCAACGGGCTGCTCGCCGCCGGCTTCGCGAAGGAGGCGAAGGCGGCGGTGTGGGCCGACAACGACGTGATCGGCTGGAGCTGCGCGCTCGGGATGTGGCGCGCCGGGCTCGCGTACATCCCGGTGAACGGCCGCAACGCGGTGGCCGAGAACCAATACGTGCTCGATGCGTTCGACTGCGAAGTACTGTTTTTCCATCGCGCGTTCGCGGACGCGATCGATGCGCTGCGGCCGAGCCTGCCGAAGATCCGGCTGTGGGTGTGTCTCGACGCCGACCTGCCGTGGGCGCCGTCGCTGGCCGCGTGGAGCGAGCGCCAGCCGGCGACGCAGCCAGCCGTCGATTACGCGATGGACGACGTCGTCGCGCTGTCGGCCACGGGCGGCACGACGGGTGCGCCGAAGGGCGTGATGAACACGCATCGTTCGCTGCAGACGTACTTCGCCCAATTCATGATCGCGATGACGTACGACGATGTGCGCCCCGTGAATCTCGCCGCGGCGCCGATGACGCATACGGCCGGCATGATGTCGCTGCCGTGCACCGCGCGCGGCGGCACGGTGGTCGTGCTGCCGAAGCCCGATCCGGCGTTGCTGCTCGGCGCGATCGTCAAGCATCGCGTGACCGAGTTCTTCCTGCCGCCGACCGTGATCTATCGGCTCCTCGATATCCCCGGCATCGAGCAGGTCGATTTCTCGTCGCTGCGCTACTTCCTGTACGGTGCCGCGCCGATGTCGGTCGAGAAGCTCAAGCGCGCGATCGACGTGTTCGGCCCGGTGATGACGGGCGGCTACGGGCAGACCGAGGCGCCCGCGTCGATTTCGTACCTGACGCCGGCCGAGCATTTCGTCGACGGCAAGCTGGCGCCCGACACGCGACTCGCGTCGGTCGGCCGCCCGAATCCGCTGGTGCGCGTCGAGATCGTCGGCGAGCGCGGCGAGTTGCTGAAGCAGGGTGAGACCGGCGAGATCTGCGTGCGCGGCGATCTCGTGATGAAGGGTTACTACCGCGCGCCGGACAAGACGGCCGAGACGATCGTCGACGGCTGGCTGCACACCGGCGATATCGGCCATCTCGATCGCGACGGCTATCTGCACATCACCGACCGCAAGAAGGACATGATCATCAGCGGCGGCTTCAACGTCTATCCGAGCGAGATCGAGCAGGTGATCTGGGCGCATCCGGCCGTGCAGGACTGCGCGGTGATCGGCGTGCCCGACGACAAGTGGGGCGAGGCGGTGAAGGCCGTGGTGGAGCTCAACGCCGGGCAGCAGGTGAGCGCCGAAGAACTCGTCGCGCTGTGCAAGGAGAAGCTCGGCTCGGTGAAGGCGCCGAAGAGCGTGGACTTCGTCGCCGCGCTGCCGCGCAGCACGGCCGGCAAGGTGCTGAAGAAGGACCTGCGCGAACGGTACTGGCAAGGCCAGCAACGCAGGATCTGAACCTGATTCATACGGATTCCATACGATGAGCAACATCTACATCGCCGGCATCGCGATGACCGTGTTCGGCCGGCATCTCGAGCGCAGCCTCGACGATCTGGCGAGAGAGGCGCTGCAGCGCGCATTGCGGGACGCCGGCTGCCACGCCGATGCGATCCGCGCCGCGTTCTACGCGGGCATCACCAACGGCGCGCTGCAGGGGCAGCTGTCGATTCCCGGTCAGGTCGTGTTCAGCAAGATCGGCCTCGAAGGCATTCCGGTGTTCAACGTCGAGAATGCGTGCGCGTCGGGCAGTACGGCCCTGCACCTCGCCGTGCGGCAGTTGCAGTCGGGCGCATGCGACGTCGCGCTCGCGCTCGGCGCGGAAAAGATGAACGTCGCGGACAAGGCGAAATCGTTCGCGCTGTTCGAGGCCGGCTGGGACGTGTCGCGCGTCGACGAGAATTTCGCGATGCTCGCGCGGCTCGGCGAAGGGATCGAGCCGCCGCCCGGCTCGGAATCCGACCGCCCGTACAGCCGCTTCATGAAGATCTACGCGGCGCTGTGCCGGCATCACATGCGCACGTACGGCACGACGCAGCGGCAGATCGCCGCCGTGTCGGCGAAGAACCACGGGCATTCGGTGCACAACCCGTACTCGCAGTTCCGCCAGCCGTTCACGATCGACGAGGTGCTGGCGGCCGCACCGATCACGTATCCGATCACGCTGCCGATGTGCGCACCGCTGTCGGATGGCGCGGCGGCCGCGATCCTCTGTACGGAAGAAGGGCTGGAACGCATCGGCGCCGACCGCAGCCGCTGCATCCGGATCGCCGCGAGCGTGATCCGCAGCTTCACGCGGCGGCGCATCGACGAGCCGCACAAGCACATCGGCCGGCTCGCCGCATTCCAGGCGTACGAGCAGGCCGGCGTGGGGCCGGAGGACATGGACGTGGCCGAAGTGCACGACGCGTCGGCGATGGGTGAAATCATCCAGGCCGAGAACCTCGGCTTCGTGCCGCTCGGCGAAGGCGGTCCGGCCGCCGAGCGCGGCGAGTTCACGCTCGGCGGGCGCATCCCCATCAACACGTCCGGCGGCCTCGAATCGAAGGGGCATCCGCTCGGCGCGACCGGCATCGGTCAGTTGTACGAACTGGTCACGCAGTTGCGCGGCGAAGCGGGCGCACGGCAGGTGGACGGCGCGCGCCATGCGATCCAGGAAAACGGCGGCGGCTTGCAGGGCGTCGAAGAGGCGGCACTGGCGATTCACATTCTCAGCAGGGATTGACGGAGACGGACATGGGCGACGCACACGGCGCAATGGCGCTCGAGCAAGTAGCGCAGGCAGGGCAGGCGACGCGACCGGCGTCGGGCGGGGTCGGTTCGGCAGCGGCGATGCAGGCGGCGGGCACCGATGCGGGCGGGCCGCTCGCGCGCTGGGGCGAGGGCATTCGCGCCGACGCCGCGTTGCGGAAATATCGCCCCGTCGGCGGCTGGATCGAGCCGCCCGAGCGTGCGCAACCGGTGCTCGAAGGCGACGTGCAGGCGGACGCGATCGTCGTCGGCGCGGGCTTTGCCGGCCTGTCGACCGCGCTGGAACTGGCCGCGCGCGGCGCGAGCGTCGTCGTGCTCGAACGCGAGTTCGCGGGCTTCGGCGCGAGCGGGCGCAACGCCGGCTATCTCGCCGGCGGCCAGGGGCTCGAATACGAGCTGTTTCTCAAGCGGATCGGCCACGAACAGGCGAAGCGGATCGTCGGCTTCTACGACGAAGGCGTCGCGTACGTCGAACGCAAGCTCGCCGAATACGCGATCGACTGCGACTACCGCGCGTCGGGCATCATTCGCGCGGGCGTGCATCCGTCGCAGGAGAAGCGCCTGCGCGAGAGCATGGCCATCGGGATCGAACTCGGCTCGCCTGCGGAGTTTCTCGATGGCGCGGCGATGCGCGAGCGCGGGATTCCGCCGGCGTTCCTGTTCGGCGCGTACGTGCCGGGCGGCGGCACGCTCGATCCCGGCAAGTACGTGACGGGCTTGCGGCGGGCTGCGCTCGCAGCCGGCGTGAGACTTTACGAGAACACCGCGCTGCTCGAATTCGACGCCGGCGAGACGGTGCGCGTGCGCACCGCACGCGGCAGCGCGAGTGCGCCGGTGCTGGTGCTCGCGACCAATGCGTACACGCCGCAACTCGGCTTGCTCGGCGACAAGGTGATGCCGCTGCGCGTATCGGCGCTCGAGACCGAGCCGCTGTCCGACGCGCAGCTCGAGGCGCTCGGCTGGCCGAATCGCGAGGGCATCGTCACGCCGCATCTGACGATGGAGAGCCATCGCCTGACCGCGCGCAACACGCTGTTGCTGACGACCAAGCGGCTGCATTACGTCTACGGCTCGCAGACGCCGAACGTGCCGGACGGCGACACGTATCGCGCGCTTCTGAAGACGCTGCACGCGCGCTTTCCGCAACTCGGCGACGTGCCGGTGCGCGCATGCTGGAGCGGCTACATCTCGTTCGCGGGCGATGCGTTGCCGGTGGTCGGCGCGGCCGGCGCACACGGCAACGTGTTCTACACGGCCGGGTGCTCGGGGCATGGCGTCGGCACGCAATCGCTGATCGGCCGCGTGCTGGCCGAGCGCATTCACGACGGGCGATCGCCGCTGCTCGACGCGTTGACGCACAAGACGCCGTCGGTGCCGCCCGAGCCGCTGCGATGGTGTGCGATGACCGCGATGCTCGGCGTCGCGAACCTGCTCGACGAACGCGTGAATCGCAAGGTGCGGACGATGTAGCGGCGCATGCGATCGTCGCGACGCGAAAACGCGCATCCGGCCGGGCCACCCGACGGAAGGGCGGCTCGATGGAAAATGCAGCTCGCATCGGGTATAGTCGTTGGCGCTCCGTAAGGGACGGAGCGTCCATTCGACGAAGCCGAAACGCCCTCTTCACGACGAACACGATGACAGTGTCCAACGAGCCGCGCAGCACGAAAAAGCGACGCACCTCGACTCCCGCCGCCGCAGCCGGCAACACCGACGGCTTGCGGGCGCAGGGCCTGCGCACCCGCAACACGATCATTCGCGTCGCACGCAAGCTGCTGCTCGACGGCGGCCCGCTGGAATTCTCGCAGCGCGCGGTTGCCGCGGCCGCAGGCATCAGCGTCAGCAATCTGCAGTACTACTTCCCGACCCGCATCGCCGTGTTGCGGGCCGTCATCGAACCGGTCATCGACACCTATCTCGACGACATGAAGCGCGCGATGAGCAGCGAAGCGTCCCCGCGCGACGTGTTCGAAGAGATCATGCAGCGCTCGATCGCCGATGCGAAGGATGCCAAGTACAACGCACTGTTCCGGCATTTGCTGTCGTTTGCGGCTACCGATGCCGAATGTTTCAAACTCTACGACGAGTGGTACACGACGCTGACGCGCGACCTCGCGCAACTGCTGCGCGCCGTCAATCCGGCGTTCAGCGCGGCCGACAGCCGGCATGCGGCGACGATGCTGATCGCGCTGGCCGACGGCCTCGCGATGCAGTACGGCACCGGGCGGCAGACGCAGGCGCTCGAAGCGTATTTCCTCGCGACGTCGCGCGCGATCGCCTACGGCACGCTGACGGGTCCGGCCGGCAAATAACTGCACGAGCCTGCAGCGCCAGGCGAATCGGGACAGGGGAATACCCTGTCTTTTTTTTGCTTCCTGTGTTTATCATGATGACCTATGTTTGGTATGTATTACTAGATGTGGGATGGCCGGGCGCATCCGCTGCCGGGCCGACATGATTCGAGTCCAGGAGGAGAACGGAGATGATTCGTCTGAACAAGTCCGCGGCGCTGCCCGCGGTCGGCATGACCGGCTTCGAGACGCCGCTGAGCGAAGAGGAAAGCGCAATCCAGCACACGGTTCATCGTTTTGCGCGCGATGTGCTGCGGCCGATCGGCCGCGAGCTCGACCGGATGACGGCGGAGGACGTGATCGCCCCGGGCTCGCCGTACTGGGCCGCGATCGTCGAGAGCGCGAAGCTCGGGCTCGATCCGCAACTGATCGCGCAGTTTCCGGCGGAGACAGCCGTGCGCATCGAGTCGTTGATCGGCGAGGAACTTGGCTGGGGCGATTCGGGCCTCGCCGTGTCGATCGGCGCGGCCACGATGCCGCTGATGATGGCGCACACGGTCGGCAACGCCGAACTGATCGAGATGTGCGCGGGCAAGGTCGGCTGCTGGATGAACACGCAGCCCGATCGCGGGTCGGATGCGGCGATCCTGTATCGGCAGGAGCTCGCCGGGAATGGCCGGCAGCCGGTCGGCAATGTGACCGCGAAGGTCGGCGCCGACGAGATCGTGATCAACGGGCAAAGCTCGGCGTGGATCTCGAACGGCTCGGTCGCGCAGGTCGCGCTCGCGTACATGGCGGCCGACTACGGCGACGGCTTCTATGGCGAAGGCGAGCGCAGCGCGTTCACGAACGGCATCGCGATGATCCTGCCGCTCGATCTGCCCGGCGTGTCGCGCGGCAAGCCGCTCGACAAGATCGGCCAGCGCGCGCTGCCGCAGGGCGAGATCTATTTCGACAACGTGAAGGTGCCGAAGCGCTTCGCGGTCGCGCTGAAGGACGACTATCTCGGCAACCTCGCATCGACGTGGTCGTATGCGGGCACGCACATGTGCCAGGTGTTCGTCGGGGCGGCGCGGGCCGCGTTCGAACTGGCGCTCGCGTATTGCCACGAGCGCAAGCAGGGCGGCGCGCTGCTGATGGATCACCAGATGACGCACCTGCGCATCGGCGAGATGCTGCGCCGGCTCGAGATGGCGCGCGCGATCGCGCGCCGCAGCCTCGCGTTCTCGCGGATGTCGCCGCAAAGCCATCCGTATGCGACCGCGCAAGCAAAGGTGAGCGTGACCGAGGAGGCGATGAAGATCACGCACGAGGCATTCCAGCTGTTCGGCGGCAACGGCACCACGCGCGAATTCCCGATCGAGAAGCTGTTCCGCGACGTGCGCTCGGCCTTGATCGAGGATGGCGAGAACTACATCCTCGCGTCGCGCCTCGGCGTGCTGGCGGGCCAGCTTTACGAGAACGGATGGACGCGCGAATAAGCGCGGGTCACACGGGCGGTGTGGGCGGGCTTTCCTTTACGGCTTACTTTCGCGTGTAAAGAAGACACGGCGGCCGGATCGGAACGCCGGATCGGCACGCCGGATCGGAACGCGCGTGCCCATCCAGCGGCACGCGCGTCCGTACTCAGATGCGACCGAGCAGTACCAGTATCACGACAATGACGACGATCAGCCCGACGGTCCCCGATGGCCAATAACCCCAGCTTCGGCTATGCGGCCATGAAGGAAATGCTCCGATGAGCAGCAGAATCAGAACGATGATGAGGATCGTACCGAGCATCGCATCCCTCCTGGATTTATTCGACACGGTATGCGCCGACGCAATTCGCGTGCCGCGACGCGGGTGCCGGTGAAAGTCGGTGCAAGCGCATTGTTCGAATTCCGTAAATTCATGCGATGAATACCGATCGATTCAGAAAATAAATTTCAAAAATGTATGCCCGGTCGCTATGCTGGGCCTTCGGTTTTCCTCAGGCGAGCGCAATGGCTGAACTCTTTCTGGTACGGCACGGGCAGGCGTCGTTCGGCACCGACGACTACGACCGGCTTTCCGCTGCGGGCGACCAGCAGGGCGTCTGGCTCGGCGAATACTTCGCGCGGCAGGGCCTGACGTTCGACCGCGTGATCTGCGGCACGATGAACCGCCATGCGCAGACGGTCGCCGCGATCCTGCGCGGGATGGGCCGCGAAGGCGTCGCGGTCGACCGCCATCCGGGCCTGAACGAATACGATTTCCACGGGCTGTTCGCGGCAGCCGCCAGCGACTACCCGGAGATCGCGCGGCTCGCGGCCGGCTCGATGAAGGAACACTTCCGCGCGCTGCGGCAGGTGCTGCACCTGTGGACCGAAGACAAGCTCGGCGCTGCGGCCCCCGAAACCTGGGCCAGTTTCCAGCAGCGCGTGGCCGACGCGCGCGCCGCGATCCGCCACGGCGGCGGCCAGCGCGTGCTGGCCGTGAGCTCCGGCGGCCCGATCGCGGTCACCGTGCAGCAGGTGCTCGCGGCGCCGCCGTCGAGTGCGATCGCGCTGAACCTGCAGATCCGCAACAGCAGTCTTTCGCAGTTTTTCTTCAACGCCGACGCGTTCCACCTCGCGTCGTTCAACGGCATCCCGCATCTGGAGGATCCCGAACGACATGCGCTGCGGACCTACGGCTGACCCACGAACGATCGCGACGATGACGAACCCTTCCCCGCAACTCGACGTAGCCCGCCTCACGCGTTATCTGGAAACGCACGTGCCGGGCTTCGAAGGCCCGGTCGACATGGAGAAGTTTGCCGGCGGCCAGTCGAATCCGACTTTCCTGCTGAAGGCGAAGAGCGGCCGCTACGTGCTGCGCCGCCAGCCGCCGGGCGAACTGCTGAAATCCGCGCACGCGGTCGACCGCGAATTCCGCGTGCTGAGCGCACTGTCGGGTACCGCGGTGCCGGTCGCGCATCCGTATCACCTCTGCGAAGACCGCGATGTGATCGGCAGCCTGTTCTACGTGATGAGTTTCGAGGATGGCCGGATTTTCTGGGATCCCGCGCTGCCGGAACTGCCGAAGGCCGAGCGCGCGACCTGCTACGACGCGCTGCTGCAGACGATGGCCGCGCTGCACGATGTCGATGCCGACGCGGTGGGCCTCGCCGACTACGGCCGCCCGGGCAACTACTTCGAACGCCAGATCGGCGTGTGGACGAAGCAGTATCGCGCGGCCGAAACCGGGCGCCTCGACGCGATGGAGACGCTGATCGACTGGCTGCCCAAAGCGTGCCCCGAGGACACGGGCCGGCCGGCGCTGGTGCACGGCGATTTCCGGATCGACAACCTGATGTTCGCGCGTGACGGCTATCGCGTGCAGGCCGTGCTCGACTGGGAACTGTCGACGCTCGGCAACCCGCTCGCCGACCTCGCGTATTTCTGCATGTGCCTGCGGCTGCCGTCCGGCGGGCAGGTGCGCGGGCTGGCGGGCCAGGATCGCGCGGCGCTCGGCATTCCGGACGAAGCGGCGATCGTCGCGCGCTACTGCGAGCTGCGCGGCATCGCGCCGATCCGCGACTGGCACTTCTACCTCGCATTCAGTTTCTTCCGGCTCGCGGCGATCGCGCAGGGCGTGAAGGCACGCGCGCTGCAGGGCAATGCATCGAGCGAGCAGGCGCTGCGCGTCGGCGAAATGGCCGGCCGGCTGGCCGAAATGGCCGTCGGCGTGATCGACGCGCATCGCTGACGTCGCCGCGAAGCGCCACGATCGCCGCGCGGCGGCACGACATCCCAATCAATGGAGGAGCACAGCAACATGGCAACGAACCTGTTCGACCTGACGGGCAAGATCGCGCTGGTGACGGGCGCGAGCCGCGGCATCGGCGAGGAAATCGCGAAGCTGCTCGCGCAGCAGGGCGCGCACGTGATCGTATCCAGCCGCAAGCTCGACGACTGCCGGGCCGTGGCCGATGCGATCGTCGCCGCGGGCGGCCGCGCCGAGGCGCTGGCGTGCCACGTCGGGCGTCTGGAGGACATCGCCGCGACGTTCGAGCACATTCGCGGCAAGCACGGCCGTCTCGACATCCTCGTGAACAATGCGGCCGCGAACCCGTATTTCGGGCACATCCTCGATACCGATCTCGCCGCGTACGAGAAGACCGTCGACGTGAACATCCGCGGCTACTTCTTCATGTCGGTCGAGGCCGGCAAGCTGATGAAGACGCACGGCGGCGGCGCGATCGTCAACACGGCGTCGGTGAACGCGCTGCAGCCGGGCGACCGGCAAGGCATCTACTCGATCACGAAGGCGGCCGTCGTCAACATGACGAAGGCGTTCGCGAAGGAATGCGGGCCGCTCGGCATCCGCGTGAACGCGCTGCTGCCGGGGCTCACGAAGACCAAGTTCGCGGGTGCGCTGTTCGCCGACAAGGACATCTACGAAGCGTGGATGACGAAGATCCCGCTGCGCCGCCACGCGGAGCCGCGCGAAATGGCCGGCACCGTGCTGTATCTGGTGTCGGACGCGGCGAGCTACACGAACGGCGAATGCATCGTCGTCGACGGCGGCCTGACGATCTGAGCACGCGATGAAACTCGACAGCTATGCCGGCCAGACCGTGATGATCACCGGCGCCGCGAGCGGCTTCGGCGCGCTGCTCGCGAGCGAACTCGCCGCGATGGGCGCGCGGCTCGCGCTCGGCGACCTGAACGGTGAGGCGCTCGAACGCGTGGCCGCACCGCTGCGCGCGGCCGGCGCCGACGTGCTCGCGCAGCGCTGCGACGTGCGTGTCGAAACGGACGTCGCAGCACTGGTGCATGACGCCGTCGCGCGTTTCGGGCGGCTCGACGTCGGCATCAACAACGCGGGCATTGCACCGCCGATGAAGGCACTGATCGACACCGACGAAGCCGATCTCGACCTGAGCTTCGCGGTGAACGCGAAAGGCGTGTTCTTCGGGATGAAGCATCAGATCCGCCAGATGCTCGCGCAGCGCGAAGGCGTGATCCTGAACGTCGCGTCGATGGCCGGGCTCGGCGGTGCGCCGAAGCTGGCCGCGTATGCGGCGTCGAAGCATGCGGTGGTCGGGCTCACGAAGACGGCCGCGCTCGAATACGCGCGCCATGGTATCCGCGTGAATGCGGTGTGCCCGTTCTACAGCACGACGCCGATGGTCACCGACGGCGATATCGGCGAGCGCCAGGATTTTCTCGCAAAGGGCTCGCCGATGAAGCGGCTCGGCCGGCCCGACGAAGTCGTCGCGGCGATGCTGATGCTGTGCGCGAAGGAAAACACCTATCTGACCGGGCAGGCCGTCGCCGTCGACGGCGGCGTCTCGGCCTTCTGAACCGGACGAACGGATCACGACAATCTCGAGGAGTCGATCATGGACTTTGGCTACACCCCGAAAGTGGAAGCGCTGCGCGAACGTGTGCGCGCGTTCATGGACGCGCACATCGTGCCGCGCATCCGCCAGTGGAACGACGAAGTGCACGCGGGCCGGTATCCGGTGTCGTTCATGGAGGAGCTGAAGGAGCGCGCGAAAGCGGAAGGGATGTGGAACCTGTTCCTGCCGCACCTGAAGGACGACGAGCCGGGCACGGGCCTGACGAACCTCGAATACGCACCGCTTGCCGAGATCATGGGGCGCGTGAGCTGGGCGTCGGAAGTATTCAACTGCAACGCGCCGGACACCGGCAACATGGAGCTGCTGCACATGTTCGCGACGCCCGAGCAGCGCGAACAGTGGCTGCTGCCGCTGCTGCGCGGCGAGATCCGCTCGGCGTTCGCGATGACGGAGCCCGACGTCGCGTCGTCGGATGCGACCAACATTACGACGCGTATCGAGCGCGTGGGCGACGAGTACGTGATCAACGGCCGCAAATGGTTCATCACGAACGCCGCGCATCCGAACTGCAAGATCTTCATCGTGATGGGCAAGACCGATCCCGATGCCGAATCGCACCAGCAGCAAAGCATGATTCTCGTGCCGCGCGACACGCCGGGCGTGACGGTCGTGCGCAACATCACGGTGGTCAATCACCACGCGCCGGAAGGACACTGCGAGATCACGTTCGACAACGTGCGCGTACCGGCGCGCAACCTGCTCGGCGAGGAGGGCAGCGGCTTCGCGCTCGCGCAGGCGCGCCTCGGGCCGGGCCGCATCCACCACTGCATGCGTTCGATCGGCGCGGCCGAGCTGGCGCTGGAGCTGATGATCGACCGCGCGCAGTCGCGCGTCGCGTTCGGCAAGCCGCTGAACCGGCACGGTACCGTCGGCGAATGGATCGCGCGCTCGCGCATCGAGATCGACCAGGCGCGCCTACTGGTGCTGAAGGCCGCGTGGATGATCGACAAGGTCGGCGCGAAGGCCGCGCGCAAGGAAATCTCGATGATCAAGGCGCTCGTGCCGACCGTCTACACGGACGTGTGCGACCGCGCGATGCAGGTATTCGGCGCAGCGGGTTTGAGCCCGGATACGCCGCTGGCCGACCTGTGGACCTGGGGCCGCGCGCTGCGCTTCGCCGACGGCCCGGACGAGGTGCACCTGCAGGCGATCGCACGGATGGAGATCAAGGACGGCGAGCCCGGTGCAACGGCGCCGTACCTGACGCCGCCGCCGCGCGGCTGAGCGGGGCGACGTGGACGAACGAATGGCGCCCGCCGTAAGATCTCGGCAAGGAGATCCGGCGATGCGCCTTTCGAAGATTGATCTGAACCTGTTCGTCGTATTCGAGGCGATCTACAACAAGCGCAACCTGACGCGCGCGGCCGAGGTGCTGAACCTCACGCAGCCGGCCGTCAGCAACGCGCTGGCGCGGCTGCGCAAGACGCTGAACGATCCGCTGTTCGTCAGCACGCCGGCCGGGATGATGCCGACGCCGATGGCCGAGAACATCGTCGGCCGCGTGCGCGAGGCGCTGCAACTGCTCGATTCGAGCGCGCACGAAGGCGACGTGTTCGATCCGGCTTCGTCCGAGCGCGTATTCCGGCTCAGCATGAGCGACCTGACCGAAGCACTGCTGCTGCCGGCGCTCGGCGAGTTGCTGCAGACGCATGCGCCCGGCATGCACGTACGCAGCTATACGATGGATCGACGCGAAGTCGCGACCGCGCTTGCGAACGGCTCGGTCGACATCGCGATCGACGCGCCGCTGATCGGCGATCCGCACCTGCACCAGGCGCTGCTCGTGCAAGACCGCTACGCGTGCATGATCCGCGACGATCACCCGTTCAAGGGCGATACGCTGACCATGGACGACTACCTGTCGATGGGCCACATCCACGTATCGAGCCGCCGCAAGGGCAGCGGGCACGTCGACGCGGAACTGACGCGGCTCGGGCTGCGCCGCAACATCCAGATGCGCGTGCAGCACTACATGGTCGCGCCGCTGATCGCGATGCGCGGCGATCTCGCGCTGACGGCGCCGCTGCGGCTGCTGCAACGCTATCCGGCGCGCATTCTCGAATTGCCGTTCGAGATGCCGGGGCTCGACTATTTCTGCTATTGGCATCGCAGCGCCGATCAGGATCAGGGCAGCCGGTGGCTGCGCGAGCAGTTGATGGCGCTGATGGGCGGGATGGGGGAGGGGCGGTGAGGGAACGCCGTGCAGGTGCGTGCCGTCGTTTCGTCAGAACGGCTCGTCGTCGAAGCTTGACGATGCGGGTCGACGCTTCATGTCCTTCAGCCAGCGCCTGACGTTGTCCGGATCCTCGAATTCGCGCAGCGCGACGGTCAGGTCCTGATTGCCGCGCTGCATGCCGGCGATGTCGCGCGCTAGCATGCGCAGCACGGTATCGGGCGCGACCTTGGTGGACGGCGCGATGCCGTACGTGCCCCTGAAATCGTTCTCGACGTGCACGATCTCCTGATCGAGCTCGCGCAACTGTTCCTCCAGGATGCCGTTGTAGCGCGTGAGCCGCGCTTCGCCGAGGCCGTCGATCGCATGCCGGTCGATCTGTTCGATTTCCAGCTGCAGTTCCAGCAATTGCAGCAGGTTGCCCTTTTCGTAGGCACGGTTGACCCGTTGCATCAGCACGGTTTTGCGTTGCTGCTCGTGCGGATCGGTTTCGCGGTCGGGATGCAGCGCGCTCGCGAGCTTGCGATAGATCTCGCGGATCGACTTGCTCGATTCGGCCCGGTCGGCTTCGATCCGGGCTTGCGCGGCCGATTGCTTCGGTGCTTTCTTGCGCTTCGCGCGCTGCGCCTCGCGGGCCGCGTGAGCGGCCATGTCGCGCTCGAACTGGGCGTCGAGTTCGGCTTGCATCCGCTCGGCAAGTTCGTCGGGGGACAGCGAGTCGAGA
The DNA here is from genome assembly GCF_001534535.1 of Burkholderia sp. MSMB1459WGS. NCBI lineage: Bacteria > Pseudomonadati > Pseudomonadota > Betaproteobacteria > Burkholderiales > Burkholderiaceae > Burkholderia > Burkholderia sp. MSMB1459WGS. Next base: position 106,036 of record NZ_LPMU01000008.1, read on the forward strand.
TCCTCGGGCGGTTGCGATTCAGGTTCCCGTTTCGGTTTCGTCGGCTCGGGAGCGGCCGTTGCGTGGCCGACGTGGTCGGATTCGACATGCCGGTCGTAAATCATCTTCAACGCCGGGTCGTCACTCAGGTTCGGCAAATCGCCCGCCATATCGGCGATCAACCCGGACAGCGTGCGTTGCTCGGCCTTGCTCAGGCCCTTCCGCAGAAACGCGTCGTCGAGCAGATGGATCAGCCGGATGCGCAGCGCCGTCGCTTCCTGTTCGAGCGGCAACAGAACGTCGACGAACTTCTTTTGGAACGCCGGTACCACGGCGTCCCACGCGCGGAGCCGCTCGCGACGCTTTTCGATTTGCTCGACGAGCGTATTGAACGTTTTCTGGGCTTTCGACAGGCTGGCTGTCTCGTGGCCGGGCGCGATGGCGACCGCGGCACCGCGACGTGCGGTCATGATTGAAATCCTCCGGCCGCGGCGGGACGCGCGGCAGGCCGGTATTTTAGCTGGACGGGCGCGCCCCCGAAACGGCCTGCGGCGCGTTACCGCTTCATCGTCGCGGCCGTCGGCGCGCCCGAATCCGTCCCCAGTGCGCCGTTCGCTCCGTAGGCGGCTTCCGCGCTCTTGCGTTCTGCGACGCGCTTGGCGGCGAGGCGTTCCTGCGCGGCGACGATGTCGCCCGGATAGTTGTCGCCGTCGCCGGCGACCGGCTCGTAGCCGACCGATTCGAGGTCGAGCAGCTCCTGGCGCACTTGCGCGCGCGTGAGCGTCGAATGCGACGACTGCGCGTACGACGCGGCCGGTGCGGCGAGAAGGGCGATAGTGGCGATGGCGACGATGATGGGCTTCACGGTTTCCTCAGACGATTTCGTTGCGGTTTGCTGAACCGACGAGGCAAGTTTAGGAACCCGGATCGGCCTGATAAATGGCGATTCCTGGCGAGCTGTGTTCCAGAATGAGTGAGAGTGCGTGATGCGGACGGAACGCGATGGAGATCGACGTCGCGCGGAAGCGGGATGCGACGCCTGCGCTGACGCGTGTACGGCGCGTCATCGTTCCGTCAGTCGCCGAACAACTGCCCTTGCCCGGAGATCACGCGTTCGAAATCGTCCCGCAGGAACGGCAGGATCGCATCGGCGACAGGCTGAAGCTGACGGCTCAGATAGAACGCATAGTCGATCGGCGAACGCATCGTTTCGAGCGGCTCGGGGCCGGCCGTCGTCATCACGTAGCTGATCCAGCCGCCGCGCTGATACTGCAGCGGCCGACCCTGCGCGAGGTTGAATTCGTCGGCGATCCGCGCCGCGCGCACGTGCGGCGGCACGTTGCGTTCGTACTCGCGCAGCGGCCGGCGCACGCGCTTGCGGTAGACGAGCTGGTCGTCGAATTCGCCGGCGAGCGTGCGCTGCACGTAGTCGCGAATGAAATCCTGGTACGGCTCGCGCCTGAACACGCGGCGGTACAGCTCGCGCTGAAACTGCTGCGCGAGCGGCGTCCAGTCGGTGCGTACCGTTTCGAGCCCCTTGAACACGAGGTCCTCGCCGCCGTCGGCCGTCGCCGCGAGGCCCGCATAGCGCTTCTTGCTGCCTTCTTCCGCACCGCGCACGGTCGGCATCAGGAACCGGCGGTAATGCCGCTCGTACTGCAGCTCCAGCGCGCTTTCGAGCCCGAATTGGTCGCGCAGGTGCGCATGCCACCAGCGGTTCACGTGCTCGACGAGTGCGCGGCCCTTGGCGCCGGCTTCGTCGTCGTCGTGCGCGCGGCCGAGCCACACGAACGTCGAATCGGTATCGCCGTAAATCACTTCGTATCCCTGAGCTTCGATCAGCTTGCGCGTGCGATGCATGATCTCGTGGCCGCGCATCGTGATCGACGACGCAAGGCGCGGGTTGAAGAAGCGGCAGCCCGTCGAGCCGAGCACGCCGTAGAACGAATTCATGATGATCTTCAGCGCTTGCGACAGCGGCGCGTTGCGCTGCCGCTTCGCGTCGTCGCGGCCTTCCCACACGCGGCGCACGATATCGGGCAGGCAGTGCGCGGTGCGCGAGAAGCGCGCGCCGAGAAAGCCGGGCACCGATGCATCGTCGCCGGGGTTCGCGAGCCCTTCGATCAGGCCGACCGGATCGATCAGGAACGTGCGGATGATCGACGGATAGAGGCTCTTGTAGTCGAACACGAGCACCGAATCGTACAGCCCGGGGCGCGAATCCATCACGAAGCCGCCGGGGCTGTTCTGCCCCGTCACGTCGCCGAGGTTCGGCGCGACATAGCCGAGCCGGTGCATGCGCGGCAGGTACAGGTGCGTGAAGGCGGCCACCGACCCGCCGGTGCGGTCGGCCGCGAGCCCCGTGACGCTCGCGCGTTCCAGCGCGAAGGACAGCAGGTCGGCCTTGTCGAAGATGCGCGTGACGAGCTCGCAGTCCTTCAGGTTGTAGCGCGCGAGCGCGGGTTTGTCGTGATCGAAGCGGCGCTGGATCTCGTCCATCCGCTGGTACGGATTGTCGATCGACTTGCCTTCGCCGAGCAGCGCTTGCGACACGTATTCGAGGCTGAACGACGGGAACGTCCACGTCGCTGATTTCAGCATGTCGATGCCGTCGAGGATCAGCCGGCCGGCCGCACCCGCGAAGAAGTGGTCGGGCTGCTGGCCGTGCGCGCGCCAGTCGAGCACGCTGCCGCCGCGCCCGAGCTTGAGCGGCACGCCGTATTGCTCCGCGTGCGCATGCAGGATGCGCAGGTCGAACTGCACGAGGTTCCAGCCGATCACCGCATCGGGATCGTGTTCGTCGAACCAGTCGTTCAGCCGCGCGAGCATCGCGGGCCGGCTATCGCAGTAGTCGAGGCGGAAGTCGACGGCGCTCGCGCCGGCATCGCCGTTCGGCGGTCCGAGCATGTAGACCTGCCGTTGCCCGCAGCCTTCGAGCGCGATCGAATACAGCTCGCCATGGACGCTGGTTTCGATGTCGAGCGACACGCAGCGCAGCGCCGGGCGGTAGCCGGTCGCGGGTTTCAGCTCGCCGCCGGTCAGCGTGCCGTCGCGGGCGGGCTGGCCGCGAAACTCGACGCATGCGGTGATGAAGCGCTCCATCGCATAGCGGTCGGGCGGCTGCACGTCGGCTTCGTAGACGTCGACGCCGGCCGCCGCGAGGCGCTTCTGGAGCCCGGACAGGTGGCGATAGCGCCGGCAATAGAGTCCTACGACCGGGCGCCGGCTGAAATCGCGCAGCGCGAGCGGGCGCAGTTCCGCCTCGCGTTCGCCGGCCAGCGTGCGTTCGGCGAGCGCCTGCTGTTCGGCCGGGATGAAGGCGACGGCTTCCTGCGGACGCAACCGCACGCGGCGCGGACCGTGTTCGGTTGCCAGCCAGAACTCGATCTCGATACCGGATGCGGTGTCCCGCCAGTGGCGGGTAAGGATGAAACCCTGCTCGAACGCCGTCAAAACGCTTGCTCGTCGTGGATGCCCAGGCGCCGGATTTTAGCGCTTGGGAGAGGGCCGTGCCTGACGCGGGCATGGACGAAATGGGGATGGAGCGACATCTATTTATTGACTGCTCTGTCCATAACGCCTATTCTGCGGCAATGGTGAGACCACGTGAATTCGATCGGGACGAGGCACTGGAGCGCGCGTTGCGCGTGTTCTGGGAGAAGGGCTATGCCGCGACGTCCACCGACGACCTGCTGAGCGCGATGCATATCGGCAGGCAGAGCCTCTATAACGCGTTCGGCGACAAGCGCAGTCTGTACGTCGAAGCGCTCGAACGCTACCAGTCGGAAAGCGTGTCGGCTCACGTCGCCCGCCTGACGGCGCCGGCGTCCGCGATCGCGGGTATCGAGGCGCTGCTGCTCGGCGTGATCGCCGGCAACGCGGCCGAGCGCGTGCTGGGTTGCATGGGCGTCAATGCGATCTGCGAATTCGGCACGGCCGATCCCGAGCTGGCCGAGCTGCGCGATAAAGCGGGTGCGATGCTGCACAAGCAGGTCGTCGCGCGCGTCCGCGAAGGGCAGGAGGCGGGCGAGATCGACCGCGCGGTCGATGCGCGCGACGCTGCGAGTTTCATCCTGACGACGATGCAAGGTATCCAGCTCGGCGCACGTGCCGGATCGAAGCTGCAGGCGTTGCGCACGACCGCGGAATTCGCGGCCGATCGTCTCAGGGCGCGCTGATACCAATACACGCAACACAACGCGCCGGCACGGCTGCCGGCGTTTTTTTGTCAAGTTATTGACTGATCAGTCCATAAAGGAGCGAATCATGACTGGCATTTCCGGCGGCGTACGCAAGGCCGCGATCGTATTCGGCGGATCGCGCGGGATCGGCGCGGCCATCGCACGGCGGCTCGCGGCGGACGGCGCGGATGTCGCGTTCACCTATGTCTCGGCGCCCGAGCGCGCGCAGGAAACCGCTGCCGCGATCGAAGCGAACGGGCGAGCCGCGCTGGCGATCCGGGCCGACAGCGCGAACGCGGACGAGATCCGCCAGGCCGTCGCGCAGGCGGTCGGGCGCTTCGGGCGGCTCGATGTCGTCGTGGTCAATGCGGGCATCCTGAAGCTGGGCGACGTGGCCGAGGTCGGCGTCGACGATCTCGACCGGATGCTGGCGGTCAACGTGCGGGGCGTGTTCCTGGCCGTCCAGGCCGGCGCCGCGCACCTGACGCACGGCGGCCGGATCGTCACGATCGGCAGCAACACGGCCGTGCGCAGCGGACATCCGGGGTCGAGCGTCTATTCGATGACGAAGGCCGCGGTGGCCGTGATGGTCAAGGGCATCGCCGTCGATCTCGCACCGCGCGGGATCACGATCAACAACGTGCAGCCGGGGCCGGTCGAGACCGACATGACGGCCGATCACCTCGACCGGATTCGTCCGCTGATTCCGCTGCGGCGGGCCGGCAGCCCGGACGAGATTGCATCGCTGGTTGCGTGGCTCGCGAGCGCCGAATCGGGATACATGACGGGTTCGAGCCTGACGATCGACGGCGGGATGGCGTTGTAGCGCGATACGCAACGGAGCCGCGCGGCACTCCGGAGGGACGGGAACGGGGCAGTGCGGCGGCGCTGCGCGATGCCGCAGGATCGCGCCGTCACTCCTTCGGCAGCAAATACGCCTGCCGTGCGAACAGCCGCCATCCGTCCGGATGCCGCTTCCACACCTGCAGCACGCCGATATGCGCGGTGCTCGTCTTGCCGTCCGGCAGATTGTTGACGGAATCGAACGTATGGCGCACCCATGCGCTGTCGCCGTTCACCGTCACCGTCTGGCCCGACAGTGCGATCGACTGGAACGCATGCGTGCCGTCGAGCGTCTTCAGGAATGCGGCGCGATCCTGCAACTGGCCGGACGAATGGCCGTAGGTGAGATCGTCCTCGACGAGCGTGCGCAGCGCGGCGCCGTCGCCGTCGAGCATCGCGACGCGCAGGTGCTCGACCGCATGCGCGACGCGCTCGGCGTCGGCATCGGCGGCATGAGCGGCGGCGCTTCCGGCAAGCAGCGCGGCAACGGCGATGAAACGGGCAGCGGCGCCGAAGCGCTCGAGCAATGACATGGCGAACGGATTTCCTGTGACAGGAGTAGGGAACGGCGTCAAAAGCGCATCACACATGCCCTTCATGCTCGATCGGGCTTCCATGCGCGGGCCGTGCGGCCAGCGACGGCAGCGGCGCGCCGCTTGCCCGCGCCGCCCGTTTCGCCCACATCGCCGTCAGAATCGGCACGAGTATCGCCGTCACGAGGCATGCGGTCGCGACGATCGCGGTCGCCGCCGGCACCATCGGTTTGAACTTCGGAATCATCTCGCCGATGATCGCCGGGTTCGCGACCGCGGCACCGGCCGTCGACGACGCGGCAAGCCCGGCCGTCCCGTTGCCGCCGCCCAGAAACTTGTCGGCGAGCATCAACGGCACGCCCGTCACGACGATCACCGCGAGCCCGAGAGCGATGCCCGGCAGCCCGCTCTTCGCGATCACGTTCAGATCGATGCCGTTGCCGAGCGCGAACCCGAAGAACGGAATCAGCGGATGCACGCAGCGCCCGAACAATTCGCGCAGTTCCACATCGAGGTTGCCGAGCGTGAAGCCGATCAGGAACGGCAGCACCGCGCCGACGAACAGCCGCGTCTCGAACACCGCCACGCCAGCCGCGCCGAGAATCAGCATGCTGACGAGCGGCCCCGATTCGATCGACATCAGCACGAACGCGCCGGCCTCTTCCTTGCTGCCGTACTGCTGCATCACGGCCGCATAAAGGCCGCCGTTGGTCATGTCCATCGATGTCGTGATCGCGAGCAGCGACAGGCCCGCGAAGACGCCCGTGCGGATGCCGTCGTCGGGGATGAACTGTGCGGCGATCAGCGTCGCGAGCCAGGCGACCACGATCTTCGTCACGAGCAGCGTGCCCGATTTGCGCAGCACGACGCCCGTCGCGCGCAGGTTGATCGTCGCGCCCATGCAGAAGAACCAGACGGCGAGGATCGGCACCGTGCCGGCGATCAGGCCGTTGGTGAACGAGCCGAAGTACTTCCCGGCGTTCGGTGCGAGCGTATGCACGCACGCGCCCAGCAGCATCGGGACCAGCATGAGTCCGCCCGGAATGCGGTCGATGGCCTGTTTCAGCTTCACGTCTCCTCCGTGGACGTCGAGGCGTCCCGTTGTCGAATGATGTCTGCCGACTGACTATAGGACATCATTCGGAACGATGGTCCGTTTTTGTGAATTTCGGCGGTAGTCGTATACCCGTAATACGCAATGACATTGATACGAAAGGAATTTATCGATTCGCCGTGCAAGATCGAAAATCCGGATCGACGTTCCGAATTCAAGAAATGTGTGCTTCAATCTTCATCAGGGCGATCGGCGGCGACGGTGCCGGCGGCGTGTCCGTTTCCCATGGAGAACCGGCATGGAAGTGCGGCAGGGCATTCACAGCGAACACGCGAAGGCGCTCGACACGGCCGGCCTGCGCCGGCATTTCCTGGTGGAGAACGTGTTCGCGCCGGACGCGCTGACGCTCACCTACAGTCATATCGACCGCATCATCGTCGGCGGCGCGTGGCCGGCCACGCGGCCGCTCGAGGTGCCGGCGTCGCTCGGCGCCGCGGTGGGCGTGAGCCATCTGCTGGAGCGGCGCGAACTCGGGGCGATCAACATCGGCGGGCCGGGCTGGATCGAGGTCGACGGGCAGCGTCATGCGGTGGGCACGGAGGAGGCGATCTACATCGGGCAAGGCGGGCAGGGTGTCGTGTTCGGCAGCGACGATCGCGCGCGGCCCGCGAAGTTCTACCTGAACTGCGCGCCCGCGCACACGGCCTATCCGACCCGCACGATCACGCTTGCGCAGGCATCGCCCGAAACGCTCGGCGACGCGGCCACGAGCAACCGCCGCACGATCTACAAGTTCATCGTGCCGGATGTATTGCCGACCTGCCAGTTGTCGATGGGGATGACGAAACTCGAGCCCGGCAGCCTGTGGAACACGATGCCGTGCCATACGCACGAGCGGCGCATGGAAGTGTATTTCTACTTCAATCTCGCCGCCGACGCGGCCGTGTTCCACATGCTCGGCGAGCCGCGGGAGACGCGTCACGTGGTGGTGCACAACGAGCAGGCCGTGATCTCGCCGAGCTGGTCGATTCATTCCGGCGTCGGCACGAAGGCATACACGTTCATCTGGGGGATGGTCGGCGAAAACCAGGTGTTCAAGGACATGGACCCTGTCGCCGTTGCCGACCTGCGCTGACATCATGAAACGCGATACGCCCGATCTTCCCGCCGCCGATGCGCATGCCGCGCTCGCCGGCCTGTTCGACCTGACCGGCAAGGTCGCGATCGTCACCGGCTGCAACACGGGGCTGGGTGCGGCGATGGCCGTCGCGCTCGCGTCGGCCGGGTGCGACATCGTCGGCGCGAACCGTTCGTCGTCCGATGCAACGTCGGCGCGCGTGGCGGCCGTGGGGCGGCGTTTCGTCGACGTGCGCGCGGATCTGTCGACGCTCGAGCCGGTCGAGCGGATCGTCGATGGCGCGGTCGATGCGTTCGGCCACGTCGACATCCTCGTCAACAACGCGGGCATGATCCGCCGTTGCGATGCGCTCGAGTTCACCGAAGCCGACTGGGACGCCGTGATCGACGTGAACCTGAAGAGCGTATTTTTCCTGTCGCAGGCGGTCGCGCGGCAGATGGTGCGGCAGGGGCGCGGCGGCAAGATCGTGAACGTCGCGTCGATGCTGTCGTTCCAGGGCGGCATCCGCGTGCCGTCGTACACGGCGTCGAAGAGCGGCGTGCTGGGCCTCACGCGGCTGCTCGCGAATGAATGGGCCGCGCGCGGGATCAACGTGAACGCGATCGCGCCCGGCTACATGGCGACCGACAACACCGCGCCGTTGCGCGAGGACAGCCGGCGCAGCGACGAAATCCTCGCCCGCATCCCGGCCGGCCGCTGGGGCGTGCCGGACGATCTCGCGGGCGCGGCGGTGTTCCTCGCGTCGCGCGCGTCGGACTACGTGCACGGTCACACGCTCGCCGTCGACGGCGGCTGGCTCGCGCGCTGACCGTATCGCAAGACGAACGCGTTATGCTCTCCCGATTCGCATCTCACGGATTCACGGACATGACAGCAACGCCCAGGCAGCGCAAGCGCGATCAGGCGAACCAGGAAACCGGGGCGGACCTTTCGGCGGCAGGCGCCGTCGAGAAGCCCGATTCGGTTGCCGCCGTCGGCAAGGTCTTCACGATCCTCGCCGCGCTCGGCGAGCGCCGCGAGATCGGCATCAGCGAACTGTCGCACCAGCTCGGCATGTCGAAGACGACGGTGCATCGCTTCCTGCAGACGCTCAAGGCGCTCGGCTACGTCGCGCAGGAAGGCGAGACCGATCGCTACCGGCTGACGATCCGGCTGTTCGAACTCGGCAGCAAGGCCCTGGAGAGTGTGGATCTCGTGCGCGAGGCCGATCTCGAGATGCGCCGCATCGGGCAACTGACGCGCGAAGCCGTGCATCTCGGCGCGTTCGACGAGGACGCGATCATCTACATCCACAAGATCGACGCCGATTACGGGTTGCGCATGCAGTCGCGCATCGGCCGGCGCAATCCGCTGTACAGCACGGCGATCGGCAAGGTGCTGCTCGCATGGATGCCGCCCGGCGACGCGCGGGCGGTGCTGGCCGGCATCGAGTTCAGGAAGTCGACCGCGAAAACGCTCGCGTCTGCGGATGCGGTGATGAGCATCCTGCCGCACGTGCGGCGGCAGGGCTACGGCGAGGACAACGAGGAGCAGGAAGATGGCCTGCTGTGTCTCGCGGTGCCCGTATTCGACCGCTTCGATCGCGTGATCGCGGGGCTGTCGCTGTCGTTTCCGACGATGCGGTGCGGCGCGGACACGAAGGCGCATTACGTCGCGTTGCTGAAGGAGGCCGGGCAGGCGATTTCCGCGCGGCTCGGGCATCATCCGGAAGCGGCCGACGTCGAAGCGACGACGGTCGCGCAGGATTGAACGTGGGCCGGCCGCGAACCGGCAAACCGAAAAAATACGGCATCCGGAACGAATCATGCAGATGAAAGCGACGATGCGCATCGGCGTCGCGATGCTGGTGCTCGGCGCGAGCCTGGGCGCGAACGGCGCGCATGCAAAAAGCGCGGCGGATTGCAGGCAGCTCGATGCAGCCACGAGCGGCCCGGACGACAACTTCCGGCCGCCTGCGTCCGGCACGGTCGTCGGCGCGGGGCGCGCGTATTTCTACTCGGCGCCCGACGCGCAGTGCATGACGAAGCGGACCTTCATCGTCCCCGGCGATTCGGTGACCGTCTACAAGTCGCACGGGCGCTGGTACGACGTCATGTACGTGAACGGCAAGACCGGCGACGATTTCGAAGGATGGATCGAGCAGGGCCGCGTGCACCTCGGCGGTCAATACGGCGCGCAGTAGTCGCCGTCCGCGGCGCCGCTACACCGTCGCCCATCCGAAATCTCGCTTCAGGTTCTCCGCGCGCAGCGGCCGCTGGTACAGGTAGCCCTGCGCGTACTGGATTCCGACCGCATGCAGTGCGCGATGCTGCGCTTCCGTCTCCACGCCTTCCGCGATGATCTTCAGGCCGTAGTGATGCGCGACGGCCGCGATCCCCTCGATCAGCCTCGCGCTGCCATGGTCCAGTTGCGAGACGAACTGTCGATCGATCTTCACGTAGTCGAACGGAAAGCGCGACAGCATGTCGAGATTGCTGTGATGCGTGCCGAAATCGTCGATCGCGAACTTCGCGCCTTTCGAACGCAGTGTCTGGAAGATCTCGGTGGTTCGCGCGTTCTTCTCGAGCAGCATGCGCTCGGTGACTTCGAGCACCAGCGTGAAGCCGGGCGGCAGCGCACGGATCGCCTCCTCGACGACGGCCACGAACCGCCCGCGCTCGAGGTCCCGAGGCGCGACGTTCACGGCGATGCGCAGCGGCGCGGACGGCGTCAGCGCGGTCAGCTCGGACACGGCGGTGCGCAGCACGAATTCGGTGACCTTCGGCAGCACGGTGCTCGATTCCACCTGCGGGATGAACACGGCCGGGCTGATGGCCCCCCACTTCGGATGGTGCCAGCGCAGCAGCGCTTCGACGCCGACCGTCCTGCGCGTCCGCACGTCGACGATCGGCTGGTACACGACATGGAATTCGTTGCGCCTGAGCGCGTGGCGCACGGCCTTCAGCAACAGCCGCCGCGGCGCCATCGCGAGCAGGTAGGCGGCCATCACGAGGCTATCGGCCAGCAGCACGATCGTCGCGCAGATCAACCGGTAGTGGCGCTGGACCTGCGACGCGTAGTGCGTCGATGCGATGACCGACACCGTGAACGGCCAGCGCTGCGAAGCGATCGTGCTGCCGCCCGCGGGGCCTGCGTCCGTTTCCGGCGTGAACTTCCCGTGCTGATCGAGACGGCCCGAACCCGCGATCGACAGCGTGGCCGTTGCCGCTTCATTGCCGGTGCCGTGGGCGAGCGCGTCGGCCACGTAGTCGCCTTCGATCAGGTACAGGACGCCCGCGCCGCGCGCGGTGGCGCGAAACGCGGACAGCACCGGAATGTCGTGCTGGAACGGCGTCTGGCGCAGCAGCGTGACGACCGTCGAGCCTGGGTCGGGTTCGCGTGCATAGGCGGCGAGCGGCAGGTCGATCGAACCGAGCGCCGACGAGCACATGACGCGCCCGTCGTTCACCAGCGCGACCGCACGCAGGTAGCGCAGGCGAGTGCCCACTTCGGCCAGCGTTCGGAACACCGTCGCACAGGGCCGTCCGACGAGTGCGGTCAGCTCGTCCGCGTGCCGAAGGCGAACGCCGTCCAGGATGCGGTCCACGGAGGTCACGATGTCGTTTGCCACGACGCGCTCATGCGCGGTGACGGCATCGCGCGCGTAGCGGTCGGCCAGCACGATCGCGAACGCGGGCACGAGCACGCAAATGATTGCCGCGGCGAGAAACACGATGCGCGGCCACGCGTCGCGGCGGTGGAAAAGGGGCTTCGAGCCGGGCGTGAGTGCCCACAGTCCTGCGGTTGCCTTTGGTGTTGTACGCATGGCGTGGCAAGTCGAACCGGTCGATGTGCAAACCGCGCGCATGCCGCATGCCTGATTCGGGCCCTGCGGCTCGCGCCGGTTTCGGGGCGCCGGTCGATTCGGCCGTCGCGACGGGCATCGGCACGAGCCTGTCGCGATCGGCCATTTATCCGGCAGCATTCCGTAATAACATGCGCGCATCCCGCATGTATATCGACGCAGCGTACCGAAAAAAGCCCCGGCCGCACAGTGTGTGCAGCCGGGACGAAAGACACCGTCTCTTGGCACGAGGATGGTGCGCGGCAAGTATAAGATGCGGCGCGCCATTGCGAAATATTGTTGTTTAAATATTGATGCGATTTCGCGATTGTGTCTCAAAAAGAAACATTTTCATACGGCGCCGTTGTCGGCTGTCTGCTGTCGGGGCGTCAAACCGGAGCGTTGCGATGGAAGAAAATGCCGCATCAGCGGTCATCGTGACCGATGGCGCCGCCGCGGCGGACGGCGGTTCGCCGTGGATCCGGATTTCGGTGGACGCAGAGGCCCGCCACTATTCGCTCGTTCGCGTGCTTGCGTCGTGCACGGCGTGCTGTCGAACGAAGAATGGCGGGATGGCGGGATGGCGGGTGCCGCTGGAGCGCATTGCCGACCCCGCGATGTGCGCCGGCATCGTCGGCACGTTCATCCAGGTGCTGAAGCGTCCCGACGCGTCATGAACGATGCGGTGCCGGCGGCGATTCAGAAATCGTTGCGCATCTTGCGGAGCAGGCCGCCGGGCGACTGGTGCGTGTCCACGGCGGTGAGGACATCGGTCAGGAACCACGGCAGGTTCAGTTGCGTGTCGGAATCGCCGACGCAGACGCGGATCGGCGGCGCATGGGAGGATGAACCGGCGCCCTGGGCGGTGTCTCGCGACGGTACGCAATTCTTTGCGTATGCCTGAGTCGGGGCCGCCGAGGCGGCGCCCGATGGTGTACCGGCGATAGCCGGCACACCGATGGCGGCAAACAGGGTCAGGACGGCGGCAAGCGCGACGCGTTTCATGGGAGTCCTCCGACGATGCTCGTTCGACCCGGCGAGCCGCCGCGAGTTCGTCGGCGCGAGATGCCGGCCGGCCACACCGCTGCAGGCTGCGGCGCTGCGCTTCACGTCACTGATACCCGTAACACTGCTTCAGCCCCGCGTAGTCGTAGAAGTGGCTGCCCGGCGCGATCTTCGCGCCGTCGCACGCGGCCTGGAAATCCGTCTCGCGCTCGTTGTACAGCATCTTCACGATGAGCCGCGACCCGTTGCGATAGACATCCCACTGCATGTTCGCGGCCATCGGCGACACCTGGTCGCCGCGCCACGGGTTGTTCGCATACGTGTACGTCTGCGCCTGCGGCGTCGGCACGAACACGTTCTTCAGGTTCATGATCGACGCGAACGGAATCACGATCTCCGCATGCGTGAAGCGCAGCTTCGCGGCGTGCGTCAGGTCCCCGCGCGCGATCGCGTCAACTTCGCCGAAGAAGTCGTCCTGCAGCACCTTCGCCATCCGGTACGTCACGGGGTTCGCCTCCTGGATGCCGGGCCCTTTCTGGTAGTAGTCCTCGGCATCCTGCAGATACGCGAGATACTGCGCCTGCTCGGCGCCGATGTACTTCTCCATCGTGACGCCGCCGGTTTCCGCGGTCATGGCGGGCGCAACCTGCAGCAGGTTGTACAGCACGTTCACCGCGTCGACGGCCGTCGCGATCTTCGTCTTGCCGTCGCCCTTCAGCGTGTTGGTGAACTTGCCGTCCGTCGACGTGAACGCATAGGTGCCGGTGTTCGCGAACGTGTAGCCGTCGGAGCCGAGCTTCGCGATGAAGGCCGGCGACACGAGTGCGGACAGCACCGTTTGCGCGACTTCGGCCGCCTGCGGCGCGGCCTTGATCGCTTTCAGCTTGGCGGCCACCGTCGCGTCGTTTGCGTAGGCCTGGTACGCCTGGCTCGCCTGATAGGTCGCGTAGTACGGATCGCTCGTGTCGGTCACGAGATCGGTGGCCGGCTTCAGCGAGTGGAAATACAGCAGGAAACGGTTGGTGCCGGCCGGCTGCGCGACCGGTGCGCTCGCCGGATAGCCGGCCGGCGCGGCCGGCAGCGTGATGGCCGGCGCCAGTGCCGGCTGCGCGGCGACGAGCGCGGCCGAGAAATACGTCGAACTGTCGACCGCGCGATCCTGGCCCGAGTTGACGACCACCACCTGCCGGTTGCCCGCGGAGAACAGCGTGGGCAGCCGCTGCGCGAGACGCGCGGCGAGTTGCTGATGTTCGCGGATGCCGGTTTGAGTCAGGTTGCCGTACCCGGGCGTCGAGATGCCCTGCACGCCGTAGCCGAGCAGCGCATTGGCCTTCATCATCGCGTACGTGTCGGCCTTGAGCTGCGCGCCGAGTGCGGTCAGCGCACCGTCGGCCTCGGCCTTGACCAGCATCGCGTAGATCGCGCCGTCGTACTTGAAGCCCGACAGCCCGCGCGAGCCGTGACGTGCGACGAGTTCGGTATAGACCGGCGCGTAGCCGGCCGGCGGCGCTTCGTATGTCGCGGCGTCCTGCTGCGGGCGGTACGGCGTCTTCGTCTGGTAGTAGGTCGCGGGTGCCGGGGCCGGCGCGGGCTGAGGTTGAGGCTGCGGTGCGGGCGCCGTGCCGTTGTTGTCGGCCGACGTGGCGGGCGGCGTCGAGTCATCCCCGCCGCAAGCGGCGAGCAACAGGCAGGCAATCGTGAGGGCGGCGGCGGTGCGGGTCGGGCGTGTCATCGTGGCGGGCAACGGACGGGACGATACGCATGCGCGTCGTCCCGTCTCCGGGGGAATGTGGTCGAGCCCCGAAGTGTTGCAAGCGACTTTGACAGCAGAATGTCAGGATGCGGTCGGGCAATCGTCGGATTGCCGCCGGATCGGCGATGATGGCCGGCTCAGGCCGGCCCGTGTGCGGGCATTCAGTGCAGCCCGGCCGATGCGATCGAGCGCACCGTATCGGTGATGTTCACGCAGCGCGACAACCCGAAGTGCTCGGCTTCGCGGCGTTCCGGTTCGCTGCTCGCGATCCCGAGCGCGCGCTCCCGCGGCACGCCGAGCGCCTGCAACGCGACATCGAACGGATGCCGATTCGATCGGGAGTCCTGTTGATCGGTGTCCGTGACGACGACCGAGAAGCGGTCGAGGTTCGCGCGGCCGAACTGGCCTTCGAACATGTCGTTGAGCCGCGCGGCCGGCAGTGTCGTGACGAGACCGAGTCGATATCCCTCTTCCGATGCCCGGTCCAGCCACTGGATGATCGCGTCGCGTTGATGGCGCGACTCGCGCGAATCCGGCGTTGCTTCGATCTGCGCGAATGCTGCGTCGAGACGGGTGACGATGGCTTCGATGACCACGGTGATTCCTTTTCAGAAACGTGATGATCCGTTCGCCGACGGGAATGCCACACACCTTAGCGTCGATCCGGAAAACGCGACCAATCAATATTTATAGCCGACTCATACGATTCGACTAATGAATGGGGTGGCAAGCCAGAGCGGGCGCGGGATACGCGTCGCACGGCATTTCACGCATGAAGTGCATCGTATCGACGGCCTTCGATGTGATGCACCGGCGTGGCGCACATTCCGGCTGAATCGCGCATATCCATATAGGAAAACGGCATATCGGACGATGCTTGCCCGATATGCCGTGCCGCGATGTTGCGTGCGAACAGCGCGATCAATGCAGCTTGATCGACGGCTCGTTGCGGCTTTGCAGCCAGTGGCTCAGCGACTGGAACAGCGCGCGCTTCATGCCGACCACGCTGAACAGGTGCTTGCGATACAGGAACTTGTACAGCCCGATCGCCGCCAGCCCATCGACGATCAGCGAGCGTGAGCGCATGCCGATATCCGCCTGATACACGGCGCCCGCATGCCCGAGCGACACGACCGTGCCCGCGTCGCGGAACGTGAAGCCGGCCACCGGCTTGCCGGCGACGCGGCGCGCGAATGCGTCGACCAGATACACGGCCTGCTGGTATGCGACTTGCGCACGCGGCGGCAGGAACCCGCCTGCACCGGTCGACGGGCACGCGGCGCAGTCGCCGAACGCGTACACGTGCGGATCGTGAGGCGTCTGCAGCGTGTCGGTCACGATCACCTGGTTCGACCGGTTGAGCGCGATGTCGCCGATGTCCCGCAGCATCGCGGGGCCCGCGACGCCGGCCGCCCAGATCGTGATGTCGCTCGCGAGCCGTTCGCCGGTCGCGGTCGTCACGGCATCCGCGCCGACTTCCGCCACGCGCGTGTCGGTCAGCACGTCGACGTTCAGCGCGCGAAGCTGCGCGTGCATCTTGCCGGACAGCCGTTCGTCGAGCGCCGGCAGGATGCGCGGGCCGCCTTCGATCAGCCGGATGTGCACGTCGCGCGCGGACACCAGCGCCTTGAAGCGGTACGTCGTCAGTTGCTGGACCGCATGCCGCAGCGCGGCGGCCAGCTCGACGCCCGTCGCGCCCGCACCGATCACGTTGATGCAGATCGGCGCGCCGCGCCGTGCCGGCTGCTGTTCGGCCAGGTGATTCGCCTTCGTGCAGGCAGCAAGGAACTTGCGGCGGAAATCCTCGGCCTGTTCGAGGTTTTCGAGCGGCAGCGCATGGTGCTCGGCGCCCGGCACGTTGAAGAAGTTCGTCACGCTGCCGACCGCCAGCACGAGATCGTCATAGTCGAGCACGCGTTGCGGCAGGATTTCCGTGCCGTCCGCATCCTGCACGGCCGCGATCGTCGCCGTGCGTGCCGCGCGATCGACCCGCCGCAGCGCGCCCTGCACGAAGCGAAAGCCGTGGCGCTTCGCCTGCGCCGCGTATTCGATCGTGTGGGAAGCCGGATCGCGATGGCCCGATGCGGCTTCGTGCAACAGCGGCTTCCAGAAGTGCGTCGGATAGCGGTCGACGAGCACGACGTCGGCCTGCCCGCGGCGTCCGACCGTATCGCCGAGACGCGTCGCGAGCTGCAGGCCGCCGGCGCCGCCGCCGACGATCACGATGCGCGGCAGGCGCGGTGCGCGGTCCGTTGCAAGGTTGGGCGTGGTGTTGTCCATGTTGGGCTCCCGCTGAATGACGATTCGGATGACATTGCTCAGGAACCGACGATATAGTTTCGAACCCACTCGAACAATTTAATGTTTATAAGCGACTCATATGTATTCACTTATAGGAAAGACCGCGACGTTCCGGCAGTTGAAGGCGCTGGACATGATTGCGCGGCTCGGCAGCGTGTCGCGCGCGGCCGAGGAGCTGAACCTGACGCAGCCGGCCGTGTCGCTGCAGGTTCGGCTGCTCGAGGAGGCCGTGGGCGCCGCGTTGTTGCAGCGGGTGGGGCGTGGCGTGCAACTGACCGCGGCCGGCGAGATCGTGGCGCGCTACGCGCGCGAGATCCTGCATCTGTGGAGCGAGGCCGGCGACGAAGTGGCCGCGCTGACGGGCGATCTCGGCGGCACGCTGCGGATCGGCGCGATCACGACAGCCGAGTACCTGATCCCGCCGCTGCTCGTCAAATTCACCGCGACGCGTCCGCACGTGAAGACGTATTTCAAGGTCGGTAATCGCGACGACATCATCCGCATGCTCGCGACGCATGAAATCGATCTCGCGGTGATGGGCAGCGCCCCGAAGGAACTGCGTACGCATGCGGTCGAGTTCGCGAAGCACCCGATGGTGTTCGTCGCGGCGCCAGGCCATCCGCTGATGCGGCGCAAGCGCGTCGCGCTGAAGGATCTCGAATCCGCGCACCTGCTCGTGCGCGAACGCGGCGCCGGCACGCGCTCGACCGTCGAGAGCCTGTTCAAGAACGCGGGCCACCGCTTTCATGTGGGCTCCGAACTGTCGAGCAACGAGGCGATCAAGCAGATGGCCGAAGCGGGGCTCGGCGTCGCGTTCCTGTCGTTGCACGCGTGTGCGCTCGAACTGCGCACGGGGCTGCTCGGGCAACTGCCGTTCCCCGGCAACCCGATCGAGCGCGAATGGTATGTGGTGACGCTCGCCGACCGGCGCATCTCGCAGGTGACGGGGCTGTTTCGCGACTTCCTGATCAAGCAGGGCGCGCCGGTGATCGACGGCGCGACGGTGGCGCCGCACGAGCGGCGGCGCAAGTAGGCGGGGTGTCGACCGGCCGGTCAGACGAGCCCGAAATCGTCGTTGCTGTCGGGAATCGACGCGAGCAGCCGTTCGAGCCGGTACCAGCCGACGATGCGCAGGCACCACGCGGCGATGGCGGTGCGGCCGTGACGGGCGTGGGGGCCGGATGACGGGCGGGCGGCGCAGCGCGAGCGGGCAATGAACGCCGCGCGTTGCGGGCAGTAATGGGGCATGACGGGCTCCGTTGGTGTCGGACGAGCCGATCGTAAGCGGCGCGGCGCCCGTCGGCGCGCACGCAAGGATCGTCCCGAGCAGAAACGGATGATCTTTTTCTGCTGGATTCGGAGACGGCCGGGCAGGGCCGGCACGCCGGCGCGAAACGCGTCACAATGCGCATTCGGCACCCGATCTCGTGGAGACCATCGATGAGCGATCCGATTCTTGCCGCGCCGACGGACAACGGCGTCCCGGTTAGCCTGCGCTCCAGCCGCGGGCTCGGCTGGCACGGCTTCGGCGCGTCGCTGCTGGAGATCCGCGCGGGCACGTACCGGATTCCGGCAGCCGAGCATCACCGGATCGGCGTGCATATCGGCGCGCCGGTGCGGGCGGATTGCGTCTGCGACGGCGAGCGCGTGTCGCGTATCCAGGCGCACGGCGACGTCGACGTGATTCCGGCCGGCCTGCCCGGCCAGTGGACCGACAGCGCCGACTGCCGGATCCTGCACATCGCGCTCAGCGACACCTTCGTGCGGCGCACGGTCGAGCAGCTCGAACTGAAGCCGTCGCACGCGCAGATCCGTCGGCGGCTGCAGGTGCGCGATCCGCGGCTGCAGCACATCGCATGGGCGATGGCCGCCGAACTCGAAGCGGAAGACGCATCGGATCCGCTCTACGCGGAAAGTCTGTGCACGGCGCTCGTCGCGCGGCTGGTCGACGGCCAGCCGGCGTTTCGCGAACGCCGGCGCACGCTGGCGCCGAAGGCCGCGGCGCGCGTGATCGACTATGTCGAAGCGAATCTCGACCGGCGCATGACACTTGCCGAGCTCGCGGCGCTCGTGTCGATCAGCGTGCCGCATTTCAAGGTGCTGTTCCGCGAAACGCTCGGGATGCCCGTGCACCAGTACGTCGTGCGGCGCCGGGTGGAGCGTGCGAAGGCGCTGCTGCTCGAAGGCCGGCTCAGCATCAGCCAGATTGCGCTGGAAGCCGGGTTCGCGCATCAGAGCCACATGGCGAACTGGATGAACCGCGTGCTCGGCGCGACGCCGACGGAGATTGCGCGGTCGGGCGCGCGGGGCGGATTGCGGCTGGCTTATGACGGTGAGGACGGGGGCAGGGACGCATGACGAAACAGCGGTGCACGGGCGTTGCATTTGATTCGACGGCAATTGTCCAACAAACAGGGTGTTGGACAATTGCCGCGCTCGCTTCTCCGGCGCCCACGAGCGCTGTTGAAGCGCGACGCGTCGGATGTGAGCGGCTGTTCGTTTGAGGTGTGTTGTTCCTCTTGATCGGCACATCGCCCGACCTGAAGCGATCGGTGTCAGATCGAGCAGCCCGCATGGCCACGGCCGTTCATCCCGTCATCCTTTCCTGCTCGATTCATCTCTCCCTGCGCGCCACTCGGGCCGCGCATGCCGACAATCACAGCACTTTCACCCATCAGGAGCGAATCGTGTTCGTGATCTTCGGAGCATCCGGCAACGTCGGCCTGTCGACCGTGACGACCTTGCGCAACGCAGGCCATTCCGTGCGCGCGGTGCTGCGCGACGCACGCCATCGTGAACGGTTCGCGCAGCTCGGCTGCGATGTCGCGATCGCGGACCTGACCGACGCGCACGCGATCGCCGCGGCGATCGACGGCGCGCAGGCCGTGCAGATGCTGTGCCCGGTGCCGGTTGCCGACCCCGATCCGGCCGCGACGATGACGCGGACGATCGACGCGGCGACCGCCGCGCTCGCCGTGAACCCGCCGCCCGCGCTGCTGGCGTTGTCGGATTACGGCGCGGAGCTTGAAGGCAATACGGGTATCACGCGCCTGTTCCATGACTTCGAGGAACGGCTGAAGACGATCCCCACGCAATTGACGCTGCTGCGGTCGGCCGAGCATGTGCAGAACTGGGCCCGCGTGCTGCCGGTCGCGCTGGGCACCGGCGTGCTGCCGAGCTTCCACCATCCGGTCGACAAGGTGTTTCCGACGGTCTGGGCGCCCGACGTGGGCGTCGTCGCGGCGCGGCTGCTGCTCGATGCGCCGGAAGGCGGCAGCGGGCCGCGCATCGTCAGCGTCGAAGGGCCGCGGCGGGTGAGCGTGACGGCGATCGCGGCTACGTTGGGCGCGCCGGCGGGCCGTGCGATCGTCGCGCACGAGCTGCCGCGCGACACGTGGAGCGCGACGCTGCTGCGCGCCGGGCTCAGCGAACGCCATGCGCAGCTGATCGTCGATCTGTACGACGTGCACAACGCGGGGCGGATCGACGTCGAGGCCGACGTGTCGGAGCAGGTGTACGGTACGACTCCGATGGAGGAGGCCCTCGCGCAACTGGTGCGCCGGCATGCGCGTTGAGCGAAGCGTCGGCGCGCGGCGCGTCACGCAGGCCGTCGCACCTTGTTCAACACCGCATACGACAGGGATCCGATCACGGTCCCCCAGAACGCTGACCCGAGCCCGAGCCACGTCATTCCCGATGCGGTCGCGAGGAACGTGATCACCGACGCTTCGCGATGGTTCTCGTCCTCGAAGATGCCGTGCACGTTCGCGCCGATCGCGCCGATCAGCGCGAGCCCCGCCAGAATCGCGACGAACGCCTTCGGCAGTGCGAAGAACACCGTGACGATCGTGCCCGCGAAGAGCCCGCCGATCAGATAGATCACGCCGTTCGCGAGCCCGGCGACGTACCGTCGGTCCGCGTCCTCGTGCGCGTCCTTGCCGGTGCACAGCGCCGCGGTAATCGCCGCGACGACGATCGTGAACCCGCCGAAGCACGCGACGATCAGCGACATCGCGCTGGTCGCGATAATGATCGGGCGCGCCGGCGTGTGATAGCCGGACACGCGCAAAATCGTCATCCCCGGCAGGAACTGGCCGGTGAGGCTGACCACGACGAGCGGCAGCGCCAGGCTGAGCGTCGTGCCGAGCGTCCACTCGGGGGCGATGAAGATCGGCCGTGCGAGGCTCGGCGACACGTTGCCGAGATGCGTCATCCCGAGCAGCGTCGCGAGCGCGGCGCCCGTCAGCAGCACGAGCACGATGCTGTAGCGCGGCAGCAGGCGCCTGAATATCACGTAGGCCGCGATCATCCCGAACGCGAGCGCGGGCTGCTCCGACGCGGCCGAGAACGCATGCATGCCGAACGGCAGCAGGATGCCGGCCATCATCCCGCAGGCGATGCCGCGCGGGATGTGGCGCACCAGCCGGTCGAAATAGCCGGAGACGCCGATCGCCAGGATGATCAGCGCAGCCGTGATGTACGCGCCGACGGCCTGGTTGAGCGTCAGTTGCGGAAACAGGCCGACGAGCAGCGCGGTGCCGGGCGCCGACCACGCGGTGACGACCGGCACCTTCAGCTTCCAGCTGGCGACGAGGCCCGACACGCCCGCGCCGATCGAGATCGCCCAGACCCACGACGACACCATGTCGTTGGACGCATGCGCGGCCTGCGACGCCTGGAAGAAGATCGCGAGCGGGCCTGCATAGGAAATCAGGACCGCGAGAAAACCCGCGGTGATCGCGGAAACGGACCAGTCGTGGCCGAGCGTGCGGATCGCGCCGGGTGGAGTGTTCGGTTGCATCGTCGTCGGGGAATGCGGCGCGCGGCCGTGCGGCGGAGCCGGGGCGAATGTGGTTGGAAGCCCCGGATGAGCCGCCATTCTGGGCATTGCCGACGCAATTGGCAATTCGGGTGCGGCCGAGCGGCATTGTCGGCATTTCGTAAGAATGGGCGCGCAAGTCCGGAGGATCGGCAGCGCGTGCCGGACGACGTCACGTGCTGATCTGCAACACCTCGTCGACCACCGCCACTTTCACGCCGCTGCCCGTCGACAGCGATGCCGTGCCCTGGTCGAACGGATGCACGGGCGGATCGGTCGGCGTCCACGCATGGCGTGCGAGCAGCTTGCGATACCCGCCGCGGATCACGAAGCCGCCGCATTTGCGCGCATATGCGTCGCGCCGCATCCGGTACGCGCGCGGCAGGTCGTACCACGGCAGCTTCGGCAGGTCGTGATGGACGAGGTGATAGTTGTTGTTCAGGTACAGCAGCCGCATCGCGAACCCGGCTTCGTTGATCGCGATGCGCGCCTTCGGATGCGGTGCGGCGCGATGCTCGTACAGCGAGCGGATCATCGCGAGCGACAGCGCGGGCCATGTCACGAGCAGCAGGTAGTACCACCACGGCACGCCGATCGCCCATTGCAGCCACGCGAGCAGCGCGATCACGCAGGCAACGTGGGTCAACCACATCGGCAGATAACGGAAGTCGCCGCGCCGGAACGCGGCGAACGCATCGCCGAACGTCGCGGCGATGGCCAGCGGCGGCCCGACGACGATTCGCCCGACGAAAGTCTTGCGCGCGACCGTCAGCGCCCGGCGCCAACGTGGCAGCCGCGCCCAGCGTTCGCGCGTCACGTAGTTCGTTTCGGGATCGATGCCCGGCACGGTCAGGTCTTCGTCGCGGTGATGGTCGAGGTGCGTGTCGCGATACAGCGTGTACGGATACCAGACGGTCAGCGGCGGATAGCCGAGCAGCTTGTTCACGAACGCGGAACGCGTCGGATGGCCGTGCAGCAGTTCGTGCTGCAGCGACAGATGCCACGCGCCGAGCAGGATCAGCGGCGGCGTCGCGGCGGCGAGCGACAGGCGCCCGTCGCGCACGAGCAGCAGCACGGCGAGCCAGCCGCCGTAAATGACGACGACCAGCAGCCAGGTCGGCCACTCGGTGCGGGCGGTGAAGCGGGCGTCGAGCGCGGCAATCGCGCGCGCGTGGTCGACGTCGAAGTATTCGGCCATGGCGTTGAGGCGGGATGGATCGGGCAGTGCGGGGAACGAGCGATGGAACCGGGGCGCTCGGCCCGGGTGCGCTGGTGTCTCGCGGATCACGGTCGACCTGCACGGCGTCGCGCGCGGTGGCGGCGCCGACAGGCATTCGAACGGTACCGGGGCGGCGCGGCAACGCCAACCAATCGATTCGCATTTGCTTATCATGCTGGCGCCGATAAGCATCGGGGCCGCTGCCGATGCGTAGAATGTCCGCATGAAGCCCTGGATCGCAATCTTGCCGATGTACAACGTGACGCCGCGCCACGCCGAATTGTGGCGCGCGCTGCTGCGCGACGCGCTCGATGCGTTCGCGAACGCGGGCGGGTCCGCCGACGTCGCGCTGCCCGACGCGCCGTTCGACGACCTGCATGCACTGTGGCGGCGCGACGATCTGCTGCTGTCGCAGACCTGCGGCTACCCGTACCGGATGCTGGGCCTGCGCGATGCCGTGCGATTGGTCGCGACCCCGGTGTTCGACGCGCACGGTTGCGACGGCGCGCGCTACAGCAGCGTGCTGGTCGTGTCGGCGCGCGCGCATGCGGGCGGCGCGACGACGCTCGCCGCATGCCGCGGGTTGCGGGCCGCCTTCAACGGCGAGGATTCACACAGCGGGATGAATGCATTCCGGCACGCGATCGCGCCGCATGCGCACGACGGCCGGTTTTTCGGCTCGGTCACGCCGTTCGGTTCGCACCTGAACGTGCTGCGTGCGCTGGCATCGGGAGAGGCCGATTGCGCGGCGATCGACTGCGTGACGTTCGCGTATGTGCGCGACGCGCTACCCGATCTGCTGAAGGACATCCGGATCGTCGGCATGACGGCATCCGCGCCGGGATTGCCGTTCATCGCATCGCGGGCGCTGGCGGACGCGCAGGTCGGCGCATTGCAGGATGCGCTCGATCGCGCGGTCGCGGCCGATGCGCAGCGCGCGCGCGTGCTGAGGCTGAAGGGATTCGACCGGCTGTCGCCGGCCGACTACGACGCGATTGCGCGGTTCGAGCGGGAAGCCGCTGCACACGGCTATCCCGAACTCGCGTGACGCACGGGGCGCGGCGGTACCGCGACCGCCCGCGCCGCGGCCCGCTTACTCCTCGTCCATCAATCGGACCTTGACCCGCTTGCCCTTGATCTTCCCGGCATTGAGCTTGCGCAGCGCGTCGCGCGCGACGCCGCGCTCGATCGCGACATAGGTCGAGAACTCGGTCACGTTGATCTTGCCGATCTGCTTGCCGTCGAACCCGGCGTCGCCGGTCAGTGCGCCGAGCACGTCGCCCGGACGAATCTTGTCCTTGCGTCCGCCGAGGATCTGCAGCGTTTCCATCGGCGGCAGCAGCACGCTGTCGTCCGCCGGCGTCAGTTCGGCGAGCGGATGCCATTCGACGTCGCGCTTCTGCGCTTGCTCGATCGCGCCGACGCGGCCCATCTCGTCCATGCTCGCGAGGCTCAGCGCCCAGCCGTCCTGATCCGCGCGGCCCGTGCGACCGATGCGGTGCACGTGCACTTCGGGGTCGGGCGTCACGTCGACGTTGATCACCGCTTCGAGCTGCGCGATGTCGAGCCCACGCGCGGCGACGTCGGTCGCGACCAGCACCGAGCAACTGCGGTTCGCGAACTGGATCAGCACCTGGTCGCGCTCGCGCTGATCGAGCTCGCCGTGCAGCGCGAGCGCGTGGAAGCCTTGCGCGTGCAGCACGTCGAGCAGGTCGCGGCACTGCTGCTTGGTGTTGCAGAACGCGATCGTGCTCACCGGCCGGTAGTGGTTCAGCAACTGGCCGACCGCATGCAGCCGCTCGTCCTCGGTCACTTCATAGAAGCGCTGGCGGATCTTGCTGTCGTCGTGGCGTTCCGCGAGCTTGATTTCCTTCGGATTGCGCAGGAACTGCTGGCTCAGCTTCGCGATGCCGTCCGGATAGGTCGCGGAGAACAGCAGCGTCTGGCGCGTCGTCGGGCACATCCGCGCGACCTTCGCGATGTCGTCGAAGAAGCCCATGTCGAGCATCCGGTCGGCTTCGTCGAGCACCAGCGTATTTAGCGCGTCGAGCTTCAGGTTGCCGCGATCGAGGTGGTCCATGATGCGCCCGGGCGTGCCGACGACGATATGCGCACCGTGCTCGAGGCTCTGCGCCTGCGGACGCATCGGCGTGCCGCCGCACAGCGTCAGCACCTTCACGTTTTCCTCGCCGCGCGCGAGGCGGCGCACTTCCTGCGCGACCTGGTCGGCGAGCTCGCGTGTCGGGCACAGGATCATCGCCTGCACGTCGAAACGGCGCGCATCGAGGCGCGCGAGCAGCGCGAGCGAGAACGCGGCGGTCTTGCCGCTGCCCGTCTTCGCCTGCGCGATCAGGTCCTGCCCGGCCAGCGCGACCGGCAGGCTGGCGGCCTGGATCGGCGTCATGTCGACATAGCCGAGCTGCGCGAGGTTCGCGAGCGTGGCGGGCGTCAGCGGCAGCGCGCTGAACGGCGTGGCGGTCGGTTGGGTCAAGACAGGTCTCCGAGGTAGGGGCGGCCTTCCATCTGCTCGTAGACGACATTGCCTTCGTCGTCCTCGAAGCGTTCGAGATAGTTGCGGGCGCCGCACAGCGGGCAGCGGAACAGCAGCCCCTGGCCCTCGTCCTTGATGACGACGTCGGACTGCTCCCACTGCGTGCCGCAGCTCTGGTTTCGGCAGGTAAACACGGTCTTTCTCCAGCTGAATTCGGTTGTGCGCCCTTTGCGGGCGCGGGCGTCGCACGGCCGCGGCGGTCGCGTGCACCCGCGGGAGCGGGGCGGTGCGGACGGTGGCGTAAGGGTGCGACGCTGCGGATGATGGATCGGGAGGGCGATTCGGGATCGCGCGTGCCGCAATTCTAGCGGATACCGCGCGCTACGCCGGCCGGATGCGGCGGAACCGGCGCAATCGGTCGATTTCGCCCGGGTGTCGCGACCGTGCGGCCGGTGGCTGGCACCGGGCCGCCGGGCGCAGACGCAAAAACGGCCATCCTCCCGGATGGCCGTGGATCGCCGCCTGCCTCCCCGTGCTCCGGGGCGAGAGGATGTCCGCCTTTCAGGCGAAACAGGCCCGAACGGGCAACGGTCGCCCGTCGGGTTCGCGTGGCGTGTCGCGGTTCGGCGCGTTACAGCGCCATGTCGGCCGACGCCTTCGCCGGTCGGGCCGGCGCGGCACTGGCGCCGGACGGAGCCGGCGCGCTCAGGTCGATCTTCGGCGGCGGCGAGAGTTGCAGCACGTCGCTCGTGTAGGTCCATTCCTCGACGACCTTCGCCGGGCTGTCGTTCAGCCTGGTGCCGTAGCTCGGCACGATCTGGCGGATCTTCTGCTGCCACGCGGGCGTCGCGACCTTGTCCTTGAACACCTTCTGCATCAGGTTCAGCATGATCGGCGCGGCGGTCGATGCGCCCGGCGACGCGCCGAGCAGGCCCGCGATGCTGCCGTCCTGCGACGCGACGATCTCGGTGCCGAGCTTCAGCACGCCGCCTTTGACCGGGTCGCGCTTGATGATCTGCACGCGCTGGCCGGCCTGCCACAGGCGCCAGTCTTCCTTCTTCGCGTTCGGGAAGTATTCCTTCAGCGCGTTGAAGCGGTCGTCGTCGGACAGCATCAGCTGGCCGGCGAGGTACTGCACCAGCGGGAATTCGTCGACGCCCACGCGCATCATCGGCGCGACGTTGTGCAGGTTGGTGCTCTTCGCGAGGTCGAAGTACGAGCCGTTCTTCAGGAACTTGGTCGAGAACGTCGCGAACGGCCCGAACAGGATGATCTTCTTGCCGTCGATGATCCGCGTGTCGAGGTGCGGCACCGACATCGGCGGCGAGCCGACCGACGCCTTGCCGTACGCCTTCGCGAGATGCTGCTTCACGACCTCGGGGTTGTCGGTCACGAGGAACGAGCCGCCGACCGGGAACGCGCCGTAGTCCTTCGCTTCGGGGATGCCCGACGCCTGCAGCAGGTGCAGCGCACCGCCGCCCGCGCCGATGAACACGAATTTCGCGTCGACCGCTTGCGGCGGTTCGTCCGAGTGCAGCTTGACCCACGACACGTGCCACGTGCCGTCGGCGTTGCGCGTGATCTCGCGTACTTCGCTCGACAGCGACAGCGTGAAGTTCGGCTGCGTCTTCAGGTAGCCGACGAACTGGCGTGTGATCTCGCCGAAGTTCACGTCGGTGCCGATCGGCGTCCACGTCGCGGCCACCTTCTGGTTGCGATCGCGGCCTTCCATCATCAGCGGCACCCACTGCTTGATCTGGTCGTAGTCTTCCGAATACTGCATCCCGCGGAACAGCGGGCTGGCCTGCAGCGCTTCGTAGCGTTTCTTCAGGAAGCGGACGTTGTCGTCGCCCCAGACGAAGCTCATGTGCGGCGTCGAGTTGATGAACGTGTGCGGGTTCTTCAGCACGCCCTGTTTCACCTGCCACGCCCAGAACTGGCGCGAGATCTGGAACGACTCGTTGATCTCGATCGCCTTCGAGATGTCGATCTTGCCGTCCGCCTTTTCCGGCGTGTAGTTCAGCTCGGCGAGCGCCGAGTGGCCGGTGCCGGCGTTGTTCCAGCCGTTGGAGCTTTCCAGCGCGACGCCGTCGAGGCGCTCGACCATCGTCATCGACCAGTCGGGCTGGAGTTCGTGCAGCCAGACGCCGAGCGTCGAGCTCATGATGCCGCCGCCCACCAGCAGGACGTCGACCTTCTTCGTGTCGGCGGCGTGCGCGGACGATGTCGCGACGCACAGCGCGAGCGCCGACAGTATTACCCGTAACGTTTTGATCACAGCAGATCCCTTTTTCAACTTGGATGCATCGGTTTGCCATGCCGCCCGGCGCGCGGTTCCCGCGGTTCCGTTACGCCGAAACACTAATCCGGAGATCCGGACCGCAAATCCGGAACTCCGGATCGACGCCGCGCGCCGTTGCATTTGCGCACGTGAAGCCATTCGGAAGGACACCTTCGGATCGGCTTCCCGCGAGCCGGCAAGCGCGCGCGTCGCGACGATGCGCCGCGCCTCCGGGCCTTGGCGGCAAGCCTGAGCGGACGGCGCTCCAGGCTGCGTTGAAAGAGGCCGCGTGCGACGCGTTTTGCAGGGGCGGGATGGCAAGGGGCGCGTAATATAACCGAACTCGGACAACGTGTCGCAGACGCTGAATATCCCTGTTTTTGTGGGGTTTTTTGTGCGTCCGGGTTTCCGGAATGGCGGGGCGGGAAGCGGGGTTCCGTGGGAGCGCAGGAGTATCGTGCGGCCAACGTCAACGCTTCGCCGGCGAAGTTGACCGGGCTGTGCTGCGCGGTCGTTGAAGGGAAGCACAAGCGGCGGACTCGAGCCGTATCGTGACCAGCTCGCGCGGCTACGATGGAGAGTCGGTCGAATCCATCTTTGTGCAAATTACTGGCTGTGGCGAGTGCCGGTTCCAGCGGCGGGGCCGGTTGGCGTGTCGTCGCCTCCCATCCAGCCCGCGCCGCTTCGAGCGGAAACGAGTCCGAACGGCTGAACGCAACCTGATGAGCGTCGCGGCCTCGGTTCTCCTTCGATTGACGCTCAAGAAATCAAAGCGAATCGTCACGAATTCGATTGACGGTATCGAGCGTGACCGGACGGGTCGTCGACGAGACCGGTATCAGCGGCACTCCGTTGCGACTTGTATGCTCGGTTGTCGTTCGCTGCAATGCCGCGCGAGCGAGCTTGGAAATGACCTTGCCGACACTCATACCGGGCCTTGCACGTTCTCGGGCGAATGCGAGAACGTCGTCGTCGATGTCGATTGTTGTACGCATGAGGTAATTCTCCCATTAGGCAGCAAACATCTAGCACCAGGCGTCAAGCAGGTCTCTGAAGGTGGAGTGATCTCGCGCTGTGTCGAGATGCGAAATGAGTGTCGCGCGTCAACCGCAGGCGAAGACCTCAGGCCGCGATACCGGCGAACACGTCGCGATCGACCACACCCGGCACGAGGCGGGGCTGCCGCAGCCAGTCGAATGCGAGCTCGATGATGAGCGGCGTCGGCTGGCTGCAATGCAGCGACGCGACGGACTCGCGGTCGATCCACGCGCAATGCGCGATCTCGTTCATCGGGCGCGCGATCGCATCCGGATCGATCTCGGCGAGAAACACGTGGTGCAGCTTGTGCGTGCCCGCGACCCGGAACAGGTAGCGGGCGTGGCCGCATGCGAGCCCGGTTTCCTCGAGCAGTTCGCGCCGCGCCGCGTCGCGCAACGATTCGCCGTGATGCGGCTTGCCGCCGGGCAGCGCCCAGCGGGCATTCAACCGGGCGACCAGAAGGATCCGGTCGCCGCGTCGGCAAAGGACGGTGGCGCGTTCTTTCATTGAGGTTTCCTGATTGCATGCCCGCGCATCGGATCGGCAGGCAAAAAAATGCCACCCGCGGAAGGTGGCAATGAACGGAGAGATTCGCTATTGCGTGCCGGACGAGATGACCGTTTCGTCCAGCACGGCCATTGTCGCGAGGTGACGCCGCGCAGTGAATCAGACGGGTCCGATTTGCACGCGAAGCGGCCGGGAAACCGATGCGGCTATGTGCGCCATTACATCTGCCGCACGCGCGCACCGTCCGCGCGGCGCTCCGCGTCGTGCACGATGTGCAGCTCCCGCGTGCGGATCGGCAGCGCGCAATCCGCATCGTCGAGCGTCTTGCGCACCTGGCGCGCGAGGCGCCAGCGCATCGCCCAGAACTTGTCGGTATGCGTCCACACGCGCAGGTTCGCGACGGCCGTGCTGTCGTCGAAGCGCATCACCATCACGTCCGGCGCGGGGTCCTGCAGCACGTCGGGATCGGCCACGGCCAGCGCATGCAGCGCATCGAGCGCGCGATCGATATCGTCATGCACGGACACTTCCACTTCGAGATCGAGGCGGCGCGTCGGGTTGCGCGTGTAGTTGCGGATCGCGCTGCCCCACAGCGCGCTGTTCGGCACGTATTCGCAGATGCCGTCCGGCTTCGTGAGACGCGTCATGAAGAGGCCGACCTCTTCGACGGTGCCCGCGACGCCCGTGCCGCCGTCGATGTAGTCGCCGACCTTGAACGGCCGCAGCAGCAGAAGCATGATGCCGGCCGCGATGTTCTGCATCGTGCCCTGCAGCGCGAGCCCGATGGCCAGGCCGGCCGCGCCGAGCACCGCGACGATGCTCGCGGTTTCGATGCCGAGCTGCGACAGCGCGCCGACGATCGCGACGATGCGGATGCCCCACACCGCGACGTCGCAGAGGATCGGCCGCAGCGTGTCGTCGACGCGCTCCTTGTTCGAGAGCAGCCGGTTCAGCCAGTTGCCGATGCGTTTCGACAGCCACCAGCCGGCGACGAGCAGCGCCAGGCCGGCGGCCAGCTTGACGGAGAGGGTGGACAACGCGTTCCACAGGAACGTCCAGCGTTCCGGATGTAGTTGATCGAGAAACATGAAGGGATTCCGGGTTGAAAAACAGAGGGCGCGACGTGTGCCGCGCGCCGGCAGCGTTCGACCGTACACGGCGCACGATGGTTCGCGCGAATGCATGGGGTCGAATGCCGCACTGCGCCGAATCATGTTTTCGAACTGGTACTAATCGACTTTCGTATTAAATGAGACTCGTCCTATTTAGCCGTTTTGGTGGCGCCGATACACTCGCTTTCAGGTTGCCGGGTCGCGATGCAGGCCCTTCTGCGATATCCGGTTCTCCCCGATTTTTCTTTGAATAGCGAGTGACGACGTCATGCGGTCAGACCTGCGTTTCCGTGTCGCACGCGAACAAGGTCGACCCGCACCACGCGGCGTTCACCGTTTCCCGATGGGCCGCGCGTTCCTGCGCGGCATCGTCGCGGCGGCCTGCGTGGCCGGCGCACACGGCGCGGCAGCGCAGGCGTTTCACGACGCCGCGCCGCTCGCACCCCTGGAGGCGGAAACCACCGACCTTGGCGACGTGCCTTTCTTCAATTCCGCGCGCACGACGTGGGGCGGCCTGCGTGTATCGTCAGCCACGCCGCTCGACGTCGCTTATGCGTCGCTTGCGTTGAACGTGTCGGCAGACATAGGGCGCGCCGACCCGGTGGCGCGCTTCGGCGCCTGTGTCGCGTATCGCGTGCTGTGCGAGACCGCACGCGGTGCGGTCGAACGCGGCTATGCGTCGCGGTTCGATTACGGGCTGGCGTCGGCGTTGCCCGCGATGAGCGCGCAGCCGGCGTTCGCGCAAGGTCCCGTCGATCTGGCATCCGCGGAGCCGTTCACGCTCGCGCAGCCGGATCGCGGCACGCGCGCCGGTGCGATCGTCGGAAGCCTCCACGCGTCGCTGGCGCGCGCCGATCTGCCGGCCGGCGTCGCCGCGCAGATCGTCCGCATGCTGGCCGGGCGCGTCGATCCGAAGCAGCGCGGCGCGCATGGCGACACCTTCCGCGTGGCATTCGAGCCCGACCACGATGCAACGCGGCCGGGCCGTGTACGCGTGACGGCGCTCGACGTCTGCTTTCGCGGGCAGCACGTCGCGGCCGTGTGGTTCGTCCCGCAGGCCGGCTCGTCGGGCGCCTATTACGACCTCGGCGGCATGCCGCTCGCCGGCACACACTTCGCGATGCCGGTGGCCGCGACGCGCATCAGCTCGCAATTCGGCGCGCGCGTGCATCCGGTGAGCGGTGCGCGTCACGTGCATTCGGGCGTCGATCTCGCGGCGCCGACGGGTCGCGCCGTCCATGCGTCGGCGCACGGCGTCGTGACGTTCATCGGCACCGAGCCGCGCGGCTACGGCAAGTACGTGGTGATTCGGCATGACGGCGGCTACGCGTCGTACTACGCGCACCTGTCGGCGTTCGAGCCGGCGTTGCGTGTCGGCTCGCGCGTCGCCCGCGGGCAGCGTGTCGGTGCGGTCGGCAGCACCGGCACGGCGACCGGCCCGCATCTGCACTTCGAGGTGCGCCGGCATGCCCGCCTCGTCGATCCGATCGAACTCGTGCACACAGCCAAAGCGGCGCAACTGACGGGCGAACAGCGCGTGGCGTTCAACCGCATGGCCCGTGACGCACGTACGCAACTGGCGTCGGCCGCGTTCGCGCAGCCGGTTGCGATGTCGGAGGCTGTCGCGCCGCAGGCGGGCTGATCGTTCGCCGGTGCCGGCCGTGATGGCCGGCATCCGATTGGCGAACATGCATGTCGTCGCCGCCGCGCGGATATCCGGAAATACGCCCGCGTTTGAATGGCGCACCATCGTGCGAAGCAACATCGTCAAATGTCGGGCGACATCCCGCTCGGCCCATTATTCATCGAATTACGTCAAATTTTCCGATCGCTTCGGAGTGCGTCACGTTCGCTGAGTGCATATAAGCGAAAGCCGGCAAATTCAACCGGCTTTCCGTCCCGCCCCGCCGCCGCACCCGCCCCGGCTTCGCATGCTGCATAGCGGCAATTCCGTTCCCATTGTTTCCCGATGCGAAATTAATCACCGCGTGATCGTCGATATCACGCATTCGGATCTTGCGATTATTTCAAGACAGGTGATATAACCCGTTTCACGCACCGATTGGAAGCAATAACGTCACCAATAAATGCGAGCGAAAAAATGAAAAGAAAGGCGCGGAATCTGGGTTTGGGTGGAGTGGCGATCCTGACCGGTGCGATGCCGGTCGGTGTCCATGCGGCATGCTCGGCCACCGCGCCGGGCAGCGGCACGACAGTCACGTGTACCGGCGCGAATGCCCCCTCGGTCGTGGCCACGGCCGGCAGTACCGGCGTGACGATCAATCTCGATTCGACGGTGACGGGCAGCTATGTGCTGACGTCCACGCCGACGCCGTTTTCCGTCGACACATCGAGCACGATCGCCAACAACGGCAACCTGTCGATGTCCGGCAATGGCACGGGCGTCGCGAACCGTGGCGCAGTGCTGCTCGGCGTGAACAACGGCAATACGCTTACCAACGGCGCGACCGGCGCGATCTCGACGACCGGTCAGTACAACGACGGGATGGCCGCGAACGGCAACAACAACACGCTCGTCAACAACGGCACGATCACGACCACGGGCAACAACGCGTACGGGATGACGGCCGCGTGGGGGCAAAGCAATCCCGGCGCGTCGGGCAACCGGATCGTCAACACGGGCACCGTGACGACGTCCGGCAACAACGCGCGCGCGGCGTCGCTGCTCGGCGGCAACGGCACGATCACCAACAGCGGCACGCTGACGTCGAACGGCCGCGATGCGCCGGCCGTCTACATGCAGGGCAACAACGACACGCTGGTCAACAGCGGCACGATCCAGACCACCGGCACGGCGACGAGCGGCGGCAGCGTCGACGCGGTCGTGTCGAACACGCTCGGCAGCTCGTTTACCGCGACGATCACGAACCAGGCTGGCGGCAGGATCATCAGCAACAACGGCATCGGCGTGCGCTCGACCAACGGCGCGACGACGATCACCAACGCGGGGTTGATCCAGGGCGGCGGCGGCACCGCGATCCAGGGCGGCAACGGCAACGTGACGCTGATCCTGCAGACGGGCTCGCAGATCGTCGGTACGGCCAACGGCGGCGCGGGCACCAACACGGTGACGCTGCAAGGCACCGGCACCGCAGCGAATGCGTTCACGAATTTCCAGAGCCTGACGATGGCGGGCACGGACTGGACATGGGCCGGCGCCGGCACCGGCACGTTCTCGACCGCGCTGGTGCAGAGCGGCACGCTGAACCTCACGGGCACGCTCGGCACGACGACGGCATCGGTCGTCGCGATCGTCAACGCGGGCGCGACGCTGCAGGCGAATGCAGCGAACCTGCCGCTGTCGGTGACCGACAACGGGCTCGTGCGCTTCCAGCAGGACAGCGCCGGCACCTATACCGGCACGATCGGCGGCTCGGGCGCGGTCGAGAAAACCGGTGCGGGCACGCTGACGGTCGCGCCTGCTGCAGCGGGCGGCAACACGTATTCGGGCGGCACGACGATCACGCAAGGCACGCTGTCGGTCGCGGCTGACAACGCGCTCGGCGCTTCGTCGGGATCGCTGACCTTCAACGGCGGCACGCTGCAACTCGGCGGCGCGTTCGATCTCGCGTCGAGCCGCGCGGTGTCGATCACGTCCAACAACGGCACGATCGATACGCAGGGTTTCAACTCGACACTGACGCAAGGCATCACGGGTGCGGGTTCACTGACGAAGCTCGGCGGCGGCACGCTGACGATGAACGGCACGAACGGTTACGCGGGCGGAACGAACGTCAATGCGGGCACCGTGATCGTCGGCGACGCGACGAGCGCATCGGCGGCGCTGGGCGGTGGCGGCCCGGTGACGGTGGCAGCGGGGGCAACGCTCGGGGGCTATGGCAGCGTGACGGGCAACGTGACGAACAACGGCACGATCTCGGTCGCGAACGCGCTGGCGAGCCTCGCGAGCGGCGCGACCGGCAATTTCCGGATCAATGGCAACCTGACCAACGCGGGGCTCGTGCAGCTCGGCGGCAGCGGCGTGGGCAACACGCTGACGGTCGCGGGCAACTACGTCGGCCAGAACGCGACGCTCGCGATGAACACGACGCTCGCCGGCGATGGTGCGCCGTCGGACAAACTGATCGTCAGCGGCGGCACGGCGAGCGGCACCAGCGCGCTGAAGGTGACGAACGTCGGCGGCGCGGGTGCGCAGACGACGGGCGACGGTATCCAGGTCGTGCAGGCGACGAATGGCGCGACGACGAGCGCGGGCGCGTTCTCGCTGTCCGGCGGGGCGGTCAGTGCAGGTGCATACACGTACTTCCTCGCGAAAGGCGGTGCGTCGACCGGCAGCGGCGACAACTGGTACCTGCGCAACACGGTGCCGCCGAAGCCGCAGCCGCCCGTCGTCGAGCCCGGCCAGCCGACGCCGCCGGTCGTCGCAGCCGAAGGCACGCCCGAATCGATCGTCGAAGCGGTCGATCATGCGGGCATCGGTGGCAACCCGGAGCCGATCTACCGCGCCGAAGTGCCGCTGTACGCGGAAGCGCCGGCCGTCGCACGTCAGCTCGGCCTGCTGCAGATCGATACGTTCCACGACCGTCAGGGCGAGCAAGGGCTGCTCGCCGAAAGCGGTTCGGTACCCGCGTCGTGGGCGCGCGTATGGGGCGGCAACAGCAACATCAAGCAGAAGGGCGACGTGGCGCCGTCGTTCGACGGCACGGTGTGGGGGATGCAGGTCGGGCAGGACCTTTACGCCGATACGACCGCCGGCGGCCATCGCAATCACTACGGTTTCTTCCTCGGCTTCTCGCGCGCGGTCGGCGACGTGAACGGCTTCGCGCTCGCGCAGCCGGACATGGGCGTCGGCTCGCTGCAGGTCAATGCGTACAACCTCGGCGGCTACTGGACGCATATTGGCCCGGGCGGCTGGTATACGGATGCGGTGCTGATGGGCAGCGCGCTCACGGTGCGTACGCATTCGAACGGCAACGTGAACGGCTCGACGAACGGTAACGCGTTCACGGGCTCGGTGGAGGCCGGGCTGCCGATAGCGCTCAGCAACGGATTGACGCTCGAGCCGCAGGCGCAACTCGTGTGGCAATGGCTGTCGCTCGATCGTTTCGACGACGGCGTGTCGAGCATCGCATGGAACAACGGCAACACGTTCCTCGGCCGGATCGGCGCACGGCTGCAATATGCGTTCGATGCGAACGGCGTGAGCTGGAAGCCGTACCTGCGGCTGAACGTGCTGCGCTCGTTTGGTTCGGACGACAAGACGACGTTCGGCGGCACGACGACGCTCGGCACGCAGATCGGTCAGACGGCCGGGCAGATCGGCGCGGGGCTGGTCGCGCAGCTCACGAAGCGCGGCAGCGTGTATGCGACGGTGAGCTACCTGACGAACCTGGGCGGCGAGCACCAACGCACGATTACCGGGAACGCGGGCGTGCGCTGGGCGTGGTGACGGCCGACGCGTCGATCGTTGCGGCGGACGAGTCCGGGCAGCGGTCCGGCTGCGGCGCGAGCGCTCGATGCTCGCATGTGGCAGCGTATCGTTTGGAGCACTATAGCGCTTGAACCCTGTGGCCGCGCCCACCGGCCACCATCGAACGCCCGCGCCGCAGCCGGATCGTGCGCGGTATCCGGACGGCTGGCGGGCAGGGGCTGTGCCGCGCTCCCCCGCGGTCGCCGGTTGCTTGCCGAACCGGAATCGTGCCGCAACAGAGTAACGCGCGGCGCCGCGCAGGCCAATCAGCCCGGTCCGAATCCACGTCGGTCGCGGCGAACCATCGGGTCTATCGGCCAGTTCGAAGCCCTCTCATTCTTCGTGTTTCTTCCCCTCGGCATCATCGGTAGCGGGTCACTCCCTGCAAGCCTTCGGCCATTGCGTGACCCGAATCGCCTTGCCATCGGCGCCGTATCTTCCTGGAGGGAATGTCAAGAACTGTGCGCCGGTGGGCCGAATCATCCCAGTCCGATGGACCTGCCGAAACGGCCTGCGTAGCATCAAGAGATTGCATCGGTCGCTGTATGTCGTACGCCGGGATTCCGCATCCATTCGGCTCTTTCGGCCCGATGCAACGGAGAAAATCGATGCGCGCGGAATCCGCTCCGTGATCGGCCAGATGAGGAAGTAGGAAAATGAATTCAAAGCAGTCCTTGAAATTGGATACGAGGCATGCACGTCAGTGCGTGCTGAAGCCGCTCGCGATGCTGATTCCACTGATTGTGGCCGGCCATGCGTATGCGGCTCAAGGCGGTGCGATCGCGGCCGGCACCGGCAGCATTACGCATAACGGCCCGAACACGCAGATCGATCAGACGTCATCGAAGATGATCGTCAACTGGAAGAATTTCGACATCGCCAAAGGAGAGGCGGTCAACATCGCACAGCCGACTGCCAATGCCGCTATCCTGAACCGCGTGCAGTCGGGCGACGTGACGTCGATTCAGGGTGCGTTGAACGCAAACGGGCGCGTGTTCGTCGTGAACCCGAACGGCATCGTGGTCGGCAAGGGTGCGACGATCAACGCGAACAGCGTGGTGCTGTCCGCCGCCGACGTGTCGGACGGCGACTTCATGACGAATCGCCAACTGACGTTGCAGAACGCCAATGGCGCGACAGGCACCGTGCGTAACGACGGCACGATCGCAACGCAGAGCGGTGCACTGCTGGCCGGCGCGCGCGTCGTCAACGGCCCGAACGGGGTCGTCGTGGCCCGGAACGGCAGCGTCGGGCTCGTGGCGGGCGGCAAGGTGACGCTCGCGCTGGCGGCGGACGGCAGCCTGCAAG
Organism: Burkholderia sp. MSMB1459WGS; assembly: GCF_001534535.1. NCBI lineage: Bacteria > Pseudomonadati > Pseudomonadota > Betaproteobacteria > Burkholderiales > Burkholderiaceae > Burkholderia > Burkholderia sp. MSMB1459WGS. Next base: position 142,873 of record NZ_LPMU01000008.1, read on the forward strand.
GGGCCTACGTCAACGAGGGTGCGGCGGGCGCATTGGCGGCCAACGACGGAGTGGTTTCCGCCGGAAACGGCTGGGCACGTCTGGAAGGGAATACGACCGATGCGTTACGTGCCGAGGTCGTACGCAACACCGGCCACGTCGAAGCGGCGTCGCTCGCGGGTCTGAGTGGGACAGAGGGCGCTGGTACCGTGTCGATCTTCGCAAACGGCGGCAGCCTGAGGAATGCCGATATTCGCGTGGGTGGCGATATCAGCGCGCGCAGTATCGAGATCCGCAGTCCCGGTGAACTGACGCTCGATGGAGCGACGCTGAGCACCAACCGGGGGGAGGGTTTGCCACCTGCACCCGACACCACCTTGAGCGCCAATCGGGTCACTGTATCGGAGAACGGTGCGACATCCGATGGCACGCTGAAGATCATCGGGAGCGGGCTGGATGCGACTTATCGCCAGCAGGGCGATCTGATCGTGACCAACGGCGCGATGAGCGCCTCAGGTTTCGATCGAATCGTTCAGAACGGCGGCCTGCTGTACGCAAACGGGCCCGTCGATCTTTCCGCGCGTGACATCGTGCTCGGCGACGTGACGACACCCGGCCTCCTGACGGCGGGTGCCGATCGCAATCTCGACATGAACGGCGCGCTAAACGTGCCCACTATAAACGCCACGGCCGGGAGCGACATGACCGTCTCCGCGCCCGGTGCCGTCAATGCGCGAGTTGCCTCGTTGAATGCCGGCAACGACCTGAATGTCGACGGACGAGTTGACGCGAGCAATTTGGGGTTGCTGTCCGGTAAAAACGTGAATGTTGCGGGCGCGGTGACGAACCCGGACGCCTCGCGGGCCGCGAATCTCGCCATTAGTACGAAGAGTGGCGGCATGCTGCGTATCGATGGCGTGGTCGACGGAGTGACGGTACAACTTATCGGCGATCGAGGCGTCGAGCAGTCTCAAAGCGGCGTCCTGCGCGGCGGAAGATTGTTGCGCATTGCGAGCGGCGGTGACGTCGTGCTTAACGGTGCGGTGCGTGCCCCGAACGGGTATTACGTCAGGGAAGGGGATGACGTCGTCAACTACGCTGCGGGCGACTACGCACCGGGACAGGCGCACGGCGCCAGCCTCGCGCCGGTACAGCCGGGGCGTGGTGGTTCGATCGCGGCTGGCGCTGGCACGATCGCTCAGGACGGCAAGGTCACCGACGTCCAGCAGTCGACCGATCGCATGGTCGTGAACTGGAAGGATTTCGACATCGCACGCGACGAGGCCATCAATTTCCGGCAACCGAATGCGAATGCAGCCGTGCTCAACCGCGTTGCATCCGGCAAGGTCACGTCGATCGACGGCGCGCTGAACGCGAACGGCCGCGTCTTTGTGCTGAATCCGGACGGTATTGTGGTCGGCAAGAACGCGACGATCAATGCGAACGGCGTGACGCTGGCAGCCGCCGACACGTCGGACGACGACTTCATGCAAAAGCGCGCGCTGCGCTTCAGCATGGATTCGGCCAAGCGCGGGATCGTGCAGAACGAAGGGACCATCGCGTCGAGAACGGGCGCGGCGCTGATTGGCCGCGAGGCGGCGAACCTCGCGTCCGGGCGCATCACGAGCGGTAACGGCAACGTCGCGCTGGCGGCAGGCGGTGGCGCAACGATGTCGCTGAATGCGGACGGCAGCCTGAACCAGGTCGACGTGACGGACGCGGCCAATCGTGCATTGGTAGCGAACGACGGCCGGATCACGGCGGACAACGGCTATGCGAGCCTGCAGGCTTACGCTTCCGGCTCGGCCGATGCGGAAGTGGCGCGCAACCGCGGCCAGATCGACGCGATCAACCGGTCGAACACGAGCCGGTCGGCAAGCGGCCTGAGCCGGGGCGACGTGCTGATCAGCGGCCGCAACGCGGATGGCGGCGACCAGGGCGGTATCGTCAATATCCGCGGTCGGATCACCGGGCAGAACATCCGCCTGGCCAGCACGGGCGACCTGAATCTGTCGAACGGCGCCACGCTGGGCACGCGCAACGTCGGCCCGGATTACGGCGTGACGCTGGCCGGCCGGCGCGTGGCGATCGCATCGACCGGCGCGACAATCAACGGCGATGCGACCGTGCAGGGCGTGGGCGATAAAGCCGTGTATGTGCAGGACGGGGCGCTGAACACGTCAGGCCAATTGTCGATGAGCAACATCGTCACGTCGCGGTAAGCCGTGCCGCGTGCCGCACGGAATCCTTTTCGTGCGGCACGGGCGGGCGCAAACGTGACGCGTGCGTTCGTTTTTGCCCGTCCCGGGCGGGCGATTGCTGCGCCCGCCTTCTCTTGACGTCGTTGGCAGTCGTCGCGGCTCACGCCGCGAATGCTTCATCTGGCGGATGCACGGCTTGGCGCCGCGCCCCTTTCCGTCATATCCGCTGCAACGCAGGCTTGCAGCGTCGAATCCCGAATCTCTTGAAAGGTCGCATGACCGGAAGCCGGAGCACGGCGTCCGCGCCTGACGTGTGGCTATTTGTTGGCGGAACTCATCATGAAATCGACGTTAGCCGTGGGTCGTCGCATGGACGGAGCGACGGCGCGCATCTCGGCGTCCGCGTTGCTGCTGTTTGCTGCCGCTCGTGCGGACGGGCAGACGTTGCAGCCGCCCGGAAACGCAGGCCAGTTGTTGCAGCAGAACCAGTCGCTGTTATCCCCCGGCGTCGATGGCGTACGCCAGCAGGAGGGCGCGGACGACGCGGTCGTCGACGAGCGCGCGCGTGCCACCGGGAGCGGCATGGCGACGCTGCACGTCGCTCGCTTCGAGTTGAACGAATCACTGGGCGAGCCGCTTGACAGCGACGTCGCGCGGCTGTTCGCGGGCGCGGCGGGGCGCGATCTGACGTTCGAGCAGATCACGATGGTGCGCATGCAGCTCAACGCGCTGCTGCGTCGGCGGCTTGGCTTGCTGGTATTCGCGATCCTGCCGGAGCAGGATGCGCGCAACGGCATCGTGCGCTTCGCCATCGTGCGCGGGCATGTCGAGAGCATCGAAATGAACAATCGCTCGCGTGTGTCGGATGCGACGCTCGAGCGAATCGTGCCGGCTGCGGGGAAGGGCGGGGCTCCACTGCTCGCGATCACGCGGCCGGATCTGAGCGACGTGCAGCACGCCGCGCAGATCGCGCGCACGTTGCCCGGTGTCGCGTCCGTCACACCGATGCTGACGCAAGGCGAGACCGAGGGCGGCACGCGTGTGGTGCTCGACGTCGCGCCCGAACCGGCCATCGAAGCGACGGCGGTCGCCGACAACGGCGGATCGCCGAGTACCGGGCGCTACCGGGTTGGCGCGCAAATGACGGCGAACAGCCCGCTGGGCATCGGCGATCGCGCGCGCGTGCTGGCCTACAATGCGCCGTCGGCGATTCAGGATCGGGACGGCGCGCATGGCAAGACGTGGATCGGTCTCGCCTCATACGATATCCCGCTGGGCGGCGCGGGAACGCGCGGCGGCGTCCAGTATTCTCGCGTCCAGTACGCGTTGGGCGGCCCCTTGCAGGATCTGGGCGACGGCTATGCGGACGTCATCGGCGCGTATGTCAGGCATCCGTTGATATTGACGCCGAAAGACGATTTGAGTGTCGGTGTCGCCTACAACCGGAAGCTGCTGAAGGACTCGTTTTTCTCTTACGCGTTTCGTCGACGCTCAAACGTGGCGAGCGTCTCGCTGAACGGCTCGCATTTCGGCGACTGGAAAGGGCGGCCGAACGGATTGCAATATGCGTTCACGGTCGATGCCGGCGACGTGAAACAGCTTGATGTCGGATTGGGCGATCCGTCCACGCAGGGGCGCTTCGTGAAGTGGGGCGGCTCGGCCGACTTCACGCAGATGCTGTGGCCGGGAGCCAGTGTTCGGGCGCGAATGAGCGCGCAATTCGCGAGCACACACTTGGATCCTTCGGAACAGATGTCGCTGGGCGGACCGGACGCCGTGCGCGCCTATGGCTACGATGCACCGAGTGTCGATCAAGGTGCAATTGCATCGGTCGATCTGATGCAGGATATCGCCGTGGTGCCCGGCCTTTCGGCTCGTGTGTTCGCGGATGTCGGCCGCGGTCAGATCAATAAGTCGCGCGCGCTCGCCGGTGCCGACAACACGTGGAACGCGCGCGGCTATGGAGTAGGCATGACCTATCAATACAAGGCCCGCGCACGCGTCGATGTATCGCATGCGTTCCGAGTCGGGGCGCCGGCCGGCCAGCGGCCGGACGCCGGACAGACGTGGGTTACGGCGACGCTTAATTTCTGATTGCCGTGAAACGGGATCGCCGGACCGTGCGGCCCGGCGATGGCGAGTGCATGTCCGCCGGTGTCAACCCGATGCTTAGCCCAACGGCCAGTTCAGGATCGCGATGCCGTCGTTGTAGTCGCCGTCGCCGCCATCCTCCGAGCCGACCAGCCCGAAGTAGGTCTTCTTGAAGATGTCGACCTGACGTGAGCCGATCTTCGACGGCTTGCCGTTCGCCGTCACGACCACGCGCACCTTCCCCTTGCCCGAGTTCACGACCTGCGTGTTCAGGTTCGCGTCCTGCGTGCCGGCGCCCTGGAACGTCGCGGCCGGTTTCGGGTTGTCGTCGACGAAGACCTCGATCGTCTGCTGCGCGGACGAATTGACCAGTGCGGTCACGCCGAACGCGATGTTCGGCGGCAGGTTGAAGATGCCGTCGCGTTCGCCGCCGGCTGGCGTGGGATCCGGCTGTACGGGTTGCGGCGTCGCTTTCGAGAAGTAATTGACCACCGCGCCGACGCCGAACTTCGCCGCCGCACCGGGCAACACACCGGGCGCGCCGGCCCACGTCACCGTGCAGGCAACGACCTGGCCCGCCGCATCGGTTTTCACCTTGTTCTGCCAACTGCCGACGTCGAAGCTGTACGGGATCGTCGCGATATCGACGAACACGTCGTATTGCGGCAGTTTCTCGACGAGCTGCGCGGTCATGAACTGACGCATCCGGTCGAGCACGGCCTGGTCGCCGTTGGCTTGCACGGCAGTGGCATCGTTGCCTGCGAGTTGCAACAGCGCGTACAGGTCGTCGTGGGTAAAGGGTTGTGACATGTCGTCCTCGTCTGGATGGAAGGTCTCGCATCGCGCGCCCGGTGATCGGAGTTCACCGGGCCGCGCGAGGCAAAGCGTGGGACTGCTCGAACGATTCGCAATGGGTGGCTGGTCCCGTCGCCATTGCGATGTTTCGCGACGGCCGTGCTCAGCCGAGCGGCCAGTTCAGGAACACGATGCCGTCGTTGTAATCGTCATCGGCGCCGTCTTCCGACCCGACGATCCCGAAGAACGACTTCTTGAAAATGTCGACCTGTCGCGAGCCGAGCCGCGACGGCTTGCCGTTCGCCGTCACGATCACCCGCACGCGGCCCTTGCCGGAGTCGAGCACCTTCGTGCCGAGGTTCTGGTCCTGCGCGCCGGCGCCTTTGAACGTCGCGGCCGGCTTCGGGTTGTCGTCGATATAGATGTCGATCGTCTGGTCGTTCGCCGCATTGGTGAGCGCGGTCACGCCGAACTTGATGTTGGCCGGCAGATTGAACGTGCCGTCGCGTTCGCCGCCGCCGATGTTGCCTGCGCCGCCGCTTCCGCTGTTGCCGCTACCGGCGTCGGCACCCTGATTCCCGCCGCCTTGCGACGACGATTGCGCGACCGCCTCACCGATCGCGGAAAGGCTCGCAAACGAATCGATATGCATCGTGCTGCCGCGCACGCTTTTCCATTGGCCTTTCACGAACGTGACGCTGCTGTCGACGTCGATCGCGACGACGAGCGTGAACGGCATGCGGCCGCTGGTTTCCGGCGCCTTGGTCGAATGCGTGAAGCAGCCGTCCGCGACGACGCCCTTGTCGGTCGCGATCGCGAAGTAAATGCCGGGATAGTTGTTGCCGGTGGCATACGGCGTCGGCACGTTGAGCGTGACGAGCAGTTTGCCGTCGCGAATGTTCTCTTTAGCGATGTCGAGATGCAGGCCCGGAATGTCGACGTAAGTCTCCGAGGTCAATACCGGCGCGCTGGTGATCGAAGCCGAAAGGATGGGCACGGAGGTCTCCTGAAAGCCAAACGGTTTGATGAGGGGGGCGGTGATGCGCGAAACCGCCGGTCGGCCTGGCACGCGGCATCCCGGCGGTTATTGGCGGGCCGATCAGCCGATCGGCCACTGGAGCACCACGATCCCGTCGTTGTAGTCGCTGTCGTGGCCGTCTTCCGATACGACAATCCCGAAGTTGACCGTGAACGGCGAGCCGTCCGACTTCTTACCGTTGATCGGCGCGAGGCGCGCGTCAGTCGGCGACGGCTTGCCGTTCACCGATACTTCGAAACGGATCTTGCCGTTGCCGGAATTCAGCTTGGCTTCGCGCGGGCCGTCGCGCGTCGTCAGCTTGTGGTACGCGGCGGGTTCCTGGCTATCGCCGATAAACAATTTGATGTGTTGTTGCTCGGCTGCATTCGCGAAGAAAATCGCGCGGAAATCGGTATTCGGCGGAATCGAGAACTCGCCGGCGCGGTTGGATGACGTTTGAGAGTCGGCCATGCTTTTCTCCTGTGGAGTGTTGGGTAAGGCCAAGGGCCTTGCCGCGCAAACGTTTGCCGTTTGAAACGCGACGTACCGAGCATGACGAAAAATAAATAAAAAAATATTCGAATGAGAATGGTTATTGTTCAGTAAATCGAAATTCAACATTAATCGATTTAGTGAAATATGCTTAATGAGGTGGATTTATATATATTCCAGAAATTATACCGATGCGTGTATCGCTTTCCTGAATGATGCGCGAGCGCACTACGCGGGGTGGGGGGGAAGGCGGGGGTAATCGGACTTCGGAGCAGACGCTCGGCGTTCGCATATGGCAGCGTTTCGTTTCAACATCAGCATCTCTGTCGTGGCCGCGCCCACCGGCCACCGTCGAACGCCCACACCGAAGCCCGATTGCAGGGGAAGGGTATGCGGCGACCGGTGAGGAGGATGGACCGACTCACTCCGAACATGAATAGGGCCTCACCGGCGCCGCACTCGTGAAGCATATCGACGGGGCAAGCCGGTGCCTATCGGACTGGACTGATTCTGCGCAAAACGCGCGTGTCGTGGACGAAGCGGGATCGATGCGTACCCGGTTGACAGCCGTGGTCACCCTGTGATTTGATGCCGGTCATGCACGCCGCTCAGTTCCTTTTCTCGCTACGACTACTAGCTCGCTTCTCCGGGCTGGGTCTGCGGCTGCGCGCGCTCCATCTGCTTCTTTCCTGAAGCGCCAGATTTTCCCCGCATCACCGACCTGGCCCCGGTTGTCGACCGGCGCCTGAGTTTGTCTTTCTTCCGTTACCACTCCGCTCCGTCCCGGTCGCTCAACCGCCAAGGCCGTCGTTTGCCGTACCGCTTTGCCGTTGTGCCGCTTTCTTGCCATTTTCACCGCTGCGCGCGTAGCCGGCTCCTGATGCCGATGGCCGTCGCGCTGCGCTTCACCGACAAACAGACCGAGGACCGAACATCATGATGCTGAAGAACCCCGCGACGAAATACCGAGCGTTCACGCCCGTCAACCTGCCCGACCGCACGTGGCCCTCGCGCACGATCACGCAGGCGCCGATCTGGATGAGCACCGACCTGCGCGACGGCAACCAGGCGCTGTTCGAACCGATGGACGCCGCGCGCAAGATGCGGATGTTCAAGACGCTGGTCGCGATCGGTTTCAAGGAGATCGAGGTCGCGTTCCCGTCGGCGTCCGAAACCGATTTCAACTTCGTGCGTGAACTGATCGAAGGCGGCCATATTCCCGACGACGTGACGATCGAAGTACTCACGCAGGCGCGCGATGACCTGATCGAGCGCACCTTCGCATCGCTGCGCGGCGCGAAGCGCGCGATCGTGCACTTGTACAACGCGACCGCGCCGGAATTCCGCAAGATCGTGTTCAACCTCGATCGCGACGGCGTGAAGCAACTGGCGGTGAACGCGGCGCGCACGATCAAGCGCTGCGCCGATGCAGCGACGGACACGCAATTCACGCTGCAGTACAGCCCGGAAACCTTTACGGCGACTGAACTCGACTTCGCGAAGGAAGTCTGCGACGCGGTGTTCGACGTGTGGCAGCCGACGCCCGAGCGCAAGTCGATCGTGAACCTGCCGGCCACGGTGGAAATCGGCACGCCGAACTTCTATGCTGACCAGATCGAATGGATGCATCGGAACCTCGCGCGCCGCGATTCGCTGATCCTCTCCGTGCATCCACACAACGACCGCGGCACTGCGGTCGCGGCGGCCGAGCTCGCGGTAATGGCTGGCGCCGAGCGCATCGAAGGCTGCCTGTTCGGCAACGGCGAACGCACCGGTAACGTCGATCTCGTCACGCTCGCGCTGAACCTGTACACGCAGGGCGTCGATCCCGGCCTCGATTTTTCGCAGATCAACGAAGTTGCGCGCACCGCCGAAGAATGCACACAGTTGCCGGTCCACCCGCGCCATCCGTATGTCGGCGACCTCGTGTTCACCGCGTTCTCCGGTTCGCACCAGGACGCAATCAAGAAGGGCTTCGCGGTCCAGCGCGCGGATACCGTATGGGAAGTTCCGTACCTGCCGATCGATCCGAACGATCTCGGCCGCACGTACGATTCGATCATTCGCGTGAACAGCCAGTCCGGCAAGGGCGGTATCGCGTACCTGCTCGAACAGGGCTACGGCGTCGCGCTGCCACGCCGCATGCAGGTCGATTTCAGCGCGGCCGTGCAGCGCCTGACCGACGAGAGCGGGCACGAGGTGACGAGCGCGCAGATCTGGGCGCTGTTCCAGCAGGAGTACGTCGAAAGCGACACGCCGCTGCGCTATGTCAGCCACGAGCTGACCGAGCGCGACGGCCGCGAGACGATCGTGCTGACCGCCGACGTGCATGGCGAGCGCCGCGTGCTGCGCGGCGAAGGCAACGGCCCGCTCGACGCGCTGATGCATGCGCTGCACACGCCGCTGCGGATCCAGCATTACGAGGAGCGCGCGCTGTCGCAGGGCGCCGATGCGAAGGCGATCGCGATCGCCGAACTGGCCGGCACGGGCGTGCGCGGCAGCGCGTTCGGTGTCGGCGTCGATGCGAACTTGACGACCGCATCGATTCGTGCGGTGATCAGCGGTGTGAACCGCGCGTATGCCCGCGCGGATGAGGTTGTGCAGGCAACCTTCTTTGCCGGACAGCCGGCGGTGCAGGCCATCGCATAAGCGGGTCGAAACCCGGACGGCAGGGCCGGCCGGGTTGTTTCAGATCACGGCGTGCGCGCGCCGTCAGGGCAGCAGCCCGAGCATCGCGGCCTTGGTGGCCGCATGCGTCTTGTTCATCGCATCCAGCTTCACGACGGCGTTCTGCAGATGGAACTTCACCGTCCGCTCCGCGATCCCGAAGATCATCCCAATCTCGTAGGCCGTCTTGCCGTCGGCCGTCCACGCCAGCACCTCGCGCTCGCGCAGTGTCAGTCCGCTGCCCACCGGCGCAATCGGATCGGCAAGGCACGGCATCAGGTACGCGTGCGCCGCATGCGCGAGGCTCGCACACGGTACACGCAACCGCGAGACTTCATCCGCGTCGAGCGGTGTCGTGTCGCGCACGAGCGTCAGCACGCCGAGGTTGCCGCCCCGGTCGTAGCCGCCGTGCGACCAGCCGTAGCGCATCCCGAAGCACGCCGCGTCGTGCCAGAACGCAGTGTCGCCCGGTTCGTCGAACGCATTCCAGACGACCGGCCGCGGCTGATTCGCGACCCGCTTGATGATCGGATCGATGGTGACGTAGCCGAATTTCACATAACGGTGTTCCCATTCGCGTGGATGATTGCCGACGATCTGCATGTCGGGCCGGGCGAGCGGTAGCGTGCGGCGCAAGCCGTACACGCAATACCGGAACCCGAGTGCGGCCGCAGCGGCGGCAATCGGCAGGAGCGCGGCTTCCGCAGTGGGTGCGCGCTGTAGTGCATCGAAACAGTCGTGCAGTATTGTCAGGTCCATCGGTGTTCCTCGTTGGTGTGGGCGGGTCGTACATTGCGGCCCGCGCGTATCCTGTTCAAAAGGACAGTTTTGAGGCGAAGCCGACGCCGGTTTAATGGCGACTGTTCGCACGACGGGCCCGCTTGTGCGGGCACCTGTCCCCCCGTCGTTTCACGTGTTGCGGTACCCCTCCGGTTTCGTATCAGGATGATCGACCATGACTAGCGTTCAAGACGTGCCTCTCCTCGCGCGCGCCGGTGCGCGCGCGTTCGCCTTCGGCGGGATCCGCTCGATCGAACCGCTCTGCGCGTCGGCCCCCGCCCGCGCGCTTGCTCACGAGTATGCCCCGCACGCGCATCAGGCCGGGCAACTATTGTTTACGACACGCGGCGTATTAGTGCTCGACGTCGAAGGCCAGCGCTGGATCACCCCGCCGCTGCGCGCAATCTGGATTCCGGCGCGCACCGTCCATGCGATGCGCGTGGCCGACGACGTGCAGCTCTGCTCGCTCTATCTCGGCGACACACTCAGCGCGCGGCTGCCGGCCACGCTATGCGCGATGACCGTATCGCCGCTGCTGCGCGAGCTCGCCACGCGCGTTTCCCATCCGTTCGATTGCAGCATCGAGCACGACCCGCTCACACGCCTGTTCGCCGACGAACTGCATGAACTCGCGCAGACGCCGCTCACGTTGCCGCTGCCGCGCGACCGGCGCCTGCTGAAGCTGTGCGAGCGGCTGCAGCGCGAGCCGCACTGCGAATTGCCGCTCGACACGCTCGCACGCGACGCCGCGCTAAGCGCGCGCCACTTGGCGCGCCTGTTTCGCAGCGAGACCGGCATGAGCGTGGCCGCGTGGCGCCAGCAACTGCGGCTGTCGATGTCGCTCGCGCTGCTCGCGAGCGGCATGCCCGTCACGCAGGCCGCGCACCAGGTCGGCTATCGCAGCCCGACCACCTATGCGGCCACCTTCAAGCGCGCGTTCGGCGTCACGCCGAGCCAGTACCTCGCGGCGGCGGAAGCGGCGGCGCGCTGACCCCCGCTGCCACCGCCTCCGCTGCCACCGCCTCCGCTGCCGCGTTCAGCGTGCGGTCCAGCGCGGCACCGCTTCGAACGCATGCTCGAGCGCATGCACGATCCGGTCGACGTCCTCGCGTCCGATCACGAGCGGCGGCGCGATCGCGAGCCGGTTGCCGAGCGAGCGGATCAGCACGCCCGCATCGCGCGCCGCGTCGGCGAGCGCGGCCGCATAGCCGTCCGATGGATCGATCGATTCGCGCGTCGCCTTGTCCTTCACGAGGTCGATGCCGACCAGCAGCCCCTTGCCGCGCACGTCGCCGACGACCGGATAGCGGTCGACGAGCGGCTGCAGCCGCTCCAGCAGGTACGCACCTTCGCGCGCCGCGTTGCCGGCGAGATCCTCGTCGACGATGATTTGCAGGTTCGCGAGCGCGGCCGCGCAGACAATCGGGTGGCCCGAGTAGGTGTAGCCGTGCATCAGCGTGCCGATACCGCCCGGGTTGGATGCAAACGCGTTCTCGATGCGGCGGTTGACGACGGTCGCGCCAAGCGGCAGATACCCTGACGACACGCCCTTCGCCAGGCACATGATGTCGGGCGCGACACCCCAGCCGCGACTACCGAACGCCGCGCCGGTCCGGCCGAAGCCGGTCACCACCTCGTCGGCGACCAGCAGCACGCCGTGGCGGTCGCATACTTCGCGCACCAGCGGCCAGTAGTTCGCGGGTGGCACGATGATGCCGCCTGTCGCCTGCACCGGTTCGGCGATGAAGGCGGCCACAGTGTCGGGCCCCTGGAACAGGATCTCGCGCTCGACGAGCGATGCACACAGCCGGCCGAGCTCCTCAGGGTCATGCGTGAACGGGTTGCGATAGATCCACGGCGTTTCGACGTGGAAGCAGCCGGCGAGCGTCGGCTCGTAGTTGCGCCGGTAGATGGTGTTGCCGGTGACGGAGCTGCCGCCGAAGTGCGAGCCGTGATAGGCCTGACGCAGCGCGATGAACTTGGTGCGCTCGGGCTGCCCGGACACCTTCCAGTACTGCCGCGCGATCATCAGCGCGGCCTCGACAGCGTCCGAGCCGCCGGAGCCGAAGATCACGCGGCTCATGTCTTCCGGCTGCAGCATGCTGACCAGCCGCGCCGACAGTTCTTCCGCGCGCGGATGGCTGAACCCGGCGAACACCGGGTGATATTCGAGCTCGTCCAACTGGCGGATGATCGCCTCCTTGATCTCCCGCCGGCCGTGACCGACGTACACGTTGAACAGCGACGCGACTGCGTCGAGATACGGGCGGCCGGTATCGTCGTATAGGTAGCAGCCTTCGCCGCGCGTGATGCGGATCGGCGGGCGCGCCGCAGCGAGCGGATGTTGTCGGGGATGCCAGAAGCGAGATTCCGAATAGGACATGGCAGGACTCCATAGTGATTCGGTTGGACGGGGCAGCAGGGTGAGGCAGATGACGCTCAGCCGACGAGCGCCGTCGCTCGAAAGTCGAGCCGACTTTCGAGCGCGCCGAGCGTCGCGAATGGTTCGTCGAGCGCGACACGCATGAAAGCCAGGAACTGGCCGACGTGGGTGTTTAGCGCGTCACGGCTGTAGTACTGCGGGCTCGCGTCGAAGTCAAAGCGCAGCGGCTCGCCGTTGCGGCGATCAGTCAGGTTCACCATCAGGTCGTCGGTGGTGCCGACGGACAGGTTGTGCGACGTCGTCACGCAGTCGCCGAACCGCAGGTCGTAGTCGAATGCCATGATGTTGATCTCGGGGCCGAACACGCCCTGGCCGTTGTCGAGCGACGTCAGCTCGCGGTGCAGGTCTCCCATCCGGTAGCGCTGATGCTGGCGCAGCGCGGTCATCTCGCGGTTTGCCTGGCGGCACAGATCGTCGAGCGTGTGACCCGGCTCGACGTGCAGGCGCAGCGGCAGCATGTTCGCGCACTGCGTCGGCGTGCGGCGCTCGCGCGCCGACGTGCGGGCCATTGCAGCGACCGACAGCACGATGTCGGGCGCCCCGGTGTTCAGGTACAGGTACGCGGCGGTCAGCGCGGTGACGAGCCGCGGCACCGTCGACGTGAACAGCCCCTTGGCGACCGCCTCGATGCGCGCGCTCTCGGTTGCGGTGGCGATGCGCGTCTCGCGCAGGTCGGGCCCGTCGTCGCGCTCGGGAAAGCGTGCGGGGCCGGCGAGCGTGACGGTGCGCGGCTGGTCCGCGAAGCGTTCGAGCCAGTAGCGGCGATCGCGCGCGAACTGTTCGGAGGCGCGGTAAGCGTTTTCGTCCAGTTGCAACTCGGCAAGCGACGCGAAGCGCGCGGGCGGCGCCTTGGCGCCAGATGCGAATGCGCTGTACAGCTCGGCGGCGCGCGTGGCGATCAGGCTGCCCGAATAGCCGTCGACCAGGATGTGCGCGTAGCCGTGATACCAGTAGTAGTGATCCGGCGCGATGCGGTACAGCGTGTGGCGGAAGAACGGCCCGCGCACCAGCTCGATCGCGCCCGTGCAGTGCGCGCGCATGCTGGCGAGCGCGATGGCATGCGCGTCTTTCGTGCCGGCGAGGTCGACGTGTTCGAGCGTCCAGTCGTCGGCGAGCGCGGCGTCGAGCACGCGCACGGGCGTATCGCCATCCAGCACGATCCGCGTCGTGTGCAGCGTCTGCGCCTCTCGAATCACCTGCCGCAGCGCGCGTTCGAATGCGTCAGTGTCAAGTGCGCCGCGAATCTCGAAATACTCGGCCGCGTAGATGTGCGTCGACGGGACGGGATACGCGAGCGCTGCTTCCCAGAAATCGCGCTGCGGCGCGGACAGCGGCAATTGAAGCGTCGAATCGGTCACGTCGTTTCTCCCGGAAAGCTTATTCTGGTGGATGAATTAAATGCGCGCATTTGTTTAATAAAAAATACATATTTGCATCGTGCATTTCATTTTTGATGAATCGCAATTGTTATCCTAGACAGCCCGATTTGCAGCTGTCAATTCCATTCGGTTTTGTTGTTAATTCGTAAAAGCCTTGCCAGTAAATGGGTTGGTGGGTGTGTGAGAAGTCTGGTCCGGAAAGAATATGAGAATGTCTGTTTTGAATAGGCGGCAAATTGGAAGCTTATTTAGCATCGACGCCTGAAATTGCTGCGCAAGCCGAAAACGGCATGCAGGCAATTCGCCGGAAACGGTTTCCGGCGCCGGAAGCCGGCGCAGTGGGCTGGCGCGAGCGGACATTACTAGGAGAGTCCCGTGAATCAACTGGAAGGGCTGGAGCGAAAAATCGGCGAGCAGCACGAGCGGCTCGCGCATCATCCGGTGTTCGGATCGATCCGTACCATCGACGAGCTGCGCGTGTTCATGGAATGGCACGTATTTGCCGTGTGGGATTTCATGTCGCTCGTGAAGCGGCTGCAACAGGATCTGACAACCGTCGCGGTGCCGTGGGTCGCGCCGCGCAACGCGAATGCGTCGCGCCTGATCAACGAGATCGTTCTCGGCGAGGAATCGGACGAAACGCCGAACGGCCACATGAGCCACTACGACCTGTACCTGCACGCGATGCGCGATGTCGGCGCGTCGACGTCACGCATCGAGGAAATGGTGTCGCTGGTGCGCTCGGGCTTCTCGGTGTCGGCCGCGCTGAAGGCCGTCGATGCGCCGGAGCCGGTGATCCGCTTCGTCGAGGCGACGATGGCCACGTGCACGTCGGGCGCGACGCACCAGGTGCTCGGCAACTTCTTCTACGGCCGCGAGAACGTGATTCCCGACATGTTCCGCACGCTGCTCGACGAATGGAAGATCGAGCGCTCGTCGATTCCGCTGCTCGTGTATTACCTCGACCGCCATATCGAAGTGGATTCGGGCGAGCATGGGCCGGCGGCGCGCGCGATGATCCGCGAAGCGGCGGACGGCGACGCGGCGAAGCTCGAGGAAGCGCTGCAGGCCGGGCTCGATGCGATCGACGAGCGGATGCGCCTGTGGGATGGGCTGCTCGCGCATCTCGGCCAGACCCGCAACGTGGTGCCGGCATGAACGCGCGCGGGCTGTCCGAGCGCATCGTCGATTTCGCGGCGCTCGACTGGGAGCACCCGGCGGCGTTCGACGACGGCATCAACCAGGTCGTGCTCGTCGATACGCTGGACGAGCACGCGAAGCGCGGCATCCGGACACGGATCGTGCGGTTCGATCCCGGCGCGGGCACGCGCGTGCCATTCCTGCACGACTACCACGAGGAGGTGCACCTGATTGACGGTGACCAGAGTCTGGTCGACGTCGTGACGCGCGAGTATCGCGCGACGTATCGGGAAGGCAGCTATTTCGTGCGTCCGGCCGGCACGCCGCATGGCCCATTTCGCAGCGACGCGGGCTGCCTGCTGCTTGAAATCCATTACTACGGTTCCCCGGAGGACACGCGATGACGAGCGCCGTCACATACGTGAGCCACGTCGATCGCTGGGAGGCGCGCGCGACCGTGCGATCGCGCCCGCGGCGGCTCGTCGAGGACGACGAACTGCGCTACTACCCGCTCGAACGCCAGCCGTTGTGCGCGCACCCGGCGATCGTCGACGCGGGCGACGTGGTGCGCGACTTCGTCCTGCTGCAGAGCTTCTACAAGTACATCCAGGACGTGATCATCTTCGAGACGGAGATCGTCAACGCCACCGCGTTGCGCATCGCACGCGGCCGGTTCGCGCACCCGTTTCCGTTCGCGTGCCGGCAGGACGCGATGACCGTGGTGATCGACGAGGATTATCACGCGTATGTCGCCATGGACTACCTGCGGCAGGTCGAGGAGGCCACCGGCATCGCGCCGCTGCCGCCGAACAGCGAGATCGAGCTGTCGCGTGCGATTCCGCGCGCGATCGAGCGGGTCGGCGCGCAGTATCGCGACGGCATGGAGCTGCTGTGCGTCGCGATCTCGGAGAACACGGTCACGGCGGAAGTCGCGGCTTTCTCGCGCGACGCGACGCTCAAGCGCTCGGTGAAGGGCGTGATGGCCGATCACCTCGCGGACGAAGGCCGTCACTCGGCGTTCTGGATCAATCTCGTGAAGCTGTACTGGTCGGAGATTGACGAACCCGCGCGGCTCGCGCTCGGCGAAGGGCTGCCATGCTTCCTGCGCGAATACTTGAGCGCCGATCTGCAACTGCAGTTCGATCGCCGCCTGATCGACGCGCTCGATCTGCCGGCCGCCGAGCGCGCGCGGATCGCGGACGACATGGTCGGTGCGTATCCGATCACGAGCCAGCATCCGATGATCGTCAACATCCGGCAGTTCTTCCGGATGAGCGGCCTGCTCGATCACGCGCCGACCCGCGCGGCCCTGTCCGACTACCTGTGAGTCACGTCGATGAAAGCGATCATCATTGCGATCGGCGGCCAGACCCGCCTCGCTGCGCGGCTGGCGGCTGAACTCGAGGCGACCGGCCATACCCTGTGCATCGCCGACGGACGCGACGGCCCGTTGCGTGACGCGGCCGATGCGCTGCTGTTGCCGGCTCCGGCACCCGATACGTTGCGCAACGCGGCCGAGTGGTCGATTGTCTGCGGCGCGCCCGACCCTGCCGTGCATTGCGCGCACGCACGGCCGCTGCAGTGCGAGATCGTCGCCGATGCGTTTCCGCCGCGCGAGGTACGCGTCGCGTGGCTCACGGATGCGGCGCCGGGCGACACGCGCGTGCTGGCCGACGCGACGCTCGCGTTCGGCACGGTGCTCAACGGCGCCGATCTCGCGGACGAGATCGCCGCGTGCGCGGTCGATCTGATGCACGAAGTCGCGAGTGCAATCGCACGCGAGCTAAGCGACCCGCACGACGCGCCGCGCGCGACACCGCCCGGGCCGGCCGACATTCTGATCGATCTCGAACGGCTGGCCGGCTGGCACGCATCGAACGACACGGCCGCTGCGTGGCCGTGCGAGCCGTCGCTGCCGGAACTCGTCTCGCGTGCGGCGGCCGCAGTGCCGGACGCCTGCGCGCTCGTCGCGGCCGACGGTCGGTTGACCTATCGTGAGCTGCTCGCGCGTGCCCGCCGTGTCGCCGCGCGTATCGCTGCTTGGCCTGCCGCGCCACGCGTGGTCGCCGTGCGGCTCGACAAGGGCGTCGCGCTGTATCCGGCGATCGTCGGCGTGCTGGGCGCTGGCGCGACTTGCGTGCCGCTCGATCCGGCGTTTCCGCCCGAGCGTGCCCGCACGATCCTGCGCGAATCGGGCGCGCAGGCGCTCGTCGTCGGTGGTGCGGTCGAGCCGGTGCTGCTCGACGGGCTCGATCTCGACGTAATCGACTGCGGCACCCTCGCGGAAGCAGACGCTGCGCCCGATGCGCTGGCTGGCCAGTGGCCGCTCGAACGGGATGCCGACCGCGATGCGCGCTGCGCGGTCGCGATCTACACGTCGGGTTCGACCGGCGTGCCGAAGGGCGTGATGCTGTCGCACCGGAACATCGTGCATTTCTGCCACTGGTATCGCGCGCACGTGTCGCTCGATGCGTCCTCGCGGGTGCTGCAGTTCTCGACGGTCGCATTCGATGCGTCGCTGCTCGACATGTTTCCGACCTGGCTCGCCGGTGCGACGTTGGTCGCGCCGAGCGAAGCGCAGCGCCGCGAACTCGACGCGCTCGCGGCGCTCGTCGCCGATGCTCGCATCACGCATGCCTTCCTGCCGCCCGCGCTGCTCGCGGCGTTGCCGGATTGCGACTGGCCCGCGCTCGCGCATCTCGTCACGGGCGGCGACGTGTGCGATCCCGACACGATCGCGCGCTGGAGCGCGAACCGGCGGCTGCATAACATCTACGGGCCGACCGAATGCACGGTGCTCGCGACGACGGGCGAACTGCGCGCCGGCGACAGCAATCGGCGCATCGGCCGGCCGATCGCGAACGCGCGCTGCCATGTGCTCGCGGCTGACGGCCGTCCGGCGCTCACCGGCGAGGAGGGCGAGCTGTGCATCGCCGGCGCGGGCGTCGGCCTTGGCTATCTCGGCCAGCCCGACCTGAGCGCCGAGCGCTTCGTCGCCGATCCGTACGGTGCGCCGGGCGCCACGATGTACCGGACGGGCGACATCGCCAGCTGGGAGCCGGACGGCACGCTGCGCTACGTAGGCCGCCGCGACGCGCAACTGAAGATTCGCGGCTTTCGCGTCGAGCCGGGCGAGATCGAGACGGCCGCACTGGCGGCGGGGCTGTACCGCCAGTGCGCGGTGGTGCCCGACGAGCGCAAGCGCATTCGGCTGTTTGCCGCGAAGCCGGTCGACGCGACGGCGACGCCCGACGCGCTGCGCGCAGTGCTGGCCGCCACGCTGCCCGATTACATGGTGCCGTACGACATCACGGCGCTCGACGTACTGCCCGCGACGCCGAACGGCAAGATCGACCGCGCGGCGCTGGCACGCCTGCCGGTATCGCGTGCGGCAAGCGACACGCGCGGTGCACCGCGCGGCGCGCTGGAGACGCGTCTTGCCGCGTTGTGGGCGACGCTGCTCGAACTCGCGCCGGAAGAGATCGGCCGCGACGCGTCGTTCTTCGAACTGGGCGGCCATTCGCTGCTGGTGTCGCGGCTGATGCTGGCGATCAAGCGCGAGCTGGGCGGCAACGCGGCGCTCGCGCGTTTCATGGAACGGCCGACGGTCTCCGCGCTCGCGGCACTGCTGAGCGATGAGTCGGTCGAGCGCGGCGCGAACGTGCCGGCTCGCGTGCACGACGATCGCCGCTTGCCCGACGACGTGCGACTGCCGGCCGGCCAGCCGGCGGGCGACGGGCCCGGCGCGGTGCTGTTGACCGGCGCGAACGGCTTTCTGGGCAGCTTCATCCTCAGCGAGCTGATCAGCGGCACGAACCAGATCGTCTATTGCGTTGTGCGCGGCGACGACGATGCGAGCGCGCGCCGGCGACTCGACGAAGCGGCGTTCGTCAACGGGCTTGGCCATCTGTGCGGACATCCACGTGTGCGGGTGCTGCGCGGCGATCTCGGCGCGCAGCACCTCGGGCTGTCGGACGCGCAGTGGCAGACGCTCGCGGCTGAGGTCGGCGCGATTTATCACAACGGCGCACACGTGAACCATGTGTACGACTACCCGTACCTGCACGCGGAGAACGTCGGCTCGACACTCGAGCTGCTCCGCCTGTGCTGCAGCGGCCGCCGCAAGGCGCTGCATTTCGTATCGACGCTATCCGCGGCGAGCGCGACGGGCCCGACGGGCCGCCTGATCGAGGCGGCCCCGTCGGAGGCCGGCCCTGCCTTTGTCAACAACGGCTACAACCTGACGAAGTGGGTGTCCGAGCATCTCGTTGCCGAAGCGGCTGTGCGCGGGATCGATACGACGATCCTGCGGCCTGGCAACATCACGGGCCATTCGCGCACGGGGCTGTGCCAGCCGGGACGCAACCGGATCCTGCTGCTGCTCAAGGGCGCGGTGCAGCTCGGCTGCGCGCCGCTCGCGAGCGAGGGCGGCCTGTTCGACCTGAGTCCGGTCGACTACCTGGCGCGGGCGATTGTCGCGTGCACGCTCGACGGTGTGCGTACCGAGCGCGTGTTCCATCTGCACAACCCGCGCCCGCTCGACTGGGCCGGTTATCTGCGCGCGCTCGCACGCCGCGGCTATCCGTTGCGTTTCGAGCCGCCCGACGTGTGGCGCGAGCGGCTGTTGTCGATCGACGAATCGAATGCGCTGTTCGATGTCGTCGCCTTCTATCTCGACGACCGGCAGGACGATATCGGCGACATGGCCGTCATCGACCACACGCGCACCGAGGCGACGCTGCGCCGGCTCGGCGTTGCGTATCCGGACAAGGATGATGCGTTGCTCGATGCGCATTTCGGCTATCTCGCCGAATGCGGCTTCATGCCGCCGCCGGCCGAGCCGTCGCGGCGCGCGAACGACGCCCGCCGCGACGCCGAGCCCGAACCCGCGTGGTGAAGACGTACCCCGTTTGATCAATCGCTGTCATCGCATCATTCATCAAGGAGGCATCATGCTGCAACGTACTGCAACGCAACCCCGTCCGTCCACGCTCGTCTACGCGCCGCAAACGCCGATCCTGTCCGGCTCGGCCGATCTCGACGTGCCGGCGCGTGACGCGTGGCGCGTGGTCGGCGATTTCGCCGGCTTCTCGCGCTTCATCACGGGGCTCGACCATACCGACATGATCGGCGAAGGCGTGCGCTCGCTGCGCATCAAGCATTTCGCGGACGGCAACGTCGTCGTCGAACAGCTCAACAGCCACGACGACGAAGCGATGGTGATGACGTGGAGCCTGATCCATACGTCGTTCGACATCGGCAATCTATGGGCGCTGATGCGCGTCGAGCCGCGCGGCGACCAGGCCTGCACGGTGACGTGGGACATTGCCGGCGAACCGTCGCACGGCGGCGCCGCGCGCCAGCCGGAATTCGACGCGTTCGTCACCGGCTTCCTCGACATGGCGATGACGAACCTGCGCGCGCTGTTCAAGCCGCAGTAACCGTGCATCGCCCGTCGGCGCCGTGCCGCTATGCGGCGGCGCCGGCCCACGCGCCGGCCTTGCCCGGCGCGTGGTTTTTTTTCCTGACCGATGGTGCGCACGTGTCGTCGTGCATCTGTGCGAATGCATCGCGCAGCGCGGCCTTCATGAAGTCGACCCACGCGCGCGTCTTCGCATCGAGATGCTGACGTGACGCGTACACCAGGAACACGCCGATTTCTTCCGCCTGGTAGTGGGGCAGCACACGCACCAGCGCGCCCGAGCGCAAGTCTGCCGCGGCGACGAAGTCCGGCAGCAAGCCGATCCCCGCGCCTTCGCGCACCGCGATCGCGAGCGACGCGGCGACGTCGGCCGTCATCGACGGATCGACGTCCACCGTCTGTGCTTCCGCGCCATTCCACAGCGTCCAGATGCGCTCGTGATACGCAGGCGCAACCAGCTGTACGC
Source organism: Burkholderia sp. MSMB1459WGS (assembly GCF_001534535.1). Taxonomy (NCBI): domain Bacteria; kingdom Pseudomonadati; phylum Pseudomonadota; class Betaproteobacteria; order Burkholderiales; family Burkholderiaceae; genus Burkholderia; species Burkholderia sp. MSMB1459WGS. The sequence goes on from NZ_LPMU01000008.1 coordinate 163,746, forward strand.
AGCGATGGTGAACCAGCGCGCCGGGCGAATCGGGCGTGCCGTGTGCATCGAGATACGCGGGCGATGCGCACAGCACGCTACGGATGCGGCCGACGTCGATTGCGACCTGTTCGGAACTCGGCAGGCTCGGCATCGCGATTACCGCGACGTCGTAGCTGTCGCGCACCAGTTTCGGCAAGTGCGGCGCGAGCGTCAGGTCGACGCTGACGTCCGGGTAGCGCGCCTGGAATTGCCCGATCCGCGGAATCACGAAATGGTTCGCGATGCTGGCGCTGCAATGCACGCGCAGCCGGCCGTGCGGATGCACGCGCGCGTCGCGCGCCTCCCGCTCGCTCGCATCGACGGCCAGCGTGATGTCGCGGGCGCGCGCCAGATAGCGCTCGCCCGCTTCGGTCAGGCACATCGAACGCGTCGTGCGGTTCAGCAACCGGATGCCGAGACGCTGCTCGAGCGACGCGACGAGCCGGCTGACGTGTGCGGTCGTGATGCCGAGCCGTTTGCCGGTCTCGGTGAAGGTGCCCGCGTCCGCGAGCGTGACGAACGCCTGCATGCATTGAATCAGATCCATCGGGATAACGAAACCTCCGGCTGGCCAGGTGGCAATGTCGCTACTGTAGCGACGGCCGCGGCACGCCGCGCGCGTGCATCAGCGATCGATCGTCGCAAAACGGACAATCGACGGACGGGTCAGCGTCGTCGGAAGTATTCGCTCGGCGCGACGCCGAGCGCCTTGCGGAACATCGCCGCGAACGCGCTGGGGCTGTCGTAGCCGTGTTCGAGCGCGAGTTCGAGGATCGGCGTGCCGGCGGCGAGGCGCGGCAGGCTCAGCAGCAGCCGCGCGTGGCGGCACCACGCGCCGTGCGTCATGCCCGTCTCGCGTTTGAATGCACGGGCGAGCGTGCGTTCGTTCATGTGTGCGTCGCGCGCCCACGCCTGGAGCGTAACGACCGACGACGGGTCGTTGATGAGCCGCGTGCACAGCGCGACGAGCGCGGGATGGCGCGGCATCGGCACGTGTAGCGACAGTGGCGGCGCGATTTCGATCTCGTCCAGGATCAGTGCAAGCACGCGACCCGCGCGATGCGACAGATCGTAGTCGGCGGGCAGGTCGCAGGCCGTTACGATCAGTTCGCGCAGCAGCGTGCCGACTTCGATCACGCGGCATTCGGTCGGCAGGCTCGGCCGCACTTCCGGGCCGACGAACACGGTGCGCATCTGCACGTCGCCGGCCGAGCGGATCTCATGCTGCGTGCCGCCCGGCACCCATACCGCGCGGCCCGTGGGCACGACCCAGCTACCCGCGTCCGCGTGCACGATCATCACGCCGGAAATCGCGTGGATCAGCTGACCCTGGCGGTGCGAATGCGGCGGGTACGCCGTGCCCGCCGGCGAGTCGGATGCGACGACCGCGATCTGCTTGTCGCGCGCCTGACGCTCGAGTGCGACGAAGAAGTTTTCCAATTGATCTGTGTGTCCTTTTCTCGACGACGAATGCGCTTTACGCGCGAGATCGACCACTCAGGTCGAAATTACCATAAGCCCATCGTTTGTTCGACCTCCTTGCCACCCGATGCGCGTTCCGTCCACTCCGTCCGCTTCGCCCGTTTCTCCCGCCGTCGAGACACGCTTGCCGCGCGTGCGGCGCGCCACCTGTGCGGCCGTGCTGCTGGCATCGGCCGCGCTGGCCGCGTGTTCGGTCGGCGAGCCGTACCGGCCGCCCGTGTCCGACGCGGCGCGCACCGGGCCGTTCGACGCGGTGGCCGACGTGCCGGCCGCGGCGGCGGGCGAGCCGCCGCAACGCTGGTGGCGCCTCTACGACGACCCCGTGCTCGACGGCCTCGTGCGCGATGCGCTCGCGCAGAACCGCGATCTCGCGGTGGCCGTGGCGCGGGTCGAACGCGCGCGTGCCGTGTTCGACGAGGCCGGCGCCGCGCGGATGCCCGATACGACGGCCGGGTTCGGCGTCGATTACGGCAAGCACGCGCCCGACCAGATCGTCGCGGCGGCCAAGGACACCGATGCGCATACGCGCTGGGGCTTCGCGCCGTCGTTTTCGCTGTCGTGGGAAGTCGATCTGTGGGGCCGCGTGCGTCATCTGGTCGATGCCGCGCGCGCGGATGCGGACGCGGTGCAGGCCGCGTCGGACGCGATGCGCGTGGTGGTGGCCGCCGAGACGACGGCCGCGTATGCGCAAGTGTGCGCGTATGGCGAGCGAATCGACGTGGCCCAGCAGTCGGTCGGGATCGCGGACCGGCTGGCCGCGCTGACGGCGAAGCAGCGCGCGCACGGGCTCGTGTCCGATCTCGAAGTGGCGCGGTCACGCGCGTTCGCCGACGACACGCGCGCCGATCTGCCCGCGCTCGTCGGCTCGCGCCGCGCCGCGCTGTACGAACTCGCGGTGCTGACCGGGCGTGCGCCCGGCGCGTTGCCCGACGCCGTCGCGCATTGCCGTACCGCGCCGGTGCTCGCCCGGCCGTTCCCGGTCGGCGACGGCGCGTCGCTGCTGCGCCGCCGTCCCGACCTGCGTGAAAGCGAGCGTCAGCTGGCCGCCGCGAATGCGCGAATCGGCGTGGCGACGGCCGAGCTGTATCCGTCGATTTCGCTCGGCGGCTCGGTCAACTGGCTGTCGACCGGCGGCGATCCGTCGACGCTCGGTGACAAGTACGCGATCGCCTGGGGCGTCGGCCCGCTGATCACGTGGCGCTTTCCGAACATGGCGGCGAGCCGCGCGCGGCTCGCGCAGGCACGCGCCGACGACACGCTCGCTCGTGCCCAGTTCGATGCGCAGGTGCTGCGCGCGCTGAAGGAAACCGAGCAGGCGCTGGCTCGTTACGGCGCCGCGTGGCGCCGCCGCGCCGCGCTCGAAACCGCGCGCGCCGAGCATGCGCGCGCCTATCGCCTCGCCGAGCTGAACTACGAGGCCGGCGCACTCGATTTCCTCGGCGTGCTCGATGCGCAGCGCAGCCTCGTCGCGGTCGATTCGGCGCTGGCCGAGTCGACGCAGCAGGTCTCGCTCGACCAGGTCGCCGTGTTCAAGGCGCTCGGAGGCGGCTGGCAACCATAGCCGGCCGCGTTCGCAGCATCCCTGCCCGTTCTCTTGCACGCCAACCCATCATTTCGATCATGAGCACGACTGCCGTACCCGAAAAAGCCAAATCCGCCCGGTTCTCCCGGCGCCAACTGATCGCCGCGGGCGTCGTGCTCGCCGTCATCGCACTCGCCGTGTTCGGCTGGCACTGGTGGACCGTCGGCCGTTTCATCGAGGGCACCGACGACGCGTATGTGCGCGCCGACGTCGTGACCGTCAGCTCGCGCGTGTCGGGTTACGTCACGCAGGTCGCCGTCGACGATAACCAGCCGGTCAAGCGCGGCGACGTGCTCGTGCGGCTCGACGATAGCGACTATCGCGCGAAGGTCGACGATGCGCAGGCCGCCGTCGCGGCGGCCGAGGCGACGCTGCAGGCCGAGCAGGCCGCGGCCGCGACGCTCGACGCCCAGATCGGCCAGCAGCGCAGCCAGATCGCGCAGGCCGACGCCGATGCCACCGCCGCGCGTGCCGAAGCCGCGCGGCGTGATGCCGATGCAACGCGCTACAAGCAACTGCTGGCCGAATCCGCCGCGAGCGGACAGCGCTGGGAGCAGGCCCATGCGGATGCGCTGAAGGCGCGCGCCGAGCTGGCCCGTGCCGGCGCGGCCGTGCGCGTGCAAACCGACCAGCAGACCGTGTTGCAGCGCCGTCGCGAACAAAGCACGGCGGCGATTGCGCAGGCGCGTGCGCGGCTCGCAGCCGCCCAGGCGAAGCTGGCGCTCGCACAGCTCGATCTCGACCACACGGTGATCCGGGCGACGCGCGACGGCAGCGTCGGCCAGCGCGCGGTGCGGGCGGGCCAGTACGTCGAAGTCGGGATGCCGTTGCTTGCGGTGGTGCCGCTGAGCGACGTGTATGTGGTCGCGAATTTCAAGGAAACGCAGTTGGGCGCGATGCACGACGGCCAGCCCGTCGAGATCGACGTCGACACCTATTCGGGCCGCACGCTGCACGGCCGTGTGATTGGCCTCGCGCCGGGCTCCGGCGCGCAGTTCGCGCTGCTGCCGCCCGACAACGCGACGGGAAACTTCACGAAGATCGTGCAGCGCATTCCGGTCAAGATCCGTGTCGATGCGCCGCCGACCGGCGTCGTGCTGCGGCCCGGCATGTCGGTGATCGCGCGCGTCGACACGCGCGGCACGCAGGGGGCCGGCTCGTGAGCGCGACGACCGTGCAGGCCGAGCACGAAGACACTGTTTCGCTGCGCGCGTGGGTCGCGGTGCTCGGCGGCGTGTTCGGCTGCTTCATGGCCGGCATGAACGTGCACGTGACCAATGCGTCGCTGCCCGACATTCGCGGCTCGCTCGGCGCGAGCTTCGAGGAAGGCTCGTGGATTACCACTGCATACCTGGTCGCCGAGATCGTCGTGATTCCGCTCACTGGCTGGCTCGTGCAGGTGTTTTCCGCGCGACGTGTGCTGTTGGTTGGCGCCACCGGCTTTCTCGCGTTTTCGCTCGCGTGCTCGGTCGCGCCGAGCATCTCGACGATGATCGTCGCGCGGGCGTTGCAGGGGGCGTTCGGCGGCGTGCTGATTCCGCTGTCGTTCCAGCTGATCGTCACGGAGTTGCCTCCATCGAAACATCCGCTCGGGATGGCGCTGTTCGCGATCGCGAATAACGTCGCGCAGGCGGCGGGCCCGTCGGTCGGCGGCTGGCTGACCGACATGTATTCGTGGCGCTGGATCTTCTATCTGCAGATTCCGCCGGCGATCGCGCTAGTTGCGGCAATCGGCTGGGCGATCCGGCCCGTACCCGTGCAGCTCGGGATGCTCAGGCGTGCCGACTGGTTCGGCATCGCGACGATGGCGGTGGGCTTGAGCGCGCTACAGATCGTGCTGGAGGAGGGTGGTCGCAAGGATTGGTTCGCGTCGGACATGATCGTCGAGCTATCGATCGTCGCGGGGCTCGGGTTGGCCGCGTTCGTCGCGATCGAGCTGCGACGCAAGGAGCCGTTCATCAACCTGCGGCTGCTCGGCCAGTACAACTTCGGGATCGCGAGCCTGATGCAGTTCCTGTTCGGCGCGGTGGTGTTCGGCGTGGTGTTTCTCGTGCCGAACTACTTTGCCGAGCTGCACGGCTACAGCGCGCGCGACATCGGTCTCGCGATGATTCCGTACGGACTCGTGCAGTTCGCGATGTCGTTCCTGACACCGCCCTTGATGCGCCGCACGAGCCCGCGTACGACGATCGTGCTCGGCTTCGTGCTGGTCGCCGCGGGCTGCCTGATGAACATCCACCTCGACGCCGATGCGGCGTCGAACGTGATCGTCCCGTCGTTGATCGTGCGCGGGATCGGGCAGTCGTTCGTCGTGATCGCGCTGGCCGTGATGGCCGTCGACGGGATCGAGAAGGCGCAGCTTGGCTCCGCGTCGGGCGTGTTCAACATGGTCCGTAACGTGGGCGGCGCGATCGGCATCGCAGTGATGAGCCAGATCGTCGTCGAGCGACAGAAACTGCACGCGATGCGCATCGGCGAGGCGGTCACGCCGTTTTCCGAAGCGTTCCAGGAACGCATGGCGATGCTCGCGCGGTTGCTTGCCCGCGTGCATGCGCCGCGCGCGGACGTGCTGCCCGGCGGGTCGATCTCCGGTGTGCACGAGCTGGCACTCGGGTTCGTCAACCAGCGCGTGATGCGCGAGGCGCTGCTCATGGCATACAGCGATACGTTCTTGATCGCAGGAATCGCGATGATCGGGTGTACGGCAGCTGCGTTCATACTCAAGGGCAAGAAGCAGGCATGACGCGACGGATGGGACATGTCGAAGGCGGTCGTTCGCGCTTCCACTGGATCGGCCCGTACGGTTAGCTCCGTGTAGCTTGCCGCGCTTTCAATTTACGACACACGGCGTCTGAGAAGCAATGCGGGTCCAACATGTCAAACGTAGCGCTACTCATTGTCGCGTGGCGATGCCAATCTCGTTGGGTGTCGTCGGCAGTTGTTCTCGGCTGGCATCGTGCGGGTATCGCGTGTTTTTCCGCGCGCTAAATCAATGAGCGTCGTGCGGGCCGCATAGCTGCGCGGCGGGCACGCCGAGGGCACGTGAGGCATCGCGGTAAGACGACGACATCGCGCATTGCATGTAACGAACGCGTCTGATACGGCCCGCGAGCACGGTATTTCGCGCCGCGGGCCATCTAGCGTGCTTACTCCTGCTCGATCAGGAACCGCTCACGCCTTTTACCCTTAATCCAGCCCGGTTCGCGTCCGCGACCGCTCCACGTCGCGCCTGTCTTTGGATCACGATATTTGGGTGACACGCTGCTTTGAGCTGTACGTGTGCCAGATGCCGCCCGGCGACGCCCAAAGACTTGCTCAGGCGTTATTCCATATTCGGCCACGCGGGCGCGCACTTCCTGCAGGACGGTTTCAAGCTCCGCTTGCCGTGCTTGCTCCGCTTGCTGCATCAGTCGTTCCGCTTGGGTTTTCAGCTCGAGATACGTTGCCATCGAAGTTCCTCCTGTCGGATGTACTGCGACTATAGACGGTAATGTCACACTCAAACACGTGAAGCGCGAGAAATACGATGTGGCTACATAAGTTTAAATTTCAATCGCCGACATGAATTCGCCGGTATCAGCCGGTGTTGCATGGAAAATTTACAACGTCATCGTAAAATATCTGCAAACAATTTCAATTTCAGAAATATCAAGCGAAATTTTGGTAATACGTTTTAAAGAACGATGTGTGATACGTGCGAATGACATTTTGTCACGAAGATCGAACGCCTCTATCCTCCCGAGTTTGGTAGTTGACGATCCGCGATACACGAACCAACAATGCCGTGGCAAGCACCCGACGTTCGATGGTGACTGCGATATGGACGGGCGGCAGTACAGTCAAATGGGCGTGTGACGCAAGCGGGCCGTCTCAAGCGAAATGGCTCGTGGTGAGCGAGTGCCGACCCGAATCGAGAATGTTCGCATTCAGGTTGAGGTAAATCCATGGAGCAACGTGAGAATACGTGTCAATCCGATGAGAAGGTGGCGTGCACGCTGCCGACTGACGAATGCGCGGTGTTGCGCGAGCGACTACGGCTTGCGGAACTGGAAATCGGTCGGTTGCAAAACTGCCTGGGGCTCAAGACCCAGGAGCTTGACAGGTTGACTCGGGTCATCGTCAATTTCTCGATCGTTCATTGTGATGTTGAGACAAGGTTGCAGCGTGAACTCGACGCGGCGCGCACAGGCGTGTGCGGAAACGTAATATCGAATTCCAACGCCTTCGTCAATGTTGATTCGTCGGATAGTCTCATCACTGTAAAGCTGCCTTATATAACGAGTATTCTGTCCGTGTTGTTCGATAGCATGTTCGAATTCTGGGCTGACTGCGATCCTCAGCGCCTGCCCAAATCCTCTGCTGTCGCGCATGCGATCGATGCGCGCCTGGGGCTGGCCGCTCAAACTAACGGTGAAGCTTCTCGCAGCGGTCAGGCATACGCGTCGGCAATTCGCCCCGATTGGGTCAAAGACGCGGATCGCCGACATCATCGTCACGGGCAGCGACACTGAGCCGACCACGGACTTGCGTTCCGGATGCAAAATTGCCGCGCGATTTAAGGCCGGCACGGAACACAACGCTCAACGGGTTTTGGTCACTTTGCGAACGGTTGTATGCTCAATGATCATGGGATGGGGTATGACCGGCCGAGCTCGCAAACAAGGCGACAGAGCCCGGGCTGAGCCAGGTCACATTGCGTAGCAACGCGCTGGTATCGCAGCCAAAACGCTCGAACGTCGAAGCGCTGAGATTGATGGCGCAGACGAGATAGTTCGCCGCATTCGCACGTTCGGCGATTGGCAGGGTTTCGAGTTCAAGCCCGGCGCGGCGGTAAAGGCGCGCTATCGCGTGAGAGAGCGCACCGATAATGCGCGTTGCACCTAATGAAGCTGCGATCGCGAGGACCGGTGGGAAGAACTGCATCCCGTTTGAGCGACCCATTGACCGAACGTGCCGGGTGCTGGCGGCAAACCGAGATAGCTCCCATACGGTGGGGGAGACGGGTAATACGCAATTCGGTGAAGGTGCGTGCAGCGTCTGGAGCAAATACGGTCTGGTCGTTTGCATCAGCCTCGCACAGCCGCAGACTTGTTCCATCGAGTCCAGTAACACGACGTGGATCGTATCTCCTTGGTCGAAGTGGTCCCACTCGGTGGTCTTGACGGCATCGGCATTGGGCAACTGCCAACCGAGACGCTTAACGAAGACTTTATATCGGAACTCGCCAAGGCCATGGCGTAACGTGGCGGGTATATCGACAAGCCTGCCTGCAAAGATCGATTGCACGGTTTTTCCCTCGCACTAAAGAAACCGTGTCACGCTAGCAAGCAGGCAGTCTGAACGGAACTAGTGATATAGGGAGGGTGTAGGTCGCAAAAGGCGCGTGCGGGTGCGCACACGGGAGTGCGAACGTTAGGTGTCGCTGCGATGTGTGTGCGCGAGACGCATCGAGTATTCCGACAGCGTAAGGCCGACAGCGTAAGGCATGCGCGAGAAGGCGCGTGAGATGATACGGCGCGCCGGGCAGATGAATTGCCGATCAGACTAGAATCAATCCGCGGGCGGCCGCATACACGGCCGCGGCGGTTCGGCTATTGATACGCAGGCTCCTCTTTGCCTCGTCGATGTGGTAGTCAACCGTATGGGGCGATATACCGAGAATGCCTGCAATCTCCCATGATGATTTGCCGCGCGCGACCCACGAAAGACATTCTTTTTGGCGCGGGGATAGCTTGGGCAAGGGGCTGACACAGCGCGGGCGGGCCAATCGATTCAGCTCTTGATGAAACAATGCGCTAATGAGGCTTGCGAGCCGCAAGCTGACCTCGGTCTTGATCTCCGGTGAGGGGCTTGCGAGATTGACGAGCAAGATGTTGCCATCGGGCTCGTGAATCGGGATGCTTACCCCATTGGCCAATCCGGCCTCGCGCGCTTCGTCGAGCACGCGCTGCTCGATGTGGTTTAACCCCGCTATATCGGTCCAGCGATAGGGTGTGGCGTGCACAAGTGCCATGCGATGAACGGGATCGACCGGACCATAGTCGTGCTTCGCATAGTGAAAAACCCAAGTATCGGGATAGCGTGCGCAAAGTGTGTCGACGGCCATCGCTACGCGCGAGCGAGCACGTGCGCGCGAGAGCCGGCTGACGGCAAAACGAGGAAACCCTAACGAAGCGGCCACGTCACCGAAGAGCTTCGCGAGTGACGAGAGATCCACGGTATCGAGAAAGGATGTGGCCAGTGGCGCCCATCGCGCAATCGCGTGTGAAGGTTGCAGCGCCGCGACGGGCGTGTTGCCCACGCTGCAGGGAAAGATCTGATCCACCGATGTCCCTCGCAGAAAATCGTCGCGCATCGGACTCGCGTGATGACCATGCGCGCAAAATTCAGGCTCAAACAACACAATGTTTGGCAATGGCGCTTGTTTTACTCGTGACGAATATATGCGTGTTGCCTGTCATTATTTTAGATGCTTGTGGGCCAATCGTGGGTATCAATATTTAATGTCGTGATACATCCACGAGCAACCAACCAGCACACAGGAACGGTATTCGCTATATCCGGACCTCAGGTTGCGCGCTTGCCCCTGGCCGCATTCGAACGGCGTGCCTAATGAATGAGTAGCGTTGCCGCGGAAAAGCCGCCTACACCCTGCGAGTAGAGCACGAGCGGGGTGCCTGGCGCGAGCGCATGGCAGTCGGCAAGGTTGATAAAGGGATCGCTCACCGTCACGTGTGCGATGCGCGAGAAGTTGCGAATAAAAAGACGCGCAAGTGGCAGACCGAGCGACTGGACGAGCCGCTGCCACGACGGCAGGTCGAGATGCGGCGGCAAGATGTGACACGCATCGGCTAGCGCGATCCGGGCATTGCTCGCGAGATGCGTGATGAGCTTTCTGGCGGCAAGCTGGTATTGGGCGACGAAATTCGGATCGGCCTGGTCGAGCATGCCGCGCCAACCTTGCCCGGTGGCATGCGTGGCTATCGCAACAAGGCGGTTGATATGGGCGTGGCGCTCAATCGTTGCGGCAAACGCCCCGTCGCCCAGGAGCGCGGAGGTACCCATGCGGCGCTCTGCCTCAATGGGCATCGTGTCTGCTCCGACGAGCAGCACGCGATTGAGCGAGCGGTGCGCGGCGAATAGCGCGCGCACAATTCGCAGCGCGCCGAGCGAGGACGCGCAGTGCTGTTGGGCAAACGAAAACGACTGCGCGCGGGTGAATCCAAATCGCTCGCATAGCGCGCGCGGCAGCGACTGCGGCGGTGGTGCGATGCTGCCTTGTAGCGTATGGGTGTACAGGAGATAGTCGATCGAGTCTGGTGCGATCGGCGCGGTGTGCAACAGCGACTCGACGGCTTTGATCGCAAGGCTTAGCGCACTTTGCTCATATGCCACGTGAAAATCGCATACACCTGATCGTTCGAGCTTTGCGATGATCGTGTCGGGCTGGCGCGTACGGCGGCCCCACGCCCGGACCGTGTCGACCCGCTCGGACAGATAGTATGCGACGTACGGAATACCGATTGACACGTCCGTCATCGATTGCTCCGACCGGGCTCACGCGAGATGGCGGGCGCACCGCGCGCGTCGAGCAGGGCGCAGCCCACGTAGCCGCACACGCTCATCCCCCATATCAGGACAGGACCGCGTGTAGGTAGTGTGTTGGCCTCCAGCCTCTCTGTCAGTTGGATGATTGGTTCTGCTGCACCGAGGTGCGCATCATGACAGCGCGCGTGGGCGCGCGCCTTCATGTCCAGATGATGCAATACGCGCTCGGTAGGTGCCGGATTGAGATCCTGTCCGATGCCAGTGACATCGCACGCCGCGAGCGCGTGTTGCGCGAGCATCGCATCAATGAGTTCCAGCACAGTCCGCTCCGAGGCGGAATCGAAATATGAGCGTTGGCCAAACGGGTGGCCGGGCCGCACCGGGCATTGACGCGCTTGTGCGTCCATCACGCGAAAGCCGCGCGTCGTTGCCGTGGCCCGCTCAAGCAAAGCGGCGGCTGCGGCATCCCCTTGCGCTGCTCCCTGCGCGGTCCATCGTGAAAACGGCGGTGTCCATTTTTCTGCGGCGACAATCAGCGCACACTGCACATCGGACTCAGCGACCATCAGGTCCCCGACGAGCTGCAAGGCGGAAAATAGCGAGACAGTATGCTGCTGGGAGATCGAAAACGCAAAGCATGGTCCTACCACGCTTGCCAGACGCCCCGCCGTTGTGGTCGATACGTGCTCATCGACGCTGCTGTGACAAAACACAATGATATCGATGGGGACAGCAGCCGGATGCCGGGTAGCGAGTATCTCCGTGGCCACGCGCACGGCGAGCCCCGATAGCTGCTCGTCGCGTTCAACGGGAATACGAAGCGGCCGTGCGTGGTGATCAATAACATCCTCGACGCAGGCCACCGGTGTATCGAATGCGCCGAAGTCAGCGCGCCAGGACTCGATCCAGGCATCCCAGCCGGTGCGAGTCGTGGTGTGTGACGCGGTGAGCGCAGCCTCTGTCGATCGCGGCGCGCGCGTGAGCCCCATGGCGGGCGGCACATAGGTACTGAGTGCTGTAATGATTGGCGACATCGTGGTGCGCGTCAGGCGAGATTGTCCGGGAGCAGATCGTAGAGTAGACGCCCCACGCGCTGGCCGGCGATGACATGGCAGTTGCGCTGCAGGCCGATCAGGCCAAAGCCCAGGCGTGTGAGTAGGCGTTGTGATCGTACATTCGTTTGAACGGCCCAGGCGCTGATGCAGTGCAGCCGATCCAGTTCGAAGCCGTCGCGCAGCACGCGCCGGGAAGCGTCGAACGTCATGTTCGCGCAAGCGGGGCGCAAAGGGTCACGCAGCACCCAGAACGAGCCCAAACCGAAGCGATGCGTGATATCGCTAATCGCCACCAGACCGCTCGGTTCGGCCGTTCCGAGCGAGCCAAATACGCGTATGCGGTGCCGCTCGCTTTGCACCATCGCCTGAACGGCGAGTGCGCTCAATCCTTGCCGACCCAGTCCGAAATCGAACCACTGCGCGATCTCCGGGCGTGCAAGCCAGCGCGTGATATCGCGAACGTCTTCTGAATTTGCATCGCGCAGCCAGCAACCAATCGACGATCTCGCGGCAACTCTGGAGGGTGAGTTGCAATGCCGGCGGGGGTGTTTCTCCTCGTTCATGGCTAGGCTCCCGGTACCGAGCGGGGTGAGCACAGACTATCGAGCTCGCCGAGCGCTGCATCGACTTGCCTGAGCAACATGGCAAACCAGTGACATGTTGTCAGGCGCGCAGCAGGCGCCAGTCCCTCGACATAGCCATGAGCGCCGCAGAACTGAACGAGCTCGTGCGTGAATTCGACAGATTCGGCTGCGACATGTCGGGCTAGCTGGCGCACCAGTGCCAATGATGTGCCGGGCTGGGCAAGCGCGAGCATGCGCACAAAGAGTTGCGTGCCTTGCACGGCAATAAGCATATCGGCCAAGCGCGTAGCGACACGTTGATGCATCACCAACGGTTTGCGAAATGCCTGCCGCTCTGCCCCGTAGCCCAGCGCAAACGTCACGCCATGCTGCATGGTGCCACTGAGCAGGGCTGACAAATAGAGCGCGGTGTTGGTAAGCCACGTCTGGGTCGGCGAGACGCCGTGCGCGTCAGGGCGCTCGAGCGTGACCAGCACAGCGGCGTACAAAGCGTCGTCGCAGCGCAACTGCTCAAGCGTGAGTGCGCCAAGGCAGGCGACGGGTTGCCGAGCGAGCCTGGATGGGGCACACGTCGATTCGACTAGGGTAATGCCAGGTGCAGCCGGCGCGGGAATCAATGTCCGCGCTGACGGGCTGGTGTGCTCACACAGGCGCCAAAGTGTGGCGGTGCGAAAATCGGGCACGGTAAGCGCAATCGGGCGCGTGCCGTCGAAGTATTCGCCGATTCGGGCGCAACCGAGCGACCGAAGCGCATCGTGCGCGCGCAGCGTCATGAGTGCAGGAATGCTTTGCGTCAATTGCACGACGCGCTCGATCGGCCCGCAGCCCAGCGCACCGAGAATGCAGGACAGATCGTGGTGGTCAATGGCCATGCCGCCGAGCTCCAGTGGCAAAATCATGGTACCCAGATCGAGTGCACCCGCTTGCTCGACGATTTCGTGCCAGGCCTTTTCCGACGGAGGTTGTGAGAGCAGCGGCTCAAGTTTTTCGCGAGCAAAACGTTGGCTTGCCGCGACGAGTGCGCGCTGATCCTCGGACAGGTGCCACGAGTGCGGCGCGAGGTCGGATAACGAAAAGTCGGGCTGGCGCATCGCAGTTCTCCGTGTACGGAATTCAGACGAGCATCTCGATTGCCTCGGGGTGGCCGAGAAAGTCCCTGGGACTTGCCGAGCGGGCGTAGGCGCCCGATTGCAGTACCACCACGAAGTCGCCAATTTGCGCGCGCGGGAGCAGCACATCGTCGGCGATGCGATCGAGCGGCGTGCACGAGCATCCGACGATGTGGCACCGCTCGACCGGTAGATCGTTGAGCCGATTGCCGAGCAGCACCGGGAAATTGCGGCGCAACACTTGTCCAAAATTGCCGGAGGCCGCTAGATGGTGATGCAGACCGCCATCGGTGACGAGGAAGGTGGTGCCGCGCGAGACTTTACGGTCAATAATGCGACATACGTAGATACCCGCTTCTCCAACCAAGTACCGCCCAAGCTCGAGGATGGGCACAGCCCCGGGCAACGCCCGTTGGAGCTGTGCGAGCCACGTATGCATGGGCTGGGTGACCGCATCCAGATCAAGCGGCTTATCGCCGTCGAAATAGGGGATACCGAGACCGCCGCCGAGATTCACATATCGGGGCGGTGTCGGTAAATCGCGGCCAAGCCTTATAACAAGCTCCGCGCTGTGTTGCTGCGCTTTGACGATGGTTGGTGCGTGCAAGCACTGAGATCCCCAAAAGATGTGAAAACCGGCCAATGTCACCTCGCGCGCGGCAAGTTCCTGCAGCAATGCCGGCACTTGTTCGACGTCGACGCCGAACTGGGCGGCACCCCCGCCCATGCGCATGCCGCTGTGGCCGACGTGGAAGTCCGGGTTCACGCGAAGGGTGACCTTCGGTTGCACGCCCAGTTCCCAACCGATCGCGGTCACCAGATGCAGTTGAGTGGCGGACTCGATATGAACGTTCACACCGTTGGCCACCGCGCGTCGCAACTCGTCGCGCGCCTTACCCGGCCCCGCAAAGCCGATTTGATCGGGCGGTGTGCCTGCGTTAAGCGCCAGCGCCATCTCCGCGGCGGATGCGACATCAAACCCATCGACGCGGGTTGCCAGATGATGCACGAGCGCCGGCATCGGGTTAGCCTTGACGGAGTAATGCAAATGGACCGAAGCCGGAAGCTTTGCGCGCAACAGGCGCACACGGGCGTCGATCGCTGCGCGCGCGTAGGCAAAAAAAGGCGTCGATCCGGCACAGTGAGCCAGGCGGGCGACGTCGATGCCTTCCGCTGGAAAGGCGCTGCTACGGTTGATCAACGACGCACTCATACGGACCTCGCTTGGTCTTGAGCTATGGATTGGGCGAGCGCATTTCGCAGTGCTGGGCGGTCAAACTTGCCGTTAGCGTTACGCGGCACGTCGGTTCGCACGACGATGCGCTTCGGCACCATGTAGCTCGGCAAATGTTGCGTGCACCATGCCATGAGTGTTTGCGGGACAAAGGGTTTTGCCGCCGGCACGACAACGAGCGCTATAGCTTCGCCCAGCGCATCATCGGGCACGCCCACGGCGACCGCTTCGGTCACCAGTTCGCTGCGATGCACGGTCTCTTCGATTTCCTCTGGGCTGATACGGTAGCCCGAGCTTTTGATTTGCGCATCGTTGCGCGCAATGAAGTAAAGAAAGCCCTCTTCATCGCGTCGTACGAGGTCCCCCGACCACACGGCAGTGTCCGGTATGGCTCCTCCCGGCTTGGCTTCGGGCGAGGGCCGATAGCGCTCGGCCGTTCGAGCCGGATCGTTCCAGTAGCCCATTGTCACGCACGCGCCTACATGGACGAGCTCGCCCGTCTCGCCGGGAGCACAGGGTGTGCCGTCCGGACGCACGACTAGGATTCGCGCGTTGGGCACGGCCTTGCCGATCGAGTCAGGGCGACGGTCGACTTCGGACGGATCGAGATAGGTGGAGCGGAATGCCTCGGTCAACCCGTACATCAAATAAGGTTTTGCCTGGGGAAAGAGTGTGCGCAGGCGGTGCAATATCGGAACGGGTAGTCGGCCGCCGGTATTGGCGAAATAGCGCAGTGTGGTGCGAGCCGCGTGCGGCCAGCTCGCGCGCGTCAATTGCATCCACAGCGGCGGCACAGCCGTGAGGGCGGTGATACGTTCTCTCGTGCAGGCGTCGATTACGTCTTGTGGGCTGAGATAATTGACGAGGACAACGGCGGCGCCGGCCGCCCACGCGGATGTGAGCTGACTGAGACCCGCATCGAAGCTGAGCGGCAGCGCCGCGAGAATGCGGTCGCAGCTTGTATGCTGCAGATAATGGGCGACGCTCCACGCACCCTCGAGCAGATTGCGATGACTGAGCATCACGCCTTTGGGCAAGCCGGTAGAGCCCGATGTGTACAGAATAGCTGCCAGGTCTGTGTCGATTGCCGTTTCTGCTACGGGTCCGGTGTCGCTCGGCGGGCCGAAAGCGTGAGCACTGACGCACGCACCCCAGCTGTGAACGCAGTCATTCCCGTGGGGCGCATGCTCGGTCACATCGATTGAGTCGATCAGGATCGTATGTGGCACGCCACACAACCCGTTTTCGGCGAGCAGGCGCGCGCGCAATGCGCTCGTAACTAGGCAGCTCGCGCCGCAGTCACGCAGAATATGGGCGACCTGCTGGGGCTTCAGAAGCGGATTGATGGGAACGAACACACATTGGGCGGCGGCCGCACCAAGCAGCGAGACGACCGTTTCGATGCGCTTGTCCAGGAAGATGCCGACTCGTGAGCCCGGCACAAGTCCTATCGAGACGAGGCCACGGCCGAGTGTGTTAGCGCGCGTTGCCAGTTCCTGGTAGCTCAGACTGGTGCTCGCGAAGACGATTGCTGGCGAATCGGGCGCATGCCGCGCAGCGGTGAGTACGAGATCGAGTATGTTTCGCATGGTGGACCATTGGTGTCTGGTTGATGAGTCGACGCGTGTCAGTGATGAATCACCATGGCGCCGAAGCAACCGGCAAGGCCGCTGGAAAAAAGCAAGGACCACTCGTCGGCTTGTGCGCGACAAGTCTGAAAATTGATGAACGGGTCCGCTCCGAATACGTGGCCAAGCGCGGCGAAGTTCGGCACGAATAGTCGCGTTTGCGGAATGTCGAGCATCGTCATCAATCGCGTCCATCCCGGTAGATTCACGTGGTGCGGCAACACGTGAGCGATATCGCCCGTCGTGATGCCGGCTCGTCGGATCGCTGCGCGCATGGTTGTGAACGCGGACCAGTAATACCGATCGTCAGCGATAGGCTGCAAGCTCTCATCAGTGCCGCGCGAAAAGCGCGCGTCGGTATACAAGTGCAAACCGCTGATGATGTTGCGTTGCGCGCAGCGCTCGAGCAGCAAGGCGCACGCTCCGTCACTATGCAATGCGAGGTCATGGATTGCGCGCAACCGATCGCACCCGGAGCCGATGACGTCGGCGCATACGACGATTGCACGTTCGAGTGAGGGCTCTCGTGCGGCAAGCGTGAGCAGGACGCGAATAGCTGCCATCGGCGACACGCACTGCTGCTGCGTGATGGAGAACGTCAACGCGCGAGTGAGTCCAGCGCGGCGCTGAATGTAATGAGCACTACCGGCGGGCGGCGCGAGTACGCTCGTTTGGATCGTATGTGTATAGACGAGTGCATCAATTGCCGACCCCGGGGTTGAGGTGTCGCGTAATAGCGTCGTGACAGCACGTGCGGCGAGGCTGATGGGCGACTCGCCCGCGGCATCATAAAATTGCGTGGCGCCATGAGCGCGCAAAGCGATAACGCGCGAAGCAGGCAGACCACAGCGCGATGCCCACTGCTGCACGTTGACGATGCGCTCCGGAAGGCTGTGAGCGACGCCTGAAATCGAGAAAGGGTGCGCTCTCATGATTGCACACCCCGGAATTCGAGGATCGCGCAGGCACTTTGGCCTTGAAATCCCGTGGACCACACAAGCACACGCTGACCGTCACGTGGCGAAATCACACCGAGCAGGTCATCAAGGCGTGCCGGTGTCTGTGCCGCACATAGATGGCTTTGATGGCCGTCGCCCATGCTTCTGATGCGCTCAGGGGCCAGTTGACATTGGGCACAGACGGCGCGAATGATGGCACTGTCGGCTGTAGGCGGAAGAATCCAGTCGATTTGCGCGGCACGAAGTGCGGCGCGTGACAATGACTTGTTAATCGCCCCGACTAGTGTGGTCGAATTGAGGCTTGTATTTACGGTTTCCTCACAACTCAGTTGCGTACCGGGCGTACAGATCGAAAGACCGCGGACACGCCATCCTGGCATGGAGCTGCGAGCGATCAGCACGGCAGCAGCGCCGTCTACAAGCGAGATCCGCGGGCTGACCTGCCGGGACAAGGCGCGATGCCAACACTCGGCCGCGACAATCAGAACGGTGTTCAGTGTGTTGTCCGTGTCCATCATCGCAAGCGCCACGTCCACCGCGGTCAGAAACGACACATCCTGGAGTTGCCCGATCGCGAAGGGCGCGCGGCTGGAGCCGAGTTCGCTATGCAAGCGTCCTGCGCAGGACAAGGCCAAATCATGTTCGAAGCTTGTCGTGCAAACGATGATCTGGTCAGGGCCAGGTTGCGTTGGTGCATTGGGATAGATCATGCGCGCCACGCGTAGCGCCATGTCCGACAGCGACAAATTCGTTTCGGTTGCGATTCGATTGTCTGGCCGAAAGGTGGCGTCGGTCATCGAGCAGTTGTCGCCGCATGGCGCGCATTGAGCGCGCCACCGCAGCGTATCGGCGTAGAGCGCGTGCATGACAATGTCGAGCGCGCTCGGTTGTGCGGACGAGACCGTCTCGGCTACCGCGCGGTCTGCGTGACACCGAAGCGGCACGTATTGCGCGGTGGCAACGATTCGAGGCTCGGCGCTCGTGGAGTCAGCTCGATGAAACATGGGAAGCGACGAACCCGACGAGATTGTCGAACCGTATAAATAGGTCGCTGGACAGATCTTCGGGGTCCAGAACAAATCCGAAGCGTTGCTCGAGCTTGAGCAGAAGATCGGTCATGTTCATGGAATCGACACCCAGATCGAACAGATTCGTATCGTCGTTGATGAGGTCGGCGCTCAGATGGGTGCCCAGCACTGATAGCAGGCAAGTTTTGACCGAGGCGGGGATATCGCCGTGACGACTTGATTCGAGACGAGAGCTCATGAAAGTCTCCTGTAACGGTTCTAAGACGAAATCATGCTCACGTGCATGCGGGGCGATGCACGGACGCACTGGGTTGGATCGTCTCCCACGGCGGGCGTGACGCACGCTGGGCGGCTCGAGCAATCATCAGGCGTTGCATGTCTCCGGTACCTTCCATGATGTCGAACGCTTTGGCATCTCGGCAGCTTTGCTCCAGCGACGGGAAACTGGCGATGCCGTCCAGACCAACGAGCGTGAGGGCCGTACGAGTGACGTGCGCGATCATGCGCGCGGCGTACGCCTTTGCGATCGAAGCATGCATGGCGCTTGTGCTGCCTTGGTCTGCGTGCCATGCAGCGTGATGGCAGAGCAGATAAGCTGTCGTGATATGCCGGTCGAGCTCCAAAAGACTCGCTCGTACGTTGCTCGCGCCGCAGTGCAGATTGACGGGACGTGCGCCTGCTTCGAGATAGGTGGCGAGGTCATCGCGTACGCGTCGACAGGCGCCGATCATTACGGCGGACAGAAGCGGCCGAAAATAGTCCCACGACTGTTGTGCGCCTGAGAACGCATCGCTAAGCGGCGTCTCATGGTCGTGCGTGAGCCGGGCGTCGTCTGGCACCTCGCAGTCGGTATAGGACAGCACAGCCAGTTGGGTCACGCGCAAGCCGACCATGCGTTCGATGCGCGTCACCGCGAAACCCGGAGTGTCGTGTTGGACGCGAAACGCCCTGATACCGAAGCGGCCCGCGTTTCGATTGATCGTTGCAAACGTGATAACGGTGTCAGCACGTGCACCATTGGTGATGAAGCACTTGGTTCCGTTAAGGACCCAGCCATGAGCCGTCTTGCGTGCCGACGTGCGCATGGCTGTCGCGTCGGATCCGCAGTCGGGCTCGGTGATCGCGAATGCGCCCCAGCGTGGCGTATCGCTTTGAAAGTGCGCGAAGAATGTCGCCTGCTGCTTACGGTTGGCAAGCGCAAGAACCGGCGGCATTGCCAGTCCCGGGCCAGGAAGCGCGAGCGCAAGCGCCGCATCCGCGTACCCAAGGTGCTCCATTAGCATGACGCGCGAGACGAGCGATTGGGCCTGCGGGCATCCGCCGTACTCCTGCGGCACGAGGTTCAGGTTTAGCGCCCGTACCGCATCGGATTGCCAGAATGCATTAGGGATTTGCCCGGTGCGATCGGCTGCCTCACGATGCGTGCGCATCTGCGAAGTAAGCCGGTCGAGGTCCAGGCCAAACGCCGCGAGGCTTGCCTTGAGCGCCGATACAGTGGAAGGTTGTTGCGATTCTAGCGATGAGTTGGGCATATGCGATCTTCCCGGATGGCGCACTGGCGCCGAGCAGTTGAGCTGCATGGGGACCGCCCTTACGCCATATCCATACAGCTTGATCTGCAGCGTAGGCATTCTCGGCGATGCCCGCTACCTCCCAAGGTTGGGAGGGTATGGACGGCTGGCAGCGACGCCTGATTCTCGCCAGGCGATTTGCGGATGTCCGATAATGGCGCCGTTAGGAAATGCCGAAGACTAACCACGGACTTGATGGACATGGCAGGACGACAACGGACAACGCGCAAGATACAGTCGGTGCAGCCGGACAGGCGCGGCCCGCGCACGACCAAGCGTGGTGATCAGGTAGCCGATTCGATCAAAGGGTGGATCAACGACGGTCGGGCCCGGCCGGGCAAGCGTCTGAGTAAGGAGGCCGAGCTGCAGCAAATGTTCAACGTCAGTCGTGGCTCGATGCGCGATGCGCTCAAGGCGCTGGAGGTACAGGGGCTTGTTAGCTTGAGTACTGGGCCCGAGGGCGGAGCGACAATTACTCGTGTGCCGCTCGCGCGGGCGTTCCAGTCGCTGCAGAACTATCTGTTTTTTGAACAGACCACGCTGGAGGACATTTATGCGGTGAGGCGCACGCTTGAGCCCATGGTGGCCGCGGGCGCAGTGGCGTATTTGACGGATGCCGATTTCGAATCACTCGAGCGCAGCATTTCAGTGTGTGAACCATTCGTGGTCGGTCACGAGCAAGCGCTTGATCAACGTTGCGAGGACATTCATTTTCACGACGTGCTTGCTGCCGCGCATCCCAACGCGTTTTTGCGTTGCCTTTGCCAGATCATCAACCAGATGCTGCACTCACTGGTGATCGTGGCAGGGAACGTCACGCAGCGGGACTATCAAGCGTTTGGGCGGACGACTGTCGCCGCACATCGCGCGATCTTGGATGCCGCAAGGCGGCGTGATGCGCAGGCCGTCGAGCGATTGATGCTCGCGCATATGGACGAGGCCGAGGCGCAGTTGCGCAAGGTGCGTGCGGCGCTGAGGCAAAAGCTCGTGCTGGATTCCGAGCTTGATTTGCATGTGGATCGCGACGTGTGCTGACGTGGTTTGGCGCGGTGGTCAGGGAATGGAGGCTTGGATTGCTGCCGCTCGATTTCGCTTGCACCGAGTTACAAGGCGCTACGGCGAAGATTGGAATATTCATTATAATAAATATCCGAAAGGGGAGGCTTGGCCGAAGCGCGCTGCTCGCACGCGAGCCCTATTTTCTACGTATTCTTCGGGTAAACATCAGCGTCACGCGGATTGACAGCACTGTATCTGCCTCTTAGATTCCCTGACAATAAATTGGCTGGCTGAGCGCAAACGGCGCGCGGAAGGCTACCGTTCGGCGCGTCAATACACGCTCACGGGGCTCCCTGAATCCCGCCATGAGATGGCTTGGGATGGGCGTGGCGCAGAGGATGAATGGGGAAGATTTGGTTGCGGGCTCCCGTCGGGAGCGGCTCATGATGTTTTCATGAGCTCTGAGCGGCAGAAGCGTGGTGAGTTCAGCGAAGGTTCATGCGATCTTCCGCGCCCTTGAGCAATTGCGAGAGCGGGGTATCGAGAGCAGCAGAGAGAACGAGCAACGCGTCGATTTTCGCGACTATTTGAGCACGCTCAATTAACGAGACGGTGTTCGGATGGACGTTGGCGCGCAGCGCGAGACCGACCTGGGTAAGTTTCTTCATCTTGCGGCGCGCGCGGATCTCATTTCCGAGGGCCTCGATAAATTTTTCTGTGGTCATGCGGACTCGATGGAACAGGGCACATCGAGTATCCCGGAAGGTGCGTCCAGAAATTCACAACACATTGTGAATTTCTGCTTGCCTGTTTTGGGATTCACAATGTATTGTGATATTTGAGTTGCGCGCCATCAGGGTGCGCCACTGAACAGAATGGCCTGCCTTGTGGGTTAGACGCTTTGGCATACCGATGCAGGGTAGCGAGCGTTGGAGGACCCCGGGCTTCAGAATTTTGCTTTTGGAGACGATATGTTAGGACTATTGAATATTTTGAATTATGTATCTTTGTTAATTTTGGTCGCTCTTGGCCTCGCGATCGTGTTTGGCATGATGGACATCGTGAATCTTGCGCACGCAGAATGGGTCACGATGGGGGCATATACGCTTGCCGTGGCGCAATCACTAGGCGGCCAACACGCGTTTTGGGTTGCGCTGATCGTGGCACCGGTCATTGGCGCGGCGCTGGGTTGGTGTCTCGAACGCTTCGTCATCCGGCTACTTTATGACCGACCGCTGGACACGCTTCTGGCGACTTACGCGGTCAGTCTGATCGTTCAGAAGGTGCTGGAGCTCGTTTTCGGTACACAGCCGATGCTCGTCTATGCGCCATTTAACGGAACCATCGACGTGCCGGGCGGCGGCTATCCCGCATATCGGATGTTCGTGATCGGTGTGGCATTGGCCGCCACCGTGGGGTGCTGGCTACTTTTTGCGCGAACGCGCTTTGGGACGAAGTTGCGTGCGGTCATTCAACATCCTGCGATGGCAGAGGCCGCTGGCATCAATACCAAGCGACTCAATCGAGCAGCATTTTGTGGCGGTGCGGCGCTCGCCTCGCTTGCCGGTGTGCTCGTCGCGCCGATGGTATCGGTGGAGTCCCATCTCGGGGTGTCCTATCTGGCCAAGGCATTTTTCGTGATTGTACTGGGTGGTATCGGCTCGGTCGCCGGCAGTGTACTCGGTAGTGCCTTCGTTGGCACGGTCGAAACCTTGCTCAGCTATCGCGTCGATCCTTCGCTTGCCTCAGCGATCGTTTTGATCGTCTCCATTGTCCTGATCCGCTTCCGCCCACAAGGCTTGCTTCCGGGTTTCAGTGCCGCTCACCAGCTTCTCGGAAAGGGGTAAGGCGATGTTCGAACGTCATCTTTTGCGTGCCCGTACCTGGTTGTCACAGCCAGCACTGAGCCGCACGGACCTCTCTCCTGTCGCGATCGGGTTGGCGACGGCAGCCGCCGGCGTGATTCTTCCTATTGTCGTGGGCGCTTATCAGCTCACCGTGATACGAGACGCGCTGGTGTTGGCGATATTGGCGCTCAGTTACGACCTTCTTTGGGGCAAGGCTGGCGTCCTGACGCTTGGACATACGACATTCTTTGGGCTTGGTGCATATGGGTTTGCCGTGGCTACCGTCCAGTTTGGTCAAGCGCCGCTGGTCGGGTTGCTCGCAGGTCTTGCATGTGCTGCCATCGTGGCAGTCGTTCTTGGCTACTTCCTGCTGTATGCAGGTGTCAGATTGCATTTCTTTGCCATTCTCAGCATGGCCGTTCTGATCATCGTGCAGCAGTTGGCCACAAGTTGGCAGTCCATCACGGGGGGCGATACCGGCTTGCTCGGCATTCCAGGGTTGTCCTTGCAACTCGGGAGATTCGCAGCGGATCTCAGTAGCCCTGTGGCGTCCTGGTATGTCGTTACGGCTGTACTCATTCTGATCCTAAGTGCGACGTGGCTGCTCTGTCGAAGTCGCTACGGGAAGGTGCTCATGGCGATTTCGACCAACGAGTGGCGTGCGCAAGCGTGCGGATACCACACGTCGTGGCATTTGCTGTTGGCGTTCGTTGCCTCAGGGGTGGTAGCTGCGGTTGCCGGCTGCCTGATGGCAGCATGCGCTGGCGTCGTGGCCCCGGACGTATTTTCTCCGGTACTGGCCACTGAAGTCATCCTTTGGGTTGCCGTGGGCGGTCGCGGCACTCTCGGTGGACCGGTAATGGCAGCCGTCGCATTGACACTTCTCAAGCACTCCGCGTCCAGTCTTAGCACGCAATGGTGGCCGTTGGTACTCGGCGCGATCTTCCTTATGTGTGTGCTGTGCTTACCGAACGGCATTCGAATCGGCCGTTTGGTCGCGCGGTTGCATCACGTCGCCCGATTCTGGATCGAACGTGTGCCGCAGCATTGCGCCAAGCGAGCCGAAGGAGGGCAGTGATGGAAAGACGGCTTATGAAGGGCATCGGACTACGCCGCGCGTTTGGTGGCATCAATGCGATTGCAGGCGTTGACGTCGAAATCGGCCCACACGACCTGATCTGCGTCATTGGCCCAAACGGGGCTGGAAAAAGCACGCTAGTGGGACTGTTATCCGGCGCGGTTATCCCAGGAGCGGGAGAACTGTATCTGTCTGGAGAGCGGATGACTGGCCGGCCTATGTATCAGTATTGCCGGCGTGGCGTTGTCCGGAAATTCCAGGGGACCAACGTTTTTCTCACGATGAGCGTTCGGGAGAACCTGGAAGTCGCCGCGCTCGGCGTTGCGGCTCGCAGGCCATCTGTGACGCGAGAGCTCGATTCCGTTCTGGACGAGATCGGACTCACGTCGCAGGCAGACGTGCTCGCCATGCATCTCCCGCACGGAGAGCGCCAGTGGCTGGAAATCGGTATGGCCATGATGTGCCGGCCGGCGTTGTTGTTGCTTGACGAGCCTGCTGCAGGATTGTCTGGCAATGAGGTTCAGCGACTCGTGCGCCTTCTTCATCGCTTGCGCGAACAATGTGCGGTGCTTGCGATCGAGCATGACCTGAGTTTCGTTCAGTCGCTTAAGTGCGACACGTGGGTTATGCATCGTGGAGAAATTGTTCGGCAGGGCAGCTATGACGACATCGCCAGGGACGAAGAAATCCGACGCATTTATCTTGGGCAAGGAGCAGGCCATGCTGCACATTGAAAGTCTGTCGGCCGGATACGGCGAAATCTCGATTTTGAGTCAGATTGACCTTACTGTTCAGCCTAATGAAGTGGTCGGTGTGCTGGGGTGCAATGGCGCGGGTAAGTCAACGCTTGTCAAGGCCATCATGGGGCTGTTGCCGCGCGTGAGCGGTGATATTCGCTTCGGCGGGCGGGCCATTCGGGGTTTGCGCACGCATGAAATCGCTCGACTGGGCATCGGCCTGGTGCCGCAGGGACGGTGGATTTTCCCCAAGCTCACAGTGCGGGAGAACTTGGCAATGGGTACCGCGGCCGCTGGTGACGGCGAGATTCTGGACGAGGTATTCGAGTATTTCCCAGTATTGAAATTAAGACTTGCTCAGCATGGAGGGACATTGTCAGGAGGCGAACAGCAGGTCCTGGCCATCGCGCGAGCGTTGTGCGGCCGCCCGAAGTTGTTGCTATTGGACGAACCCTCGGACGGCGTGCAACCAAATCTTGTTGAGCTGATCGGTGACGTCATTCCGACGCTTTGTCGTCGATCGAAGCTCGCTGTGCTTCTGGTCGAGCAGAACCTCAATCTGGTATTGCGCTGCGCGCAACGATGCATCGTTCTGAAAAACGGTCGACTTGTGCATGCAGGCGCAGTCGAACCCCGACACGGTGCTAGCAGCGCCCACCCGTTGGCTCACTTTCTGTCACCTGCTGCGGAACGAACCATGGGTTCGCCGGTAGCGTCTATCGAATGAAATGATCATGAATCGACGCGATTTTTCACGTATGACGATGCTCGGTGTGGTTGGCGCATTGGCCGCCACCACTTATCCGACGCGCGCACGTGCGGTGGCGCCCATCAAGATCGGTTTGCTCGCGCCGTTGAGCGGGCCGCTCACCCGCGTGGGTGAAACAAATCGACATTGTGCGGCGCTTGCCATCGAGGAAATCAATGCAGCGGGCGGACTGCTGGGGCGTCCGCTGCAACTGGCTGTCGAGGACACGCAGATGTCGACGACCGTGACGCTCGAGAAAGCGCGGCAACTCTTTATGCGCGATGAGGCGGCAATGATTACGGGCATGGTGCTGCCAGCCGAACGCGAAGCAGCGCTGCAGGCGGCCAGAGGCGCGGCCCGCCTTGTTATCTACCCGAATTTCGACGAGGGGCGCTGTGATCCGCAGTTGTTGAGCACGGGGCTCAGTGTCGCGCAACGGGTCGAGCCGCTCATTGGTTGGCTGATGCGTGCCGGCGGCAAGAGCGTGAGCGCGGTGGTGTCGGACGTCGGCAGCAACCGTAAGGTACTGATTCCCTCGCTGGAGGCGGCCGTCACGCGTCACGGCGGTCGGTTTCTCAGTGTGTACTGGCTGCCGTTCGGCACGCGTGACTATGGGGCAGTGCTTCAGCGGATTGCTGGGGAGCAGCCGCAGCTTGTTTGGCACAGCGTCGGCGACGATCCGGTGACGTTCGTCAAGCAGTATCGGTCATTTGCGATGAAGCCGCAGTTGGTGACGGATATTGCGCACGAGTCGCTGTCGATTGCTACTGCCGGTGCGTCGACGGGCATCGTCGGTGTCTCGTCCTACTTTATGAGTCTCGATAGTTCCGAAAACCGAACCTTCCTTGCACGTTATACCGCGCGCGTAGCCGACACTCATGTTCCTCGATTGGGTTCTTATGCGGTGATGCTTCCGCACGGCGAATGCACGTACGCAGGCGTTCGGCTTTTCGCGCAGGCCGTGCGCGCAGCCGGCAGTCTGGATGTGACGCGCGTCAAGTCCGTCTTGCCGGGCATTTCGCTGGATTTGCCGCGAGGCAAGGCGGGTGTGAGCCAAGGCGGCGACCACGTTACTTGTGAGGCACGTATTGCTCAGGCGCGCGCCGACAACAGCTTTGCAGTTTTGGACTCGATCGGGCCGATCCAAGCAGTGTGTCAGAGGTAGAGCAGTATCGGGACGCTTCTATCAACTTAATTCGATAAATTAGGAATACATATGAACGAAATTTCATCGATGAGCGCGGAAGAGATGATTACTGAGTATCGTCGTCATGCGCTTTCTCCGCTTGAGAGCATGAAAGCGGTCCTGGACCGCGTTGAGCGCTTCAATCCCCTTGTGAACTGTATGTGCGCCCTTGACGAGGAGGCTGCGCTGGAGGCGGCGCGCGAATCGGAGCGGCGCTGGATGCGGCGTGAGCCATGCGGGCTGCTCGATGGCGTGCCTGTATCGGTCAAGGATTTGATCGATGTAGCCGGATTTCCGACGCGATACGGATCGTTGACGACGCCGGACACGCCCCAGCGCGAGGACGGGCCCGCCGTGGCGCGTCTGCGGCGGGCCGGTGCGCTGCTTTTTGGCAAGACGACCACTTCGGAATACGGCAACAAGATCGTGACTGATTGTCCGCTGACTGGCATCACGCGCAATCCCTGGGACCGGCGCCTGACGCCAGGTGGCAGCAGCGGTGGTTCATCAGTGGCAATCGCGCTCGGTATGGGGCCGCTCGCGCTTGCGACCGATGGTGGTGGGTCGATTCGTGTGCCCGCCTGTTGGACTGGGGTGGTGGGGTTTAAACCAACGTTCGACCGTGTTCCGACGGGCGTGGCCGGTTCGTGGACGCGCCTGTCTACGTTCGGGCCGATGGCGCGCAATGTGCGTGATGCAGCGTTAATGCTGAGTGTGGTAGCCGGTCAACATGGATCTGGGCCATCGGGCTATGTCGCCCCGCAGGATTATCGAGTCGGTCTGGAAGAGGGCGTCGCGGGGCTGCGTATTGCATATTGCCCATCGATCCCGGGCGTCACCGTGGATCCCGTGATTGCCGCGAGTGTGGCGCACGCCGCAGAGGTGATCGAAACATTGGGCGCACAGGTCGAGCAAGTCGACGTAAAGCCGCTCGGCGACTATCTGGGTAGCCGCATGCACGCGATCCAATGGTCGGTGTTTTTTGCGCAGCGCGCCTGCGGATTGACGGAGCCTCAACGCATGCAGCTCGATGCGGACGTGCAAGCGCTTGTGCGGGCCGGTTTGCGCGTCACTGCGCTCGAGCTTGCCGACGCATTGCGTGCGCGCCACACGCTCGGCGTCGAGATGGCGGCGTTCTTCGAGCGCTATGACTTGCTTGTGACGCCAGTGTTCCACTGTGGGCCGCTGCCCGTTCCAGGTCTGCCTGAGACGCTGCTCACGGCACCTCAGCAGACGTCGTGGTGCAACCAAACTGGGTTGCCCGCCATCAGTATTCCTTGTGGATTGCCCGCAGGACTGCCGACCGGCGTTCAGATTGTCGGCCCCTTGCATGGAGATGCCCTTGTGCTGCGCGCGGCACGGGCTTATGAGTCTGCACGCGGGACGTTTCCTATACCGGCCGCAGCACCAGCCGAGAATGCGACGGTCGCTGAGGTATGACCGTGAACATACAGATTGAGAAGATTGTTGTTCACGTGATCGAACGGCGCGCGGAGCTTGGTATCGCGGTCCATCCGGCGCATCGCCAAGTGATTGCAGCCGCGGTTCTGACGTCGAAGAACTGGTGTACCGATACTTCGCTCGAGCCTCTATACGAAGTTGGTGCGGAGCTCGGGACGCTATTGAGCGAGCGTGCGAGAGGCGCCCTTGACACACCGCGCGCGCAGATTCAGGCGTATGGCAAGGCCGCGCTTGTGGGCACTGCCGTGCCGCTTGAGTGTGCGGCGGCGATCCTGCATCCGCGAATGGGCAAGGCAATACGTGCGTGTCTGCCCGGCACCATATCGCTTATCCCGTCTGTTACCAAGCGCGGTGCGGCCGGCGCATGCATGGATATTCCTGTGCATGGTGCTCTGGATATGTGGAGCTTTGACCACTTTGATACGGCGTCGCTCGTTGTGCCGGATTCACCTGCACCGCATGAGATTGTGGTGGCCGTCGCGCTGTCTGAGCGAGGGCGGCCGCTTGCGCGCGTCACACCGGCGTAGCGCACACACGTGTTTCGGCAAAAGAAAACAAACGACAGCGAGGAGAACCAATGCAGAAAGCGTTTTGTGGTTTAGGCCGGGTATGTGCGATGGTAATGGGGATATGGGGTTTCGCAACGATCGCACACGCTCAATCTTCAGTGTCGCTTTACGGGTTGGTCGATGCTTTTGTTGGCGACACGCACATGCCCGGCAGCGCTGGAAGTGCCTGGCAGGTCAGTTCCGGCGGGATGACGACTTCATATTGGGGCCTGTCCGGGTCGGAGGATCTCGGGCGTGGGATGAAGGCGGTATTCACGTTGGAGAGCTTTTTTAGGGTCAATAGCGGTCAGATTGGATCGTTCAATGGCCAGTCATTCTTTGGCCGCAACGCCTTTGTTGGATTGAGCGGGCGTTTCGGTGAGGTGACGATAGGTCGCAATACGGCGCCATTGTTCGTATCGACGCTGCTGTTCAACCCGTTTGGCAACTCGTTCGCGTTCTCGCCGATAGTGGCGCACAGCTATCTGGGTTCGGCCATGGGCGCGGCGTCGGTACAAAGCGATACCGCGATCGACAATTCTATGCTGTATCAAATACCGGAGGTGGGCGGATTGTCGGGGAGTTTTCTGTACAGCAATGCTGGTGTTGTGGGTCACGCAGGACAGGCGAACTACAGTGCGAATATGCTTTACTTTGCGGGCCCGTTTTCGGCAACCGCAGCAGTACAAAGTCTGCATACCGCTTCGCTTTTTCTCAACGGAGCGACAGCACAAACTGCTTGGCTAGTCGCGGGTGCCTATCGACTTCATGCGATGAAGCTCATGTTTTTGTACGAACACGTCGACAACAACAGTGAAGTAAAAGACGACACAGTGCAGATGGGGGCAAGCGCTCGAATTGGCACGGGCAATGTGTTGATCTCGTGGGCGGGTACGCGCCGACGTCCCGCCGTTGGTTCCGCGCTCCGCTGGTCGACGCTCGCCTTGGGATACGACTATCCACTATCGAAACGCACGGATGTCTATGCAGCGTGGCGCTACGACTGCATCACGGGCGCATCGTCGGGTAATAGCTTGGGGGCTGGAATGCGGATGCGATTTTGATCCACCTACGATGCGACGGGGCGAGAGCAGAATCATTCATCAATCATTCCGGGGCGACGAGCCTCGACCTGCGGTGCCAGGCGGCGTCACTACGTAGTTGCATTTCAGTGCGACGTGCGCGCTCGTATGAGGTATGAACTGGCCCGTCGGCGACGCGCATAGGCCCATTCTTCGGTCGTTAAATGCAATCGTGATAAAACATACGACTTATCACGGTTAAAACGCCGCGGAAGGTCAGAAAATTCCTGTTCCATTGCTGTCCCCCGCGAGTTCTCGGCGTGCCGGCGCCGATGGCGCAGCGCCGGCATGAGTTATAGAGCCGACGCTGATGCGTCGTGGGCTCACCGCTAACTGTCTCGTGACCGCGACTATAAGTGGGCGGACGGGGATGGGTGCCCCGCATTGGGCCCCGCGGTTTGTTTGTTGATCTTCGGATGCGGTAGGGTGCGACTTTGACTTTAGGAGCGAAACCGTCAGGCGGTGCTGGATGTCATCACGGACGCAGTGAGTCGCGGCGAAGCGGTACAGTTGATTGATTTCGGCGCGGTCTCGCAAGGGCAGCGTGCCACACGTGCCGGTTGCAATCCGACGACAGGCGCTGAGATCCCCATTGCAGCGGCAAATGCTGTGAGTTCACTGCCGGCAAGGTGTTCAAGGATGCGGTGAGTAGCCCATGACGCTACCCGAAGGCGGAGGCATTCTGTGGCGGGCTGCATCGTGAAATTGCCGAAGTCACCGTACCGACGCGTCCATGGCATGCACTGTGGTCGCTCTGATGGCGGCGACCATTGCTAGATGGTACGGCGTATTGTGGAGTTCGCGCAGGCGGCGAGGAAAGGGCGACATGTGGCGAGGCCGTAATCGGCGGTCGGGGTGCCGACCTGTCAGAGCGCTTGACCCAAGGCTTCTGTTGGCAGAAATCTAACGCAATGCGCGCGTTTTATTTAATTCGACCCTTATTCAATTGTGCAGGCACTGTCTGCACAATCTACGACGAACTCGAAGCATTCCGACGGTTTTTATGTAGAAACTGTAGAAGCCGAGTCGCGATATGGCTAGCGCAACGAATGGATGTCGTGAACCACTGTGCAGAAGGGGGGTTCCGGGGTGAGGCCTGTGGAACGCAGGGGAACATATTAAGGGCTATGTTCTCCTTCATTTCGGGACATGGGTCCGGCGTAGCGGCACAAGCCCTAAGGAACTGAGCGCTCCCCACCGCGGCGTTCGAAAAGTGGTGTCATGACCGTTCCGGCACCCCAGGATTTCTGGCGCGGGCGATGACGTGCCGCTGGGCGGGTTCAATGGGCAGTGCGTCACAGACGGGCGTAGAGATGCTTCGATCCGGGCGCGGCGGCGGGAGAGGCGGCTTTGCCTCTGGCGGCGCCGAAGCTCAAATGCGCGTGCGCACTTTTAGCGCGGTGACAGGTGGGGGCCTCGCTGGTCGGTGGCTGAATTCTCTCCGCGGTGCGGAGAGAATTGGGGGAGTGTGTGGCTAGCGTCCTGACCGACAATGCCAGGATTTAGCTCCCCAGTGCAACCGTCGTCCGCGCCAGGCACTCGCATGTCGAGCGAGTGCCTGGCGCGTTTTTTTTCGTCCAACTTTACGAGCGCACACCATGGCCTACCTCACGCCCAACGAATTCGTCACCAGGATGGTCGACGCCGGTGAATCGAAGCTGTCGATGTCGACCCGCGATACGCTGATTCGCGCGTATATGGCTGGCGCGATCCTCGCGCTCGCAGCCGCCTTCGCGGTCAGCATCACGATCAACACCGGCAACGCACTGGCCGGTTCGCTGCTGTTTCCGGTCGGATTCTGCATGCTGTACCTGCTCGGCTTCGATTTGCTCACGGGCGTCTTCACGCTCGCGCCGCTTGTGGTGATTGATCGCCAGCCCGGCGCGACCTGGGGTGGGGTGTTCCGCAACTGGACGCTGGTGTTCTTCGGTAATTTCGCGGGCGCGCTGACGGTCGCGCTGTTCATGGCGATCATCTTCACATTCGGCTTTTCGGAAGCGCCGAACGCAATCGGACAGAAGATCGGCGGCATCGGCGAAGCACGCACGCTTGGTTATGCGGCGCACGGCGCCGCCGGCATGCTCACACTGTTCGTGCGCGGCGTGATCGTGCGCGGCGTGATGTGCAACTGGATGGTGTCGACCGGCGTGGTCGCGGCGATGATGTCGACGTCCGTACCCGGCAAGGTGATCGCGATGTGGATGCCGATCCTCTTCTACATGGGCTTCGAGCACTCGGTCGTGAACATGTTCCTGTTCCCGTCCGGTCTGATGCTCGGCGCCCACTTCACGATCGTCGACTATCTGCTGTGGAACGAGATCCCGACGGTACTCGGCAACTTGGTCGGCGGGCTGGTGTTCGTCGGCGCGGCGCTGTACAGCACGCACTACAAGACCGCACCAAAACGCGCGCCCGCTTCGCCGGTGGGTGTTGTTGCGCGCAAGGCCTGATCGCGCTTCGCAAGCCGCAATCGAACGCAGGCGAGGCGCTGAAACGCGCAACGGGGCGCGGCCTTCACGTCGGCGGAGGCGCCGGGGCTGATTGTTGCGGTTCGAAGTTTTTGCTAACTGTGGCCACAGATACTGCTAATGGGTGGCAGCGGCGGCGCCGTCGGAAAAGGCTGAGAGCGGTGTTCTTTTCGTGCCCGTACCCGTTGCGCTCATGCAACAAAAGGAGGGTATATGTGCGAAGAATTTGCTAGTGCGCCTTCAGGACTTGCAATGTCAGATGTGGCTCACGAGCGGCGTAATGAGCAAAGTCGCTCGTGATGAGAGCACGGCATGCATGTATCCGAAGAATCAACAACTCGGATGCGTGCGCAACAACATACCTCTCGTCCAAAGGCAGGGGGCGTAACTTAATGCCTGTTTTCTAGGGTGGGGGAGGCTGTCGACATTAAGCCGTGGTGCACGCCTATGTCGCGCATCAACACTATCGCGTGGAATTCAGCGAATGTTGATGAAATACGTCACCATCGCCCCGCTGCTGCTCGCTGCCTCAGCTTGACCCCGCATTAGCGGAATCATTGGACAAGATTGGCGCACGAACGGACACCATTAGCAGAGTCTGAGAAATTCAACAACTACGCTCGAGGATTTCTAAGTCCATGCCGTCGGATGGCCATGGCTGTCGCGCATGCGCCACTCAAGACTCTCTGAATACATCGAAGCCGCGTTCGATCGTTCGGCCAAACGATCGCGATACCTCTTCGCGAACAAATTGCGTGACGGTTCTGCAGACATCGAGAGCAATGCTGGCGCGCTCGTGCCTCGGCATCGAACGCCAAAGTGCCGAAAATGGCAGGTCTCCTTTCGCTGCGGCAACGAAACGGAGCAAGTCGCGCGGTTCCGCGCGCAACGTGAATATCCGCTCGCAGATAACCGGGTCGACCTTGCGAAACAATCCGATGAAACGATCGAGTTGTTCGGCGGTGCCGTAAGACAGGAATCGTGTGATGATCGAGTTCATCAGAAACTCCGCGCGCTTTACATGTCCCCTCGACAGCCGGCGAAGCGATTTGCGATCGAGCCGGTCTTCGCGGATGAGCTCGCCGACTCGATCAGAATAGGGGGCGAAGTTCTTGAGGATGAAGCTCGTACCCCAGCCGCATGGTGTCGTCCACAAGCCTGCATCGCCAATGAAATCCACTCGATCCTGTGCGAAGCTCCGATGCACGCGTCCCGATGGATAGTGTCCGAATTTGAATTCCTTGATTTCGGCGCGGGCGAAACCGCGTGTTGCCTCCTCCTGCTTCATGATGCGCAGGAACTCGGCCTTCGCATGTTCCATCGACATCTTGTGAGGCCGAAGATACAGAATCAACGGGAAGCTCGTGTTGCGATCGAGGATCTCGTATTCGAATATCGGGCGGCCGCGCCGCACTGGCGTCTCGGGTTCTGCATTCGTGCTTGCGAAGGTCTGCCACAGCATGTAGTCGCCGACGACGAGTGGATGTCCCGGCGTGGGATGATCGACGATGTCGCCGTCGGGATGCGAGCAGATCGCACCGAATACCGACCACCAGTAGACATCGGACTGGCCATCGGTATAGGCCTTGCGGATATCGGAATCGTGGCCGCTCGCATCCAGCAGCAGTTTCGCACGATAGACGGTCGGAGCCGACTCATCCAACTCGCTGGCAATGAAACGAACTTCGACGTGATCGGGCCGCACCGCGTGATCCTGATACAACAAGCCACCCCGGATCGACGAGCTGCTTGAGTCGAAGATTGTCTGTTCCCAATGCGCGATCAGTTTGTATTCGTCGAGATACGGATAACGATCGATTGCCGGTGCTTGCGGAAACAGTTGGCTTTCCCAGCACAGGTCGAATACGTCGGGATTGTGAGCTTGCGGCCCGCTGTAGGTTTTTGCCAGAAAGCGGGTCACACCATGCGATCTTCTGCAATGTAAAAGTTCGGGATTGTCGTATAGGCAGTCGTGCGGACAAAACCACGTTCGATGAATCCTTGCCGAGTCGATCGTGCCGATAGGGTCTGCCATTGCTTGCAAGCGAGCGTTGCCGCGCGCTGGCGGCGCTTTCGCGTCGATCACGATCACCCGATGGTCACGAGCCAGCCGCGACGCGACCGACAAGCCGGCTGGGCCGGCGCCAACCACAATTACGTCGCAGTCGAGCACCGTGCTGTCGGACAATGCACTTACGGTTATGCGCGAAGTAGGCGACAGCGGTCGCGCATCAACGCTGTTCGGTTCTTCGCTGTGAGAAATTTTCGGCATTGTCGTATTCTCCATGGGGTCCTTTGCAAAAGGACCAACGGGATATGGAAGATGCCCGAACGGACCGGCTAGCTACCTAACGTTCACGACGCAAGCTCTTTACCGGCTTATCTCTGGAGGAACAACCTTATATCATCGTCGATTGGTCGGTTGTCACATCCGTGTGGCACGGAATTGGGCCCTCCAGGAGATTCGCAATTTTTTGTTACCGCGATGACCATACTATTGAATCTATTTCGGCTCGGCAATCACGCTACCTTCTCGTTGCTCGCGCACTGCGTCCCGGGCGCCGACGCGCGGCCCCGCGCGGGACGCGCGCAATTTCATCGTGCCGGCGGATCCGGATAAAATTGCATCATCCAACGCCGGCATGTGGAGATGGTCGCTTCCCTTGCCAGCAGTCTGGGATGCGGATCGAAGCGACGGTTGGCCCAGATTTCATGATCCTGGGCGACGATGCCGGCGAATATGCGATGCAGGATGCTGATGGTCAGCTCGTTCATCAGCTTGCCCAGCCCCGCCGGCAGTATGTTGAACAGCGACACCTGCACGGCGTCGGTCCATCGCAGGGTCCATTTTAGCGGCGCAGTCGGCGTGGCGTAGGCCCGCTGGATCATCTTCACGCCAAGGCGCGGTATGTGGCATTCGCCGACGGAGAAGCCAAGTCCGTGCGAGACGAAGCGAATCCGGATCGGCGTCCCGAACCATTGGCCGGTGAGATGGGAGACGAGCAGATTGTCCTCGATCTCATGGGTCATCTCCGCGGCGGAGAAGCCGTGCAGATAATCGAAATGGGCGAAATCCGACAGATTCTCCGCCACGTCATGCGCATATCCGCCCAGTTCGCTGCAATGCCGGCGCTGCGTGGAAAAGCCCGTCGCATCGATCTCGGGCACGTCCCGATCCGGCGTGCGTCCCAGATGATCGCGCCAGACGAAGATCGCGCCGTTTCTTTCCTGCACCAACCATTTGTCCAGCGCGGCGCGCGGCGGCGTCGAGCCGAAGGGGGTGCGCACGCAGGCGCCGTCCGGCCCATAGGCAAGGCCGTGGAACGGGCAGACCAGATCCTCGCCGTCGACCTTGCCGCCGTGGCCGAGATGGGCGCCGAGATGCGGACAATAAGGCGTGACCGCATGGGCGATGCCGGCAGCCGTCCGGTACAGCACCAGATCGCTGCCCATGAAAGGCGCGGTGCGCACGCTTGCCCGCTTGAGCTCATGGCTGAAACACAGCGCGAACCAGCCGTTCGGATAGGGCAGCGGACGGGGCCCCGCGATGACGGGCAGCGGCGTCTCGCGCGGCCACCGCGCCTGTTCGATTGGCCTATCCATGGGCGGCCACCTTTTCCCGGCGATATCCGGCGCGGCGCGCGGGATCGTATTCCCACCACCATTCGAAAGAGGGTACGCCGATCGATTCAAAGCTTTCCGGCGGGCAGTCGAAGGTCAACTCGCCGCCGCTGACCAGACCGGTCTGTTCGAGACCCTCCACCGAGTAATAGCGGTTATTGCCGCGGACCCAGGTGATGGAGCCGGCCCAATAGAGAATGATCGTCTCGATATAGGCGCGCAGGCCCGGCGAGGCGTCCTTCATCACATCGTCCCTCAGCCGGAGAAGCAGGCTGATGATGCGCCAACGGAAATCGTAGCAATGACGTATCCCTTCCTCCAGCGAGCATTGATGATCGCGGCACATGATCTGGATGAGATTGTGTTCCTTGTCGTTGACCGCCCGCGCGAGTTCCTTCGGATAGGCGTAGAGTTCCGGGTCCAGTACCGTCAGCATCGCCGACATTTCGGAGATCGCGCGAACGCGGCGATCCTCGTATTCCTCCGGCGTGATGTCGATGTCGGCAACGACGTGGACCAAGATGGGAAAGGCCCAGCCGCCGCCGCTGTACAGGCGCTGAACCATAAAATCGCTGAGCGTCGGCTTGAGGTTGGTGATCTTCAGGATTTCGGCGGTGATGTACCAGCGGAACGCCTCCACGAAGCGTGCGACCTGCACGGGCTTCGCGTAGCGATCGAGGCGCTGGCGCATGTCCCGCGCCGCCATCGCGTATTTATCTTCGTTGCAGGGCGGATCTTCCGGGCTGTCAATCGCCCGCAGGATTTCGCCCGCCTTCTGGATGAAAAGCACTGGATCGTTGCTGAGCGGCCCTTCGTCGCAATATTCGTCGTCGTACGCGAAGGCCCACAGCACGAAATCGGAACCGATCTGCAGCAGCTCATCGGACCCGTAGGGATACATCCAGGCCGCGAGGCGGGAATTTTCCGTATTGCGCATGCGGGCCCGCTGCTCGTCGCTGTGATAGAGCTTGAATCGATCGGCATATTCCAGCGTGACGGCCTCGAAACGATCTTCCGCCGGACATTCCAGATTGAAATGGGGATGCACCTTGGGTTTAATGGGCAGCGGCAGCGGAGGAAGCCTGAAATTGCCGGTCATGATTGTCTCCGTTGGGGGGATGAGGGCCTGGAGGGGGCGAGGATCGGGCCGCCGTTTCGGGGCGCGGGCTGCTCCGGATAGAACTGCATCATCCAGCGCCGGAGTGCCGCCGTGGCGTCCTCTCCGGCGATCAGCATCGGCCGGGCAAGGTAGCGGCGGTTGCTCCAGATCGGGAAATCGGCGCGTACGACACGGACGAACCAGTGATGCGCGATCCGCGCCAGCAGCGCGTAGAGCGGCTGGCGCAGAAACGGCGGCAGGGCATCGATCCGCGCGACACGCATCACGTCCGTCCAGCGCAACGTCCATTTCAGCGGCGCGGTGGGCGTGGCGTAGGATCGGGTGATCACCTTCGCCCCGAAGCGCGGCACGTCGGTTTCGCCATGCACATGGCCGAGGCCATGGCTGGTCATGCGCAGATGGACATCCACCCCCTTCCAGCGGGCGGTGAGGTCGATCGTCAGATGACGGCGACCGACCTCGTGACGCATCGCGACATCGGTGAAGCCGTGCAGATGGGGGAAATGCCGGATGTCCGAGCTGTTCTCGACCATGTCGTGCGCGTAGCCGCCCAGTTCGTAGCAACTGCCCCTTGCCGGCGAAAAGCCGGTCGCATCGAAGTCCGGCATCTCCCAGTCCGGCGCCCGCCCCAGATGATCGCGCCAGACTAGGAGCACGCCGCCGCGCTCGCGCACCAGCCATGTGTCCAGCGCGGCGCGCGGCGGCGTCGAGCCGAAGGGAGTGCGCACGCAGGCGCCGTCCGGCCCGTAGGCGAGCCCGTGGAACGGGCAGACCAGATGCTCGCCGTCGACCTTGCCGCCATGGCCGAGATGGGCGCCGAGATGCGGACAATAGGGCGTGACGGCATGGGCGATGCCGGAAGTCGTCCGGTACAGCACCAGATCGCTGCCCATGAAAGGAACGGTGCGCACGCTTGCCCGCTTGAGCTCATCGCTGAAACACAGTGCGAACCAGCCGTTCGGATAGGGCAGCGGACGGGGACCTTCGATGACCGGCTCCGGCACGATCACTACTCTTTCGAGCCCCGGTTCGCCTTCTTCGTGCGTGGCGGCCGGAAGCGGGGTGCGCGCGGTCATGACGGCGTACGACGCGCGACGAAGCTGAAGGACGAGGCCTTGTCCTT
This sequence comes from Burkholderia sp. MSMB1459WGS, assembly GCF_001534535.1. Classification (NCBI taxonomy): domain Bacteria; kingdom Pseudomonadati; phylum Pseudomonadota; class Betaproteobacteria; order Burkholderiales; family Burkholderiaceae; genus Burkholderia; species Burkholderia sp. MSMB1459WGS. The sequence continues at coordinate 201,565 of NZ_LPMU01000008.1, forward strand.
GCGCAGTGCGTCGCCGAAGCTGATCGAAATGTCGTGCAGCTCCTCGAAATTCGCCTTCCTGGGGGGCGGGCAGTGGGCTTCGATGTTTTCCCGGACCAGGTCATACCAGCGGACGACCTCCGCGTTGCTCGGCAGGATGCGCTGGTCGATCACGGCGAAACCATGATCCTCCAGCGCCTTCTGCAAGCCGTCAGGCGTCTTCCGGTGGCCGGAGGCGGCGCGATCCACCTTGTCGGGGATGAACGACTGGTAGGTCGCCAGATCGACCTTGTAGAGGCTTTCCGAAATGATCACCGTCGCATCGGCGCGCATGCGCGCGGCTAGCGCGGCCAGCGCCGCCTGCAGCACCTCCGGCGGGAAATGGATCAGGCTGCCGCGCAATATCGCCAGGTCATAGGGGATCTCCGGGTGCGGCAGCGCGGCGATGTCCTTGGCGTTGCACAGATAGAGGCGCACTCTGTCTGCCAGCCCCTCGCGCTCGACCATCTGGCGCGCGCATTCCATCTGCGACGGGCTGATGTTGATGCCGTCCACCCGGCAATCGGGATAGCGCGCGGCCAGGAAGCGGAGCACCGGCCCCCAGCCGCAGCCGATGTCCAGGGCCCGTCGCACCGATGACGCGGACAGATTGGCGCCGGCCTGCTCGGCGAGTTCGAACTGCAGCTCCATATGCCGACGGCCCGACGCGTCGAGCGGGTCGCTGTGCGGGTCGGTCTTTTCGTCGAATATGCCGTACTGATACCAGAGCTCGCTGCCGATGATCTTGCGCCATTCCTCCGATGGGTCGGCATAAACCTTCTCGACCATGTCCTGATAAGGATCGACGCCGGTTCCCCGGACGATTTCGATTTCTGCTGCGCTCGCGTGCAACGCGTTCATGACGGGCCTCCGATGCTGGGATGGAATCTGGAATCGGCGGACTCGCGCTCAGGCGGATTCCCGCCGCGCGATGACGCTGTAGGTCGAGAATTTGTCCTTGATCAGCGCGACCGAAAGGCTCACCGCCATGACGCGCAGCTCCTCCAGCGGCGGCGGGATATTGCCTGGCGTAAAGTGCCGCTCGATGTTTTTCTTGACGTCCATGAACCAGCGCACGACGTCGATATTGGCCGGCAGGACGCGGATGTCCTCCACCACGAAGCCGCTGTCCTCGATCACGCGCCGGAAATAGTCCGGACGCTTGCGGTGCTTGCAGGCGAGCCGGTCCACCTCGTCATGGATATCCGAGCGATAGTCGTCGAGCGGCACGTTGTAGAGGTTGTCGGAGATCACCAGCTTCGCGCCTTCGCGCACGCGAGGGGCGAGCCGGCGCATCGCGCGCTCGTACAGATCGTCCGGGAAGTGCGTGATGACGCCGCGGATGGTCACCAGGTCATAGAGCTCGTCGGCGTCCGGCAGCCGGTCGACGTCCTGCGCATCGCACAGATAGAGATGGACGCGATCGTCGAGCTGCTGCCCGGCGAGATATTTCGCGCAATATTCGAGCTGGGTGCGGCTGACATTGACGCCATCGAGCCGCGCGCATGCCGGAAAGCGCTCCGCTAGATATTTGAGACCGAAGCCCCAGCCACAGCCGACATCGAGAATGCGCCGGATGATCGGGGCCGGCTCGGAACCGCCAAAGCCTGCGATCTCCATCTGTTGGTCGAAATAGCGCAGGCCCGATTCGTCGAGCGAGATCGGCGGCGTCGAACGCGGATCGTCATAGACGCCGAACTGGAACATGAGGTTGTCCCCGATCGCCTTGCGCCAGTCTTCGGGGTCGTCCTGATAGGTATATTCCACCTTGCCCAGATAAGGATTGGGCACGGCGCCGGGCACCACTTCAAACGGAGCGGCGACGGCGTGGCCGGTGGGCGCGAGGGTTGTGCTCATGAGAGTCTTCTCCGTGTGGCGTTCAAGGAAACGGGCTCAGGCGTGCGGATCGCCGCGACAGCCCGACTGGCAGAAAGGTTGGCGTCGAGGAACGCCTCGATCGACCGCGACAGGCCATCGGCATGCAGGCCGCAAGCTTCGAGCAGCCTGGCCGGATCGCCATGCTCGATAAACCGGTCGGGCAAGCCGATCTGGAGCACCGGAATCAGGATGCCCTGCGCCGCCAGCGCTTCCAGGCACGCGGAACCCGCGCCGCCCATCACGCACCCTTCTTCCACGGTCACGAGCGCATCGTGCGTCTGCGCCAATGCCCGCAACAAGGTTTCGTCCAGCGGCTTGATATAGCGCATGTTGGCGATGGTGGCGTCGAGCCGCTCGGCCGCGGCCAGCGCCGGCGCGAGCATCGCGCCGAACGCCAGGATGGCGACGCGCTTTCCCATCGGCTGCGACGATTCGAGCCGGACTTCACCCCGGCCGATCGGCAGCGCCTTCATTTCCTTGGCGGTGGCGGCGCCGGGCCCGGTGCCGCGCGGATAGCGCACCGCGCTGGGGCCGTCGTGCAGCAAGGCGGTGTGCAGCATCTGCCGGCACTCGTTCTCGTCCGACGGCGCCATCACCACCAGATTCGGGATGCAGCGCAGATAGGCCAGGTCGAATGCGCCCATGTGCGTGGCGCCGTCGGCGCCGACCACGCCGCCGCGGTCGATGGCGAACACCACGGGCAGGCGCTGGATCGCGACGTCGTGGATGAGCTGATCGTAAGCGCGCTGCAGGAAGGTCGAATAGATCGCGACCACCGGCCGGAAGCCTTCGGTCGCCAGTCCGCCGGCGAAGGTGACGGCGTGCTGCTCGGCGATGCCGACATCGAAGTAGCGATCGGGAAAGCGCCGCTCGAATTCGACCAGCCCCGATCCCTCGCGCATCGCCGGCGTGATCGCCACCACGCGTCTGTCGCGTTCTGCCTCGTCGCAGAGCCAGTCGCCGAAGATTTGCGCATAGGTGGTTTTGCCTGTCTTGGCCGGCAGGATCCCCACTGACGGATCGAACTTGCCTGGTCCGTGATACAGCACCGGATCGGCTTCGGCCGGCGCATATCCTTGTCCCTTACGCGTGACGACATGGAGCAACTGCGGTCCCTCGAGCGTGCGCAGCATCTCGAGCGCGGGAACCAGCGCATCGAGATCGTGCCCGTCCAGCGGGCCGACATAATTGAAGCCGAGCGCCTCGAACAGCGTGGCCGGTAGCACGATGCCTTTCAAATGCGTCTCGAGCCGATGAGCGATGTCCCTTGCGGCAGCAGGCATCCCCTGCAACGCGGCTTTCGCGTTGACTTTCTGTTGGTTGAGAAAGCGGTTTGCGGTCAGTTTTGCGAGGCAGTCGCGCAGTCCGCCGACAGACGGCGAAATCGACATGTCGTTGTCGTTCAGAATGACCAGCAGGCGCATGTCCTCGTGCGCCGAGACGTTATTCATCGCCTCGAATGCCATCCCCGCGCTGAGCGCACCGTCGCCGATCACGGCGACACAGTGCCTTGCCTCGCCCGCGATCCGTGCCGCATGGGCCATGCCGAGCACGGCCGAAATCGATGTACTGGAATGCGCGGTGCCGAAGGCGTCGTAGGCAGACTCCTCGCGTCGTGGAAAGCCGGAAATACCGCCCAGCTGCCGCAACGTTTTCATCGCATCGCGACGGCCGGTCAGAATCTTATGGGGATACGACTGGTGCCCGACGTCCCAGACGATGCGATCGTACGGTGTGTCGAACACATAGTGCAGCGCGATGGCCAGTTCGACGGTACCCAGATTCGACGACAGATGGCCGCCCGTGGCCGATACGGTTTGCAGCACGAAATCGCGCAATTCCGTTGCCACGTCCGCGAGTTGTCCGCGTGCGAGTTTCCGCAACGCGGCCGGTGTATCGATCGACTTCAGCAAGGCGTCCATGTTGTTGTCCTGGGCTGATCTCGCAGATCCCGTCAGCGCGATACCGGGACGCTCCCGGCGGGAAGCGATGGGCCGCTGCCCGAAATGGTTCGCCATTGCGCGAGGCCCTTCGTTCTCGCGCGGCCCAGGATTTCCCGGAACCAGACGGTAAAGTCGTGTGGCCGGTACTCGACCAGATCCACGACCTGATCGATCGGGATCCATTGCCAGTCGGCGACCTCGTCGGGATTCGCCGTCGGCTCGCCCTCCAGGGTGCCGGCGAAAACATGGTCGTACTCGTGCTCGATCAGCCCGCCGGGCAATTCCGCGCGGTACGTCAGCGATGACACCTTGTTCATCCGGCAATCGACGCCCATCTCCTCGCGCAGACGTCGCGATACCGCCGCGTCCAGTTCCTCTCCGTACCGCGGATGGCCACAACAGCTGTTGCTCCACAGGCCCGCCGAGTGGTATTTCCGGAGGGCGCGCCGCTGAAGCAACAGACGGTCTCTGCGGTCGAAAATGAAGATTGAAAAAGCCCGATGCAATGCGCCATTTTGGTGAATTCGCGTCTTGGTGTCGAAACCTAAAGGCGTATCGTTTTTGTCTACCAGAATAAGAGTCTCATCCATTTCATTTTCATCCAGCTTGAATTTCTATGGAGGGTGAATTGCGCGCGCGACGACCATCGATCGGAAAATGCCTGACGAATGGGTTTTGCAATCCGCGCAGAATTCTGATAATCGAGAAGGCGCACATAATCATCCGGAAACTATTCCGGAATTTTAAATGTGCGCATAATCGCTATGGTCTAGCGGAAAGGTAATGGTAGCGGTGCGGTGCTGGCCATACTTGTCTTTCCTTTCGTATGTTTAATGGCGGCAAGTCGCGACCTGCATATCTCTGCAGGCCAATTCAATGGGAAGGTGGTAGAAATTATGTGAATCTGTATCGAAGCTGAGTCTGGGGTGGTCCCGTCATCAAATTCCCAAGAAAGCGAAAGCGTGCACCATAAAAGTTTTATTGTTTCACTTGCTTGTCATGATGGGCTTTCGATTCCATGGGGAGGTATTTTGAATCAATCTAGGATTTGAAAATGGTTAGGTCAAGCACGATTTGTGATCGTTCTATAAAGTGATGAGTCGACGGATATTGTTTAAATTCCTGGAATGCTGAGCCAACTCGGGGCGCAGGAGAACCCTTGTCATGAAGAAGTCGCGGTTCTGCGAAGCGCAGATTATCGGGGGTGCTGTAGGAAGCCGACGCAGGCATGAAGGTCGCAGACCTGTGCCGCAAACACGACATTGCCCGAAGAAGCGCTGGCCGGCGCCGGTCAGTTGCAGCGGGCGTCTGGGCTTGAGCAGCGTGCAGCCGAGACGCTTCTCGAGCTGCTGAATGCGTTGGCTGATGATTGATTTGGCCGTGCTGAGGCGACGCGCGGCTTCGGAAAAGTGCCCGACGCGACGACGGCCCACGAAAGCGCTCATATCGGAGAACTTGTTTATTGCATCGTTCGGAGCGGGATCGCCGACCGTGCGCGTCCTGCCGCACACAAGCCCGTCGCCGGCCGGACAGGGGGATTACCGCGAGGTCGTCCGTTCCGTGAGAAACCGGATGCCATCGTCCAGTGCAGCTTCGCCCCGCGAATGGTTCGCGTTGTCCTTGAAGAACTGGATGAAGCCATGCGCCTGTCCTTCGTAGACGACGGACGCTTCCGCGCCTGCCGCTTTCAGGCGGTTTGCGTAGGCGACGTTCTCGTCGCGCAACGGATCGAGCTGGCCGACCTGGATCAGCGCGGGCGGCAGGCCGGCATGCTCGCCGAGCATCGGGGAAAGCAGCGGCGCGTACGGGCTCGTTCCCGGCGGCACATAGCTCGCCAGCACGTTGCGCATCACTTCCCGAATGGGAAAGTAGGCGTCGCCCAGCTCAGCCCACGAGGCCGTATTCAGCTTGTTGCTCACGAATGGATACATCAGCCATTGCGCCACCGGGCGAGGGCCGTCGCGATCGCGGGCGAGCATGGTGGTAGCCGCCGAAAGTGTCGCGCCCGCGCTGTCGCCGCAGAGGACGATCCGCCTTGCGTCGCCGCCCAATTCGTCGGCGTGGTTGGCCGTCCACCGCAGCACGGCGTAGAGATCCTCGAGACCGGCTGGGAACGGAAATTCGGGCGCCAGCCGATAGTCGACGGCAATCACGAGTGCGCGAGTGCGGCCGGCGATCGCGCGCACGAGCACGTCGTGCGTATCCAGATCGCCCGATACGAAGCCGCCGCCGTGCGCGAACAGCACGATCGGGAGCCGCTCGTACGACAGTACATCGGCCGGGCGATAGACGCGCACCGGAATGTTCCGGGAAGGTTGACCGGCAGGCACGTCGAGCGCGAGTACCTTGCCGACCGCGTCGGGTACGCCAGCAGACGGAATCATCGCGCGGTACGACGTTCGCATGTTCTTGGCGAACGCGGATGTGTGGTCGGGGACCCGATTCGTCGCGGCTGCGGCCGGTTTGACGATTCGATGCGGTGCCACGATGCCGAAAAGCGAATGGCTGAGGCGTTTCGACGAAAAACGCATGCACCGCCCATCTTGCTGCTTGAATACGTTCGTCGTCACCCGGAGCGCGCACGTCACGTGCCGCCCGGGTGGATTCTTCACGCGAAGCTCAGCACTTCCGTCACAGGCTTGCGCGGCTTTTGCGGCCAGTTGCCGGACGCCGGATAGCCGACTGTGACGAGCATGACGGGGACGTCCGTCGGTTCGAGCTTGAAGGCTTCGGCGACGCCATGCGGATCGAAGCCGATCATCGGGCCGGATACGAGGCCAAAATCCTGCGCGGCGAGCATCAGCGTCATCGCCGCCAGCGAACCCGAGCGAATCGCTTCGTCGCGCTGGAACGTCTGGTTGTTCTTGTACATGTTCTGCGCCGCGCCAACCCAGCCCTTGTAGACGGCCTCGTCGATGATGCCGGCGTCCAGCGTCGGCTTCAACGCGCTGGCGAGCGTCAGATGCGGATCGAGCGTGCCGCACACGATGAACGTGACGGCAGCGTCCGCGACCTTCTGCTGCCCGTAAGCGAGCGGCAGCAGGCGCGCCTTGGCCGCGTCGCTGCGAACGGCGACGAACTTCCAGTTCTGCAGGTTGAACGCGGACGGCGCGCGGGTGGCCAGATCGATCAGATGACGGATCTGTTCTTCCGACACCGTGCGGCCGGCGTCGTAGCGATTCGCGGAAACACGCGACTTGATCACTTCGGCAATATTCGACACTTGTGAATTCCTCTCTTCATTGAGTGGGACAACGGGATGAATGGGAGCGCTGCCGTTGGGGTACGCATCGAGCGCACCGCGTTTCGCGTCCAGACTGAAACGGCCCGCGCCGACGCTTGCCAGAAGCAGGAAGCCCCCGGCCATGGCGACGTTCTTGAGGAACATGACCATCTGCGTCTGGTCCGCGAACTGGTTGTGGAACAACACGCCGGTCACGACGCAAAAGACGGCGAGCAGCCCGGCCACGACGCGCACGCGATATCCGAGAGCGACCAGTAGACCGGTTCCGATCTCGAAGATCACGGTCGGAACGAACAGGAGGCCCGGCACATGGTTGGCCTCCATGTAGCCGCGGATCGCATCCGGGGCGGCAAGCTTCGAGAGGCCGGACAGCAGGAAGATCAGCGCGAGAAAAATGCGCGCAATCAGCATCGCCGCCGGCTGATATCGGGCGATGCCTGTCGCGGGAAGCGAAATACCGGGCGAGGCGTTCGAATTCATGTTGGATTCCTATGGTTCTGATCGAATTGAATGGTCGATGCGAGGTGATGGTCTGGATTCAGATTCAGCCGGCTTGGCCGGCCAGGTAGTGCTTCATCGCGGCGGGTGAGTCGTCAGACGGACACGACGATCTTGCCCAGCGCCCGATTGCTTTCCATCAGGCAGTGGGCGCGCCGGAGTTCATCGAAGTCGAAGGTGTGCGTGCGCAGCGAGGGCATGCGGCCTTCGGCCGTCGCGCGCGCGATCTCGGGCAGCGGCACGGCCGACGCCGGCAGTGCTGCCGTGCCGAACATGCCGGACGAGAAAAAGCCGAGACGCGCGCCATCGGGCAGATCGCGCATCGGATGAAAATGCTCGAGCTGCGCGCCGCCGTGCATGCCGACGACACTCGCCGTGCCGAACGGGCGCAACGTGCGAAGGGAATCTCTGAGCGTGCTGGCGCCCACGGCTTCCAGTACGGCGTCGACGCCGGACGGAATCGCTTTCCTGACGGTCGGCGCAATCTGCCCGTCGTCGACGAGCGCGAGATCGGCGCCAACGTCGCGCATTCGTTGCAAATGGGCTTCCGCACGGCTCGTGGCAACGACCGTGAGACCGCGGTATTTCGCATAGGCGATGGCCGCGAGCCCGACCGACGACGTGCCGCCGCGAACCAGCAGCGTTTGGCCGGAGCGGATCGCGAGCATTCTGTCGAGCGCGCCGACCGCGGTGACATAGGCTTCCGGCAACGCGGCCAGCTCTTCCCACGATAGTGCCGTGTCGGGCAAGGCGACGACGTTGCAGCGCGGCACGATGACTTGTTCCGCGTAGCTGCCCGGCCGCGTGAACTGCAGGCCACCCATCGCGGTCGCGACGGCCTGTCCGGTTCGGAACTGGCCGGCGGGATCGTGCAGCACTTCGCCGACGGCCTCGATGCCCGGCACGCGCGGCTGGTCGCCCAGCGGCCCGAGGTTGCCCGAGCGGAGGTAGGCTTCGGCGCGATTGAGCCCGAACGCGCGAACGCGAATCCGGACTTCATCGTCGCCGGGATTCCGAATCGGGACGTCCCGCAACTGCAGGACGTCCGGGCCGCCGAAGCGTTCAATGACATAGGCCTTCACGAGTACTCCCGATGCACGCCGGGCACATGCGTGCGCGATCGCCGTAACGGGCATCTGTAGCCTGAGTGACGCCGTACGGAACCCGCTTCCACATGCACTGCCCGAAGTGCGAAAAGTTGCGTTATGACGGCACATCCCACGAAGAACGGCCATCGAATGCGTGCCATTCTGGACAGTTCAAATCTGCAATGTAAGTAGCTAGAATGGAAACATTGATTTCATTTTTGGTAGGCTGAAGTGGATCTCAATGATGCGCGGATCTTCGTGGGCGTCGTGCAGACGGGCAGCCTTTCCGGTGCCGCGGCGCGGCTGGAGATGCCGTTGCCGACGGTGAGCCGCCGGATTCGCGCGCTCGAGAAGCAGTTGCGGGTGCAGTTGCTGGAGCGCACCGCGCGCGGCACCAAGCTGACCGAGGCGGGAACCCGGCTTTACGAGCACGCGAGCCGCGGCGTCGAAATACTCGCCGAGGGCGAGCAGGCCGTGGTCAGCGATCAGGCTCGGCTGAAAGGGCGGTTGCGCTTGTCGTTACCGCCTGCATTCGAGGCGTGGTGGGATCTGTTGTCGGCGTTCCGGAAGCGGTATCCGGAAATCGACTTGCATGTCTATTCGACCGAGCGTCGAGTCGATCTGATCGAAGACGGAGTCGATGTCGCACTGCGGATCGGCACGATCTCGCACGAAGCGATGGTGGCGCGTCGGTTGTTGGCCTACCGGCACGTGCTGGTCGCCAGTCCGGGCTTGCTCGACACATTGGGCACTCCGGCAGCGCCGGACGACCTGCACCGGTTTCCGTGCGCGGTCTGGGGCACCGGTGGGAATTTCGATCGGGGGTGGCGTTTGGGCGATCAGACGTTTGAACCGGCCGCCGTTTTGTCCACTAATGACTATTCGCACTTGCGCAGCCGCGCGATATCCGGCGAGGTCGTCACGGAGCTTCCGCCATTTCTCGCCGCGGAGCCGATTCGGCAGGGGAGGTTGACGGCGTTGCTTCCCGGCCATCGGCTGCCCGAACAGCAGGTCAACCTGTTGTACCCGTCGCATCGGCATCCGTCGGCGCTGGTGCGCGCGTATCTCGAGTTCTGCCAGTCGCAGGTTGCGTGGTTTGCACATGCCTGTGCCGTTAGCTGACGATTCGTACCGCACGATGCGCCGGCGCACTCGCACCTGTTGTTTGCTTTAGTCACCCTCCGGTTCTGAACGGTCGATCTCGGCTTTGTCACGTTTGCACGAAATCACCGGCTATTCGGCAAGCCGGTATCGTGACGGGGCTGATGCGAATCCTTGCAGAGGATGATTCAATCTGCGGTTACGGTTCGTACAGCTCCGCCGAAGACAGGTTGTTGCCATTGGCGCCGCCCACGACCAGCACCTTGCCGCTGGGTAGCAGCATCGCGCTGTGCTCGTAACGCGCCATAGCCATGCTGCTGGTGGCTGACCATGTGCGGGTGATCGGGTCGTACAACTGCGCTGAAGACTGACCGCTTCCGGGGCCGTTGGCGCCTCCCGCGACCAGCACCTTGCCGGTGGGGATCAGCGTCGCGGGGTGGTCATAACGCGGTTCGGGCATGCTGCCCGCGGTGGACCATATGCCGGTGTTCGAGTCATACAACTCCGTGGAGGATTCCGCTGCGCCTTGCTTGTTGCGCCCGCCCGTGACCAGTACCTTGCCGCCCGCCAGCAGGGTCGCCGTGTGAGCCAGCCGCGCGGCGCCCATGCGGCCGATGGCCGACCATATGCCGGTAATCGGGTTGTAGAGCTCAGCTGAATTCGGATCGAGGAGGCTACCCCCTGCGACCAGCACCTTGCCGTCGGGCAGCAGCGTTGCGGAGTGGTTGCCGCGCGCCCAGGCCATGCTGCCGGTGGCCGACCATGTGCCGGTGCCCGGGTCGTACAGTTCTGCGGCAGCCGAGAGGCTGGTAATCACGCTGAAGCCTCCGGCGACCAACACCTTGCCGTTCGGCAGCAGCGTCGCGCTGTGATAGTAGCGCGGCACGGCCATGCTGCCGGTGGCCGACCAAGTTCCGGTGATCGGGTCATACAGCTCCGCCGAGGACTTGCTGTCGAACTTGTCTGCGCCTCCGGCGACCAATACCTTGCCGTTGGGCAACAGCGTCGCGGTATGGGTGTGACGCGGCGTAGCCAAGCTGCCGGTGACCGACCACCTGCCGGTGATCGGATCGTACAGTTCAGCTGAAGACTTGCCATCGAGGTTGTCGGCGCCCCCCACGACCAGCACCTTGCCGTCGGTCAACAGCGTCGCGGTGTGCTGCGCCCGAGCGACGGCCATGTTGTCGGTCGGTGTAAATTCACCTACCGACACGACCGTTATGCTCACGATGGTGGAAACCGCTCCCGCGCTGTTGGCGCCCATCACAGTGTAAGAAGCCTGTGCCGCCGCTTCAGTCGCCGTGCCGGTAATCTCGCCGGTGACGGTATTCAGGCTCAGGCCCGCCGGCAGCGGCGGCGCGATGCTGTACTGCGTGATCTCGCCGCCACTGCTGCTCGGCGCGTTCGGCACAACCGGTTGTGCCAAACGATATACCGGAGCCGGATCGCTGTAGCTCAGACTTGCCGGCGGGATGACAGCTGCACGTACCTCAAGCGTCAGCCGGGTCGCGACACTGCCTGCGCTGTTGCTGCCGGTCACGGTATAGACGGCCGATGCGGTGACCGTCGCGGGCGTGCCGGAGATCACACCCGTGGCCGGGTCGAGATTCAGGCCGGTGGGCAACGGTTTGTCTGCGCTGTAGCGCGTGATTTCGCCGCCGGTGATGACGGGGTGATTCGGGACAATCGCGACGCCAGTGGAATAGACCGGCGAGCTGTCGCGATAGCGGAGGGTCTCTGGCGCGATTGCGGTCTGCCGGACCTCAATTTGCACGCGGGCGGTGGTGTGGCCCGCGCTGTTGGTGCCGGTGACGGTATAGAGCGCGGCGTCCGCTACCGCACTGGGCGTGCCGGAGATCACACCCGTAGCTGCATCGAGATTGAGGCCGACCGGCAATGCGGGCGCCACGCTGTACTGCGTGATAGCGCCTCCGCTGCTACTCGGTGCATTGGGTTCGATCGGCTGACCAACCGCGTACACCACCGAATCGTAGCCGTAAATCAACCCGGCCGGAGCGACCGTGTCAGTGCTAGTTCCGGTGACTCTGCCACACCCCGTCAGCGCGACGCCGATCAGCAACACGACCATTAGTGTGATCCATGAGCGCTTTCGATCCATCACACTGGAAGTCGAACTGACCAAGCTGCGCCACATAGTTTCCTCCGTGAAGTTTCTCCCGCTCCGACCGGGGACGGGCAGAGCCAATTTGCGAGAAAAGCTCAAAAGCTTAACGTGAACCTTCTATCTAGGGTGTGCGATGTCGACAAGTTAGGTTCAGTAGTCTATCCGCCGATCTCCTGCTGCCTGCCGGAACGACAGCCACATGGATTGCAGCGAGACAGACCGCCTGCCACCGATTGACCTACCGATGGCCTTGCTGGCGCTTGGGTGCCACGCCCGGAAATCGTCTCGACGAACGATCGCGGCGACGGGCGATCAGAGGCGAATCACACCGCTGACCCACGTCATGGCTTTTGGCGGGTCGCCCGTGCCGCCTGTCGTTCGCATTGCGTACGAAACGCTGACGGTTGCATGCTTGCCGATCGCGTATTCGATGCCGGCGCCGGCCCCGGCAAGCGTCAATGCCAGCTTGCGCCTCGAGAATTTCTGGACGGTAGCGCGCGCGTGATCGTAGAAAACGCTGAAGCCGAGACCGGGAACCGCGGGCATGCCGGCATGCAAGGCGGCCGATACGATATAGCCGGAATCAGCGCTGAACATGTCGTTGTCGTAAGCGCGCACCGCGTACGGGCCGCCGAGCGACATTTTCTCCGAGCCGTCGAGATTGCGGGTCGTCTGTTGCGCATTGAGCGACAGATGTATGCGCGTGCGCGCGGACAGCCGCTGGTGGAAGTCGAATTGCTGGGTCGTCTTGACGTAGCGGCCGCGCGTGGCGGCGCCGTTCCAATCGTCCTCGTTCGTCAGGCTGCCGCGGGTGACGCCGATGCGATAGGCGGCGATGTTCTGGTTTCCTGACCATGCACCGTAGCGGGAACCGGCCAGTTGCACGGTTAATGCGGGCGCGCTGCGCGGATTGTCGATATCGAGGGTCCGGTCGGACAGCCGCTTGAATTCGGCGGTGGCTTCGACGTCGAGCGTGTGGGCCGGCGTTCTCAGCAGCGGGACGGTGCCGTACACGCTGAAGAGCGTTGCATGTCCGCCGGTGCCGCTGTCGCGATACTGCTCGCCGCCAACCGTGTAGTCGACGCGCGTCAGCGCCGCGCCTAGCCGTGTGCCGCGCCAACCGACAGGAACGTCGTAGGAGATGCGCCCGACCATCGTGCTGCCGCCGTCGCTGTCGTGGTTGCGCTGCATGAAGTCGGGCGAGAAAAACGCGATACCCAGAAGACGGTCGCCCAGCCCCAGCGGACTGTTGATGCCGAGCTGGGCGCCGATGCGGTTGCGGCCGGTGGTCCGCTGGCCCGCATTGTCTGCGATCAGTGCGCCTGTCAGCCGCTCGCCAGCGTCGGCGTCAACCGTCATGGCCGTGCCGCCCGGCATCCGGCCGGGCGCCAATTCCGGCGCGATCGCACCAACGCCCGGCAGGTCGCCGAGGCGGTCGAGCTGATCCTGCATCCGTCGCACATCGCCGTCGCGGTCGAGGCCGGCGCCGAGATAGCGTTCGATGACCGAATCGCGCACCAGCGAGCGGTTTTGCCGCAGCGCCGCCGATTCGAGCTTGCCTTGCATGACGGCAAGATGCACGACGTCGTCGACGATATCCTGATCGGGCAGGTACGCATACGAAAGGGACTCGCCGTTACCGAGCAGCACGCGCGTGACGTCGATTGCCACCTCGCGCAGTTCCGCGAACGTCATCGCGCGCTGGCGGTATGGTGCGACAACGGCGTCCACTGCTTGCCGCAGGCGTTCAGGCACGTCGTCCACGACGATGCGGGCGACGTACAAGCGCACCGCGTCGTTTGCCTCGGGGGCGTCGTCGGCCGGTCGACGCTCGATAAGCGGCACATCGGCGCGGTGCGGTTTCTCCTGCAGCTCCGGCAGCGAATGGTTGCGCAGGATCGAGCCGGTGGATGGCAACGGGCCGTGCGCATCGCCCGGCGGCGCCGGCAACGCATCTGCGAGCGCGGCGAATGGGTGAAGGGCGGCGCAGGACAACGCGCCGAGCGTGAGTGCACGAAAGCGAGAGGCGAACATGATGAACCAGGGGAGCCGACGCGCATCGCGGTTGGCCGCGAAGGGTGCACCGCGGCGTGCGACGTCGGAACAACGGGAGCGCTCGGCCAAAGCCGAGCGCTCGAACAGAACGTATCGCGTTAGCGCGTTGCCGCATCGGAACGAGCGGCGCTCATGCGCGATTCGTCAGGCAGGCATGGCGACGAACTTAAGCGTCGCCTGTGGCCGGTGTCGGCGTGGACTGGGCCGGAAGCGTGACCCGGACCGCGCCGTCTCGACTGTAAACCTTGCCGAGAGTCGGCGCGCTGTCCGCAGAGATCGACACATCGCCCGTGGCGTATATGCCGGGACGATGCGAGTCGTTCGGACCGCTGACGGCTGTGACACGCTTGCCTTGGACGGTGCTCGAACCCCCGTGCGCCCACAGGCCTCCCGTGAAGCGAATGTCGCCGCCGCTCGTGACGCGAAGGTCGCCGCCGGCCGCATGCACCGCGAAGAGATCGACCCCGTGCACGCCGTGGATCGTGATGCCGCCCGAGCCGATGATCACCGGCGCGGGTTGCCTGGAATCGCGAACCGCCAACACTTCACCGCCTTGCACGCTCATCGCGCCGTTTGCCACGAGCGGACCCGAATAGCGGATGCGTCCGTCGCTGTTGAGCATCAGTGCGCCGAACGTTGCCTCCGCGCGACGCACGCTCAGCCCGCCCTTCCCATCGAGCGTCGCACCGCGCTTCCCAACGACCGAGGCGACGTCGAGCTGCTCGCCCGCGGAGAGCGCGACCGTTTGGCCGCTCACGTTGCCGAGCGTGGCATTGCCCTTGGCGGCGACTCGCACGTCGTCGGAAGCGGAGATGTGCGCGCGTGCCGAAAGGCGTTGCGTGTCGCCGTCGCGAACAACGGCGGCCGTGACGTTTCTTCCGCTGATGTCCACCGGGCCGCGGATGGACAGGTCGCTGCCGATGTGCACATCGCCGTCGCTCGCGAGCGTCAGGGACGATGCGTTCGTCTGCCCGGCGTCGACGCCGCGCGCTCCGGCGATCGATGCGCCGGATTTTGCGTCGAGACGCGCATACGCGGTCTTGCCATCCGTCGACCGCAACGTGACGCTGTTCCCCGACACCTTGCCGAGGGATGCGTCGCCCCGTGCCACCACATCGACGTTGCCGCGGGCGTCGAGCATATCCGCCACGAGCTTCCCTTGGCTGCGCAGCGTCAGATCGCTGAACGATTTCGCGCGCCCGATCGTCGTGTCGCCGGCCAGCGACAGACGTGCGCCATTCGCGTCGATGTCGACGTGCTTCAGCGTGTGCGCGCCGCGCGAAAAGTCGATCTGACCGCCAGCCAGATTGGCCGTGTTGGCGCGCAACGCGGCGCGATCGGTAGTTTGCGCGCGGACGTACCCGTCGACGTCGAGCCGCCATACGCCCACGACGCCGTCCAGCGCGATGTCATTGGCGGCAAGCGACACGGCGTCCGCTTGTGTGGTGCCGGCCAGCTTGATCGAATTGCCCCACACGGCGAGCTGCTTGCCGTTGAAGCCGCCATTTAAATCGACATCCGCGTTCCCCGCGATCGACAAGGCGGACGCATTGACGGCGCCGAGCACGGACACGGTGCCTTGCGACAGGATCCAAAGATTTTGCTCGCCTGCCGCCTTCAGGAAACCGCTGCTTACGGAACCGGTGCCGGCCGCCAGCGTCGACATGGCTTGCGCGTCGGGCGCGCGGTTCAGCACGTAGCCGGCTTTCGCATTCTGGGCGCTGAGCATGATTGCGTCGGCTACGAAGGTCGGCAAGCCGGCGCTTGCTGCGGCGGTTAGCACGTTGTCCGCGACGATATCGACATAGCCGGCCTTCAGCGTCGCGTCGCCGAACGTCACGTGTCCGGCCGCTCCCGCTTGCGCACGCGTATGCAGCTTGATCGAATCCTGGCCGCCAGCCGTGTCGAAGTGCGCGCCATCCGCGATCCGGATGCCTTGCGCCGAAATGTCGATCGAACGCTCCATCCCGTTCGCGGCGGAGCCGGTCAGGCGCACGTCTCCACCTACTGTCACCGTGCCGCTGCCCTCGCTGGCAATGCGGATCCCGCGCAGTTGCCCCATGCCGCCGGCCTCGATCTTGCCGGTCTGGTTCACGACGGCACGCGTGAGGGCGTCGCGCGCCCACGCGCTGAGCATCACGTCGCCATTGTCGCTGACGATCATCCCGCCGTTTTCGACCAGCGCCTGCAGGCTGCCGCGCGTCAGCTTCACTTGCAGTCCGTTGCCAGCGAATGCGAGCGAGATGCCATCGGCCGCCGCGAGCGCCACGCTGCCGCGCTGGCTGTGAATCGTGCCGCGGTTCGCGACGTGCGCGCCGATCAGCGCGACCGATTCGCCGGCGTCGATGCGCGCTTCGTTGACGACCTTGCCCTGCGAGGTACCGGAGAAGTTGAGGCGGCCCGCTATAAAGTCGTAATCTGACACGTTCAGCGACGACGCGACCAGGCTGCCGACGTTGACCTTCGCCTGGTTGCCGATCAGGATGCCGTTGGGGTTCACGACGAACACGCGGCCCGACGCGTTCAGCGCGCCGAGAATCTGCGTCGGATCGGTTCCGACGACCCGGTTCAGCACGGCGGCGGTTTTGCTCGGCTGCGCGAAGTTCAGCGTCTCGTTTGGCGCAACGTCCATGTTGCCCCAGTAGACCACCATCTTGTCGGTCTTCTGATTGACGGTGATGACGGCGCCGTCTCTTACGACAGAACCGCTACCGTGCACGATTGCGCCGGGGCCGACCGCCAGCGCATGATGAGCCGCCAACAGCGATGTTGCGAGCACGATGGGGCGCAGGAAAAATCCTGACATTGCAGGCGTTTTTTTCAATTTCGACATCCTCACAATGGGAAATGCTGCCTTGTTATCGGAGGTGATGAAGGCGCGTGCATTTTCCTTAAGGAGCCGGCTATTGATATAAGGATGTTCCTAAAATGGAAAAATTCGCTCTGATCGTTCACGACTTGCGGCCTCTCATAGTGGGCGTACGCCTGTTGCAACGCGTCGACAGCAAGTAAGGATTCCGGCGTGATCGCCACCCGACACGCGACAGCTTTGCAGACTGGCCAGTCACCTATCAATACCCGCACTCGGCGACGGCCGATCTTCCGCTTCATTCCTGCTTTAGAGCATGGGAACGCCCCAATGAGCTGTTTTTCGCAGCTCGTTCGACTGCCCGTACCGACAGGGCAAGGATGGAATTAGGCCGATTCTTATGGTCTCGAACGATTCCGATTGAGATACTGCGCACGCCTTTCCGTGAAAGGTAAATGAAGGATTCGCGTGGAGCGTGAGGCCTTGTATCCCACTCAAGGCGCCCGGTTTTAGGGTGTCCTATACATACAGAGCAATCTAATGAAAGCAAAAATGATTCTCGCCGGCGCTGCGCTGGCTACGTTCTCTTCCTTTGCGATGGCTGACACCGTCGATGGTGTGATCAACTTCCAGGGCTCGATCGTGAGCGATACCTGCAAGGTGGGCTCTGTTACGGGCGACGCCGGCACGATCAACGTGAACATGGGCACGATCGCGACCGACGACGTCGGTACTGTGGCAGCGCCGAAGTTCCTGGCGAGCGGCGCGGGCACTGCGAACTTCAACATCGCCTGTAAGACAGGCGCGAAGGTCAGCATGAAGTTCGCGGGTCAGCCCTCGGAATTGAGCGCAGACAACAAGTCGATTCGCGTGAACAACGGCACGACTGCGGCTGGTTACGCGCAGAACGTGGGCATCGCTGTGTATGAAGGCACGGGCGCTGGCGCAAATGCGTTCGACCTTAGCAAGGGCGATCTGCTGGCGCAGACGGAATTGACGCAAGCCGGTGCAATCAACGTGCGCTTTGCAGCCGCTTACGTGGCACAGGACCCGTCGAAGGTCACGGCCGGTATCGCGAACGCGAGCCTGCCGTTCACGCTGAGCTACGAGTAAGTTCCCTTCAGGCGGCTTTGAGTCGCCTTCAACGTGCAGCAGGGGCGCTCGTCCCTGCTGCACTTCTGCAGGTCTCCTCGCTATGAAAACTCGATACTTCGCCGCCGGAGTGGCGCTCGCGTGCGCGTTGATTACGCCCGCGACACATGCTGCGATTTCATTGGCCGCCACGCGCGTCATCTTCGACGGCAAGAACAAGGAAGCGTCTGTCGTCGTCAACAATGACGGCGCGGAAGCGTTGATCCAGTCCTGGCTCGATCCGCTCGACGACGCCAGCAGCCAGGCGTTGCCGTTCGCGGTAACGCCTTCGCTTGTCAAGGTGCCTGCGAATCGGCAGCAACTGCTTCGTGTGCTGTACGAGGGCGTCGGCTTGCCCGCGGATCGGGAATCCGCATTCTGGCTGAATGTGCAGGAAATCCCGCAGGCTGCCGCCGGTGACAACGTTCTTCAGCTCGCGGTTCGTCAGCGGATCAAGGTCTTTTTTCGGCCGACGGGGCTGAAGGGCGATCCGCAACAGGCGCCCGGGCATCTGCAGTGGCGCCTCGATCGCGAATCAGGCAAGGCAGTTCTCCATGTGAAGAATGCCGGTCTGTATCACGTCACGGTCGTCGATGCGAAGTGGCACACGGGCAGCACGGATGCGTCCGTCATCGACGCCAAGATGGTCGCGCCCGGTGCGTCGGCGAGCATGCCGGTCAAGTTGCCAGCAAACGAAGCCGCACCTGAACTTCGTTACGAGATCGTCAACGATTTCGGCGGACGGGAATCTTACCGCGTAACGTTGCCTGCCGGTCAGTCCGCAGCACCGGTTTCCGTCACGCACTGAGCGCGGCCGCGCGGGTGACGCCGGCCGGTTTCATTTTTCGTTCGACCAAAGTCATTTCGTATTCCTATCTGCGCTGGCAAATTTTGCCTGACTCAACCGCCGCCGGAGTTTAACCTCGATGCCAGACCGACCGTTTACAACATCGCCGTGCAGCGTGGCCGGATCGATTCCGTCCACCGCGTTTCCGCGTGCGACGCCGCTGTATCTCGCGATATGCCTTGCTATCGTCAACAAGGCACACGCGGAAACGGCGGATACGGTTGTCGCTCAGGCCGCACCGATGACTCTGGCGTTCAATACGAACTTCCTGCACGATCGCGGCCGACCGACTGATCTGTCGTCGGTTCTGACAGCTGATAACAGCGTGCCTCCGGGCACCTATCGAGTCGAAGTTCAGGTCAACGGCGATCTCGTTACGCGCCGCGATATCAATTTCCGTCTCGACGAAACGAAGGGGCGAATCGAGCCGTGCTTGACTGCACAAATGCTTCGGGATTTCGGCGTCAACTTGCACGCGCTGACACCGGTGCCCGAAGTGAACGACACTTCGTGTATCGACGTGCCGAATACGATGGACCAGGCTGCGGTGGACTTCGACGCCGGCCGGTTGCGGCTCGATCTCAGCATCCCGCAGGCATTCCTGTCGCGCACGGCACGTGGTTACGTCGATCCAGCGCTGTGGGATGCCGGCGTCGCGGCCGGGTACGTGAACTACCAGTTCACCGGCAACTATAATCACAGCGCCTTCGCGGGCGACAGCCGCGCCTATTTCCTTGGTCTTCAAAACGGCGTCAACATCGGCCCATGGCGTTTGCGCAATGAGTCCACGTTCAGTGGCGGCACGGGCGGCAAGCCGCAATTCAAAAGCAACCGTACGCTGGTCGAACGCGATATCACGTCGCTCAAGTCGCAGCTCGCCATCGGCGAGCAATATTCGGATTCCACGTTGTTCGACAGCGTGCGCTTTCGCGGCGTGCAGCTCGGGTCGGATGACGCAATGCTGCCGGACAGCGAGCGCGGCTATGCACCGGTGATTCGCGGACAGGCGTTCAGCAACGCGGTGGTGGAAGTGCGTCAGAGTAGCTACGTGCTGTATCGCGCGAACGTTCCGCCTGGTCCGTTCGAACTGACCGACATCTTCCCGTCGGGGTCCAACGGCGACCTGGAAATCACGGTGACGGAGGCGGACGGCAGCAAGCATGTGACGCGCCAGGCCTTCTCGAGCCTGCCGCTGATGCTGCGCAAAGGCCGGATGAAGTACAACTTTTCGGCCGGACAGTATCAGGGCGGCGAGGATGCGTCGCCCATGCTGGCGACGGGCTCGGTAGTGTACGGCCTGACCGACAACAGCACGGTCGCGGGCGGCTTTCAGGTTTCCAAGGATTTCCAGGCGTTCAACCTGGGCGTCGGCACCAATACGCCGATCGGCGCACTGTCGCTCGACGTCACGCAGTCGATCAGCCGCGCGCAGGGCGCACGCAACGCTGGCCAGAGTGTGCGCATCTTGTATGCGAAGACTTTCACGAGCACCAACACCAACTTCACGCTGGCAGCGTATCGATATTCGACCGAGGGTTACCGGACGTTCAGCGACCACGTTAGCGACGTCAACGGAGCAAGCGGCATTCGGGCCGCGCGCAGCCGTTCGCGGGTCGATCTGACGACGAGCCAGGACCTCGGTCCGGAGCGGAAATACGGCAGCGTTTATCTGAACGTCAGCCAGCAGACGTACTGGAACCAGTCCGGGTCGAGCCGAAGTGTCAGCATGGGCTACGGGAACAACTGGAAGCAGTTGAGCTACAACCTGAGCTTCACGCAGTCGCGCGACACCCGATACGGCAACTCGGGCTCGAACACGCAGGTGATGGCCTCGCTGTCGATTCCACTCGGCAAGCAGGTTCGTTCGCCGCGTGCCTATACGAACATCAGCCGTGACAGCTCCGGCGCGGCCAACGTGCGGGCGGGCGTGAGCGGCAGTTTCAACGAGCGGACGTCGTACGCGGCGCAATCCGGTTATACGAATCAGGGGCAAGGTGCGACGGCCGGTGCGAGCCTGACGCACAACGCAGACATCGGGCAGTTGACGGGCAGCTACAACTACGCACGCAGCTATCAGTCGGCCAGCGTCGGCGCGACGGGCGCGCTGGTCGTGCACCGCGGCGGCGTCAATCTGAGCCGGACGCTCGGCGATACCTTTGCGTTGATGAAGGTCGAGGGCGTGAAGGGGGCGGACGTGCGGACCGACGATGGCGTGAGCATTGGCCGGAACGGCTACATGGTGGTGCCCTACGCGCAGCCCTATCGCGTGAATACGCTGCGTCCGGACACGCGGAACCTCGGAGCAGACGTGGAATTGATCGATACGGCGAAACAGGTGGTGCCGCGTCGTGGCGCGGCGGTCGAAGCGGTGTTCAAGGCGAACGGCGGACGGCGAGTGCAGTTCAACGTGGCGCAGTCGGATGGTCAGCCGGTGCCGTTCGGGGCCAGCCTGGAAGATGAGGAATCCGGGAAGCAGCTCGGCATTATCGATCCGGGCGGCAACGCGCTCGTGCTGCTCGATCGGGAGCAGGGAACGCTGGCAGTCAAGTGGAAGGATGGGCACTGCCAGGCGCCGTATGCGTTACCGAAGGCGGAAGCCGGGCGGTATTACGTGCGACAGAGCGTACGGTGTCGGTAGTTTTTTGCCTCTGACGAGAAACTCCATGTCATTTCGCTTCGTGTGAAACATGTGTGTGCGGAGAATGTTTAAAATTCCAGGATATTGCAAATGAATCGTGCGGTTTTATTGTTGTTTTTGGTGATTTGGTCGGCGTATTCCACTCCGGCATTTAGCGCTGTCGCAACTGTTTGCTACAAAACCGGAGCGCCAACCAAAGGCGAGGTCCCTCCGCATCAAGTTTATTCGGGTGATCCTCCGGAAGCCATTCCTGCGGGCAACATGCCCTTGGGCGCGGTAGTATGGCAGTCGAGCGAGGTTGTTTTCGATGTGACATGCGAACGACTAATAGCCGCATTCAGAGAAGAATCGGTTCCGGTACAGGCAGCGTTGGTGGGGAATGGTTTCGGTGTGAGAGGATTGGAGCCGGGATATGAATTTCAAGGTGTTAAATACCCCTTTGACAGAATCATGAGGCCAACGCCGTATATACTCGGGCCAAAAGTTGGGGACAAGGTTTCGTTTAAATTTATATTTTCCATCATTATTGTGAGGCGTGCAGGTGATGTGCCCAGCGGGCCAATGTGGGATTCTTCGATTTTTCCAACCGTCCAACTGAAGGTGACCCGGACTGGCAATGGCGCCGTAACGGAAGGCACCGCAGCGGCAGTTCACATAGCAGTAAACAACCCTGGAATTACAAGCATTGATTGCGCGGCTGACGTAAAAATTTCAAAGAATACGATCGATTTCAATGAAGTTTCGGCATTTCGCGCAGTAAACAATGAAATTGCAAGGCAAGTCCCATTTGAAATCTCGTCCAGTCGGTCTTGCCCGGGAAAGTTCAAGGTGAACGCGACACTTAAACCGTTGGTGGCAAATAGCTATACTCGCGGCGATTTCATCATGCCGTTGGGGAATGATTCAATTGGAATTAGAATTCGCAATCAAGGAAGTGGCGAGATATTCCCGTTTAATCAGAAAAAAGAACTCGCGGACTTGACCAGCGCCACATCTCAAACCAACCGGTATGTGGCAGAAGCTGTCTGGCAGACGGACAAGCCGAAATTGGGCAGGTTCGAGGCAGGTGCCACACTGCAGATCGAATACCAGTAGCAGTTGTGTGCAGACGCTCCGAGTCTCAGAGCATGACACATCTCTTGGAAGCGGCCATACGGCGCTTCGGAAGATGGCGACCCGCTCGACACAAGCATTGACTGAAATTGACTGAAGCAACGTCCGTACGATGGTGTTCGGATCGAGATTAGACCGTACCAAAGCGACGCCTCCTGGCGAACCGTTGTCGAAATCCGATGGTAGGCCCATCGGCGTGGGAACGATTCACGGACCGCCACCCGTCCAGTTGTCCTTGTGCATCGTGCGCGACGCGAATAACTCGATGTCCGTCTCTGGGCGCATCGTACGACGCGAATTCTTTTTTCCGGCTCCTGCCGATGTCGAACCGGCCCGTGCAGACTTCGGCACGGCCACCGACAAAGCATCGGCGTCGTACTGGACGGACCGCGCGCGCTTCAGACCTCGCGAAAATACAAACCGAGCCAAGTCGACAGAGTTAAAATTATCCCCTTAGACCGAAATAATCGTAAGACAAGGGGGTTGCAATGAGGCCAGAGCATCAACCGATCCGGGTTGTGATCCTGGACGACCATGCCGTCGTTCAGCTTGGGATCGCCAGCTACCTGACGGAGCAGACCGGCATCGAGGTTGCGGCGAGCTTCGCAAAATCGCGCGACCTGATTCGCTGGCTCGAGTCCAATTCGGTAGACGTCGTGCTGCTCGACTACACGTTAGGCCCCGACGAGATCGACGGCCTGAATCTGATCAAATTGATCGCCACGCGTTTTCCGGATTGCAAGATCCTGATGACCTCGAGCAGCGATACGCCCGCAACCGTCAACATGACGATGCGCGCCGGCGCGCTCGGATTTTTCGGCAAAAGCGAGAATCTCCGCGAGCTTGCGCATGCGATTCACGTGGTTGCAAATGGCCGTCCGTATATCAGCGCCGAATTGTCCCGGAAAATGCTGTCGAGCACGACCGTCGATCCGAGCTCGCTCGAGCGGTCGCCCGTCGTCGACGAAAGCACGACCTCGCCCGATTCCGCATTGTCGGCAAACCTGCGTCTCAGCCCGCGCGAACACGAAGTCCTGCGCTGCTATCTGGCGGGCATGACCATTGCCGACATCGCGTTGAAATTCTCGCGCAGCCCCAAGACCATCAGCGCGCAAAAACAGTCGGCGTGTCGCAAGCTCGGCATTCGAAGCGACGCCGAGCTGTTCGCGTCCCGCAAGATGCTCGAGGAAAGCTGAACGCCGATAGGGTCCCTGGGTTCCACGACAGCGGGTCCGCGCCGTTCACATCCCCACCGATCAATCGAACTACTGTGCCAAAGTGGCGTCGGGCTATCTTTGGACTCGACAGACATATTCCGTTTTTCTGGCCTATAAGAAATGTCTTATAGGCTGCGTCTGGAATTTGCGCCGTAAAGTGCGAAATAGGCCATTCGACGATTAAATTCATCGCTCCCGCTATACGACCGATGAATTGCACTGGCCTCTATGAAAACCCGGCTTTCCACCAACGGCGCCGTCTGGCGCTGGTTTTGTTGCGCGCTGCTCGTGGCCATGCTCGTCGCATCACTCTCTGCTTCAGCCGCGACCGAGAGCACGAAGCCGGCGTTCACCGACGAAGAATTGCAATGGATCAAAACGCATCCGGTCGTTCACATTGCAGTGGAAGCCAACTGGCACCCTATCGAATACCTCCGCGGCGGTAAGCACGCGGGCCTGGTCGCCGGGTATCTGGATGCGATTTCCCGGATCAGCGGTCTCACGTTTCAAACGGTGCCCGGCACGCAGTGGGGGCAAGCCTACGAGGCGCTCAAAGCCGGCCACGTCGATCTGCTGCCCGGCGTATGGCGCGAACTGGTGCACGACCGCCTCGGCGACGGTGCGCTCGTCAGCATGCCGTATCTGGTCGGTCGACTGACCGCGGTGACGCGCAGCGATTCGACGATGATCTTCAGCTTGCAGCGTCTCGAGGGCAAGCGCGTCGCGATCAAGGGGCGCGGCGCGGTCGAATACTTCACGCGTCACAGCGGCGTGAACCTCGACGTGCAGACGTTCGACAGCGAGGAACTCGCGCTGGCTGCCGTCGCCAGAGGCGAAGCGGACGCCGCGCTCGGCGTCGACGTCACGATGCTGCCGATCGTTCGCAGCCGCTACCTCGGTCAGCTCTTCATGTCGGGCATGCTCGCCGATCGTCCTGTTTCGCTGGCGATGATTACGCGCACCGACATGCCGATTCTCGCATCGATCATCAGCAAGTCGCTTGCCGCCATTCCCGTCAGCGAGACGGCGGAAATGACCCGGAACTGGGTCGAGTTGGCCGACTACGGCAAGCCGACCATTCGCTCGATCCTGCATTACCGTGCGCCCCAGGTAATCGCCGTCGGCTTCGCGCTGCTCGCCTTTGCGACGCTCGCCTACCTGTCGTGGAAATCCCGTACCGCAGCCGTTCGCAGCGAGCGTGACAAGGCCATGTTTCTCGCGTTCGTCAGCCATGAGATCCGCACACCGATGCAGACGATCCTGTCGTCGCTCGAGTTGCTGCAATGCTCGGCGCTGACCGGGCAACAGGCAATCCGGGCGGATGAGGCGGTTGCGGCCTCGGAAACGCTATTGACGTTATTGGACGACGTGCTCGAATTCTCGCGTCTCGATTCGCGAAAAGTCACGCTCGAGCCGCAGCCGGTCACGCTCGATGCATGGGCCCGGGATACCTTGGGCATGGTGCGCTGGCGTGCGGACGAGAAGCAAGTCGCACTGGTGCTGGACGCCGCCTGTCCACCGGCGATGCAGGTCGTGATCGATCCGGTGCGGCTTCGTCAGATTGCGCTCAATCTGCTCGTCAATGCGATCAAGTTCACGCCGGCCGGTTCGGTTGCCCTGCGCGTCGACTACGAGCCCGGCCCGCAAGCGCCGCACGGCATCCTGGTGCTTGAAGTGCGCGATACCGGTGTCGGTATTTCCCCGGAATATCGCGAGCATATGTTTGACGCGTACTCGCAGGCCGAGCGATTACAGCAACACGGCGCACAAGGCAGTGGATTGGGGCTTGCGATCTGCCGCCAGCTCGTCGAGCTGATGCACGGGACGATCGCGGTCGAAAGCACGCCGCACGTGGAGACGACGATAACGGTCCGACTGCCGGTTTCGACGGCGATCGCATTGACTGCGGCACCTGCGCCGCCGCTCGCTTCGGACACCGCCGTTTCGTCGAAAAATGCCGATGGCGCATGCGAATGCGGTGGCAAGCCGCTGATTCTGGTCATCGACGATCATGAGGGCGTGCAGCATTCAATCTGCCGACAGTGCGAAGAGATTGGTTGCCGGACTGTCATGGCACAGACCGGAATGGCCGCATTGCAGCAATTGGCTCGCACTCGCTTCGACATGGTGCTGCTCGATTGCAACTTGCCTGACGCCGACGGCTATGCGCTGGCCCGAACGATCCGGCTGAACGAGGCGACGAGGAAAACGCCACGCGTTCCGATCATTGCCATTTCAGCTTTGTCGGGTGACGAACACAAAATGCGCTGCTTCGACAGCGGCATGGACGGCGTACTTGGCAAGCCGCTAAGGCTGTCTGCGTTACGGCAACTTCTCGCGATGTGGTGCCCGGCCTATCAGGACATCGTGCCGGACGAGCCGACAGCATTTCTTCTCGGCGACTCAAGCGATCAGCAGGGACTCTACGCCCGGACGGTGGTGCAGGACTTCGAGGCACTCTTCAACGCAATGCAGTCAGGCGATATTGCCGGCGCCTTGCGCGCGGCTCATCGGATCAAGGGCGCGTCGCGTACCGCCGGGGCGTCGCGCGTGGCCGAGTTGGCCGAACGCATCGAGTCGCAACTGCGCGAACACCCCGACGTGCTCTAGGGAGCGCGCACGTTGTCGCCGATCGCCGGCAGCCGGCGGGTCAACGGCGTGGCACACCGTCGCACCGCTGTTTGCGACCAAAGGCGATTCATGATTTTGTGCCGACCGAACCGCTTGCGTCGCCACCGCCGTGAATCACAGTGTCGGCAAGATGCATTCGCTGCAACTCGGCAAATTGCCCGTCGACATCGACCGCAATGCCGTCGGCCGATTCCCGGAGCCGGTGCTCCAGGTCGGCAGCCAGATCGTACATGGCAGTTTTGCCTGCGACTGCGGCAGCGCCCTTGATGCGGTGAGCCGCGTGACGGGCCAGATCGATATCGCGGCTTTGCAATGCGCGCGCAAGCATCTCCAGATCGCCGTCGACGCTCTGCCGGAAGACGGTGCTGAAACCCGCGCGCGGCGCATCGGCTTCCACTGGCAAAGTGCCGGGCACATCGGATTCATAGGATGCGCACCAGAGTTCGATCACCTGTCGCAATACCGCGAGTCGCAGCGGCTTGCCGAGCACGCCGTCCATGCCGCTGTCGAGGCAGCGTTCCCGATGCGCATCGTCCGTCGCAGCCGAGATGGCGATGATTGGCGTGCGCTTGCCGTGCCGTTGCCGCTCGATGTCGCGCATCTGTTGCGCGACCGTATATCCGTCGATGCCGGGTAGATTGCAGTCGAGCAGCACCATGTCAAACGGCATTCGCCCGAATTGTTCTAGCGCCGCTTCGCCGGTGCCTGCGATCGTCGACCGGCAGGCCAGCGCGTCGAGCTGATGCTGGATCGCGTGCTGTACGGCTTCGTGATCGTCGACGACCAGGATCATCGGGCCGCCGTTCGTGGCCGGCGACACTGCGACTCTAGCACTATCGGGTGAGCGTTTCGGGGTAGAGCGGTCGACGGGAGCTGGGTGGGGCGCTTGGGCGGAGGGGCGCGACGGCTGCTGCTGCGGCGGACGCACAGGCAGCATGACGGTAAAGACGGTTCCGATGCCGGGGTTGCTGCTGACCGTAATCGCGCCTTTCATCAGGTCGACCAATTCGCGGCAAATGGACAGGCCCAGTCCGCTGCCGCTTGCACCGCGGTGTCCCGGGTTTTCGACGCGCTGGTACGGTTCGAAGATGTGCCGCTGGCGATCGGGCGGAATGCCAATGCCGGTGTCGCGAACTTCGAGCACGAGCGTACCCGAACGGCCGGATTTTCGGGCGAGGTAATCGACGCGCAGCAGAACCGTCCCGGTCGACGTGAACTTGATCGCGTTGACCAGCAGATTGAGCGCGATTTGCCGCACCCGCATCGGGTCGAAATACACCTCGAGTTGCGGCGAGCACGCGAGATCGAGCGTCAGCGTCAGCTTCTTTTCATTCGACCGCCAGCGTACCATCTCGATGGTTTGATTCGCCCACGGCCCGATCGTTGTCGGCTTCGGCGCGAGTGTGACATTGCGCGATTCGAGGCGCGAATATTCGAGTACGTCGTCGAGCAGGGTCAGCAGCGTTTCGGAGGCCGAGATCGCCGCATCCGCACGGTTCGCCTGTTGTCCGGTCAGCGCCGAGCGCTGCAGTAGCTCGAGCGACGACAGGATCGTATGCATCGGTGTGCGGATCTCGTGACTAATGAACGCAAGAAACATCGCCTTGTCGCGCTCGCTGCGGATGGCACTCACGCGTGAGCGCCACGACACGTACGCCAGCAGCGCGAATGCGATCAGGGCACTGCCGACGACTGCGACCTGTCGTCGACGGTAATGGAGGATCGACGCCAATGTCGGTTCGCCGTAGTCCGCCATTTCGAGCCATCGATGGCGGATGGCTTCGGTGTCCGATGCCGGGATCGCTGTCAGGGACTTGTCGAGAATCGAAGCCAGTACGGCCTCGTCATCGCGCGTTGCCAGCGTCAACGCATACGGGCGATCCCACAGACTTCCCGAAAGGAATAGCTTACCCTTGAACTGTCGGTGCAACGGCGGAAGGATGGTCGCGTCTGTACCGAGCGCAGCGTCCGCATTGCCATCTGCAACTGCTTCCAACGCTTCGCGTTCATCCGGGAAGGTCAGCAGGTTCACCGGCACCTTGCTTTGACGGACCCCGTATTCGAGCGCGCCTCCACCTTTGATTGCGACCCGCTTGCCGGCGAGCCTTTGAAAGTCGACAAAAAGATACTCGCGGTCGGTCGTCACGACGGCGACCGTGCCGACGAAATACGGCCTGCTCGTGATAACGCCCTTGCGGTAAAGCTCCAAGTCCTCGTTTTTGGGCCAGTCGGGCGACATGTCGATCTTGCCGGACGTTAGCGCATTGATCGAATTGTTCCAGCATGCGCCGTCGACGAACTCGAAGCGTAATCCGCTAATCCTTGAAACAGCCTCCAGATAT
Organism: Burkholderia sp. MSMB1459WGS; assembly: GCF_001534535.1. NCBI lineage: Bacteria > Pseudomonadati > Pseudomonadota > Betaproteobacteria > Burkholderiales > Burkholderiaceae > Burkholderia > Burkholderia sp. MSMB1459WGS. The sequence continues at coordinate 230,243 of NZ_LPMU01000008.1, forward strand.
GCTGGTACCAGGCCGGCGATTTTTCCGTTCTCGACAAATTCAAATGGGCGCCACTGTGAGTTGACGCACGTACGTACCACCGGATGTGCGGAGATCCATGCCGTTTCCTCGGTCGTAAACTTTGGCGCATTGCTCGCCCATCCGGGCCCGGGCAACGACAGCATCGTCGCGAAGACTAGCGGGACGGGGCGGATCCAACTCTTCATGTTCGGCGCTCTATATCACAATGTTATCGGGTTGAAGTAAAGCCAGTCGCTGCCTGGTCGGGTGCAGTGACATTGGCCAACCTGCATTGTGCGCCTCTGTGGTGAGGGTATCCGTCGCGTCCAAGCATTCTGCGCCATAGGACGAGTATGTTCCAGCATCCGCTGACGTTGCTCAGCACGTCGTTTATCCGTTATCCGTAAGCGGTCAGGTAATGACACCACTCCTATGAATGGGGCTTCTTGGAGAGGCGCTGGCCGTCCCTCAGGAAACCATGGCGCTCGTAGAAGTGGTGAGCAGCCTGTCGGTGGTCTCCGCTCGTCACTTCCAACTTTACACATCCGACCTGCCTAAACCAGTGTTCTGCAGCGTCAATCAGCGTGCTACCAACTCTGTTTCCCCGATATCGCTCGTCGACGACCATGCTAGTTATGCGTCCGAGACTGCCCGCCACGTGGAACAACGGTAGGGCGTGAAGGCTGATTCTCCCGATGACTTGTTCTCGCATGGATGCAACAATGATTTTGTCCATCGGGCTCGGACGCATCGCTTCAATCTTCTCGAGGGTTATCGCCGGAGTTGTCTGGTAGCCGAGTTGCTGCAGCAAGAGCGCGATTGCTGCGTGATCCGATGATCGCGCTTCACGGATGATAATGTCCGATGACTTCAGCACGTACAGTCCTCCAAGGTAAAAGACCTTCGTAGTCGCTGAGAGTCGCGGCTTCCGGTAATGCCCTAAACAGCGAGACCAGATAGCGATACGGATCGATGCCGTTCGCCTTGCACGTTTCGACGAGGGAGTACAGGTTAGCACTAGCCTGCGCGCCAGCGACAGTATCGGAGAACAGCCAGCCCTTGCGTCCGACGACGAACGGCCGGATCGCGTTCTCGCACAGGTTGTTCGAGATCGGCCAGTTGCCGTTCTCGACGTACCGAACCAGCTTGTGCCACTGTCCGCTCATGTACTGCAATGCCTTGCCGAGCAGACTCGATGGCATGACGGTGGGCAAATGCTCGACCAGCATGCGCTCGATGATGGCAAGCACGCGGATGCTGTACCGGGCGCGCAGTCGCCGCCGACGTTCGGGCTTCCACTTTGCGCTGCGCGCCTCGGCCGCGACAGCTTGCCAATCAGCACGACGAAGCGCGTGGCTAGCAGATCCGCAGAGCGTGCGGCCTTCGGCACCGACTCCTCGGCCTTGATGAAGCCACGGCGCACGTGTGCCCAGCACCCGAGATGCACGAGTTGGTGATCGTGGGCGATGCCATTGTAGAGTTCATATCCATCCGTCATCAGCACTGTGCCAGGCTGCACGCCGGCATAGAGCTTCTGCGCATGTTGGGAAACGCGTCCCGGCGAGTACGAGAACATCCGCACAGGCGGCCCGAACCGTTGACCTGCGCCCAGAGATAGCTTTTTGCCTGCGGCCTTCGTCCCGGTTCTTTCAGTACCTGGAACGCTGTCTCGTCACCGTAGATAAGATCCGATTCGAGCAGCGCGTCGTGCATCAGGTTGATCACCGGCTGCGTGGCCAGACCTACACGCACCACGCTGGCGGCTAGCGTATTCGACGAGATGTCTCCGCCGAAGCGACGCAGCAGCGTGGCCTGACGATATAACGGCATGCCGTATTGGTACTTGCCGGTGATGATCCACGCCAGCGCGGATTCGGTGAGCAGCCCGCGTGGAATGATGCGCGCCGGGGCTGGCGTGACCTTGATGCCGAGGTCGCAGCACGGGCACGCGTACTTGACCCGTTGGTGCTGAACGACGCGCACCTGCTCGGGAATCACGTCGAGCTGCTCGCTCGTCACGACACCGATCTCCACAAGGGCATGGCCGTCGTGCGTGCAGAATCGTTCGGACTCTGGTAACTCATGCCGCACGAACTCGCGCGGCAGGTTCGGATCGAGTGGTTTGCGACCGCGCTTGCCTCGCGTGTGGGCGGCGACCAACGTGCCGGGCACGTCCTCGCGCGCAGGCGCGTCGGTAGTCATCGCCAACGCCTCGGCTTCGTTGAACAGGCCGAGCTGATCGGCATGGCGCGCCTCACTCGAGGCGCCGAACAGTTCGTGCTTGTAGGCCCGCAGTTTCTCTTCGGCCAGATCGCGCTGAGCCGTCACGAGCCGAAGCTCACCGCGCAGTGCATCGCGTTCGGTGCTCGCGGCAATCAGCGCCTCGTAATGCTCGGCGCTCAACATGACGGGATTGTTCGGCATGGCCGATTAGACCATGTGGTCCTCGTCGTGTTCAGCTCATCCGCGAGTAATATCGCTGGGGATGCTTCTGGATCACGGCCAGGTCGATTCCGTCGAGCAGCCAATGCAACTGCTCAACGCTGGGCGTAATCGTGTCGCCTCCGGTCGGCCAGACGAAGCGGTAGGCTTCGAGTCGCTTGAGCAGCAACCAGAAGCCGTTGCCGCCCCAGCCGAGAATCTTGATGCGATCGCGACGGCGGTTGCCGAAGACGAACAGCGCTGAGGTCATGGGGTTCAGGCGCATCGCCTGTTCGACCAGGATCGACAGCGCGTTGATGCCGATGCGGAAGTCGACCGGATCGCGATGCAGGTAGACCTTCAGCCCTTCGTCGAATCGGAACACGGCAGCCTCCCGAGCATCTGGATCACCGTGGCCAACTCATCGGCACTCGCTTCGCCGAGATCGAATTCGATTCCATTGGGCAAGCGCACATGGAGCGCAACTGCCATCGTCGTAGCAGGCCGAGATTCGTTCGATATGCTCATAGTCACCGGCGTCTTTGATGCGGCCACGACTGGAATGAACGCCGGCTCGGGCGGCACCACCGATTACGCGCTGGCATGTCTATCGACACGCCTTCGATCATATCGATCGTACGCACTTCCTGCGGAACCACTGCCGGAGCTTCGCGCTGCATCAGATGCTTTGTAATCCACTTGCGCAATAGGTTGGCGTTGCCCCCATGCTCTTGCGCCAGTCGCGCTACCGATACGCGCGGACTCAACGCTCGCTCGCCCAGCGCGCGCTTCGCGCCCTCATCGTACCGGCGACGACCATCCCGCGTCAGCCCCACTACTCCTAACTCTGAGTTTTTCTCTGCCATAAGTGTCCACCAATAGTAGGTGGACACCTTTTCCCATATTCACGACATCTATGGCAGGGCGTAATTTATTGAGCGCTTACGGTTAGACGCCTTTACACCTGGGAAGGCGTTGTCTCGTGGTCCAAGATAGTTACCCGCCAAAACAATGGGTTAGCGTCTGCTCGCCTCCAACGAAGCGAATGGCGTCTTCGGAGGCGGATGTATCGACCGGACGTGCACTGACATTTCTCGGTTTCGGTAATGTTGCTGGCAACGCGCCACTTTCTGCGTGTCGGCGGAAAACGTACCGCGATCATGGGGCTAGAGATGGTGACGGTAGTCACTGCGCTACCACGCAACGCGGGGAGAGTTTGGGGTGCGCTTATCAAAACTCTGCCGTCGATGAGAGTCGGGGTGGCCGGTTCAGTCTGCCTTGGCCACGAGCGGCGTTTTCGATGCTTGCCTTAGAGAGTTTATCACGCGCGATTCGTTGGCGTTGATACCGGTCAATGAAGATGATGCCGCGTGTGCGGCTTTCTGCCCAGGCGCATGGGCCCCGGCCTCCGCGCGCGATCGATCGCCGCACCGAAGCATGATTGACACAGGTCAATCGTGTCATCCGGAGCGGCAATACATTCGGTTCCAGCGCTCGCACACCATGACGCGTGATTGTGCGCCGGACGCGGCATGTTCGTCGCGGCGCGGCCGTGCCCTACATCAAGCCCAATCATGTCGTTCCATCACGAGCGGAAAATCACGGCTGCGCGAGGCACTTGCGATGAAACGACGGATGTTGATGGCTGGTGTACTGCTCGCACTCGGCGCATGTGCCGGGTCGCAGCGGGCTGCGACTTTCAGGTCGACGGAGACGCAACTGCTCGAGGGGCGTCAGGTGGCATCACTGCGGTGTTCGACTCGATCGGAATGCGATGGCGAGTGGAACCGCACACAGCGCTACATCGAAAATCACTCGCCTACCCGAGTCATCCGATCAGGCATGGATCGGATCGAAACCGCACAACCGTATGTGGCCGGAGAAGTCTATCTGTGGGCCTCTCGCACGGTATCGGACGGTGGCGGCTACGTGATCCGGCTCAAGCCGATGTGCGAGGGCATGTACGACAGCGATGGCGGGCCGGGTTGGCAATACGATACGTGCGCGAAGAAAATTCTCGGGATACAGAGCGGCTTCCTGTCGTACGTGCGTCAGCCGCCTTCGCCGCATATCCCATCGCTGCCGAGTGAGCGTTGAACATGTTGCGCGTCGCGTCAAGGCTTGCGTCGCGCTGGGACACGACCGAACACGTCGATGCGCTCGCCGCTGCGGACCTCGGTCCCGTCCGTTGTCGGCATTCCGCCGATTTCAAACCGTTGACCTCGGTCAACGAGCGCGTCCGGCCAGCGATGATGATGGAAACACATTCGAACGCCGCCAACGCGTCGGGTTATCCAGCGAGGTCCGCATGTATACGAACATCATGGTCGCAGTAGACGGTAGCCCTTCATCAAAAAAGGCGCTCGACGAAGGACTGAAAATGGCCGGATCGTGCGGCGCACGGCTGTTCGCGGTTTTCGTCGTCGATAAATCCATTCTGTTTGCTTACGGCGGGCGTATGGAGCCGGCCGCGCTGCTCGACGAAATCCGTCACTATGGCAAGACGATCCTGCGAAGCGCTGACCGGGCGATCTCGCATGCCGGGGTGAACGGCGAGACGGAAATTGTCGAGACGGATATCGGGCAGGATGTCGTGGAGCGGCTGCAGCGATACGTCGACGATCGTTCGATCGATCTGGCCGTGATCGGCACACACGGACGTCGCGGCATTCGGCGGATGCTCCTCGGCAGTGTCGCCGAACGCTTCCTGCGCGAATCCCGTTGCCCGGTTCTGCTCGTGCGCGACGAAGGCCCCACACCCGCCGCCGTGGCGGCCTGATTGCCGTCACGGCACGAAGCTCGGCGGTGGAGCCGAACGTGCGGGCCGAACGACACGGCCAACGTGCCGAGCGTGCCTTCGTCCACAGCCAATGGACTATCCCATCATGCAGATATCGTTTCCTTCCGAACCGCCGACGTATTGCGGCGTCGACCCCGCGCTGCGCTTTTTTGCGCTCGTCGACGGACATCGCGTGCAGTGCGCGATCACCGCGGCCGCGCTGGAGGACCACTTCCGCGCGGTGTCACCTCGCGAGCAGGATCTTGTCGACGCGTTTGTGCGCCATCGTCCCGTCATCGAACGTGCGGCGCGTTGCTTGCTCGAGGAAATGGGCGGGCGGCCGGTCCTGATTCACAGCGGGTACTTCCGGTTCTGTACGTGATCGGCCGCCGCCTTTGACGCGCATCAAGCGCATGCCGAGACGGGCGCGTACGCTGGAATTCGCAAGATCATTCGTCCCTTGCGCGGCACCCGGTGTCGCGCCCGGTTTTCATCGCGGTCGATGCTGTCGGGACGAAAGCGCCGACTGCTTGTCATCTGCATGAGGAGTATGAACCATGAACAACATGACGCATTACGATCCGTTCTCGATCGAACCCGTTTCCGACCTGTTCCAGGGCCTGTTCATGCCACTGCGCGGGATGACGCTGGCCGACGAGCCGGATCTTGCATCGATGAAGATCGACGTCACCGAAAACGACAACGCATACACGGTCAACGCGGAACTGCCCGGCTTCGCCAAGGACGATATCGACGTCCAGGTGACGGGCAATACCGTATCGATCAACGCGAAGATCGAGCGCAACAACGAACAGAAGGACGGTGAACGCGTGATCCGGCGCGAACGCTACAGCGGTGCGTTCAGCCGTTCGTTCTCGTTGTCGGGCGAGATCGACGACGCGAACGCGACGGCGACGTATCAGGATGGCGTGCTGTCGCTGACACTACCGAAGAAGGCGCCGGTCGGGCAGAAGAAGCTCGCGATCAGCTGATCGTCGGCGGGCGGTGCAGGCGCGCATTGTCCGCCGCGAGAAGCCGGCGCGCGGAGCGATCCGCGCGCCGTTTTCATTGATGCGGCCGCGGGGCGCTCATGCATGCGACGGCGTGCCGCCGGTTCGATAGCCGACCGTCTGCGCGAGGATCGGCAATTCGTCCTCGTTCAACCGCAGCGCGTCCGCGAGCAGGCGGTGGTCGATCCAGCCGCGCACGACGGTGCCGATGCCGGCCGCCGCGCAGTACAGCGAAACGTTCTGCGCGATCGCGCCGGCCGCGATCGCCGAGAACATGTCACGTTGTCGCGGCGGCATGTCGAGTATCGCGGACGTTTGCACGACATAGACGAGATCCAGCGGCGCCCGGCCGACGAAGTCCTGGTAGCCCGTCAGGTTGCGCGCGTCGACCGCGTGCTTCAGCACGAGCCGGTGTGCGGGTGCATCGTATCGATAGACACCGGCCGGCAGCGCGACGTAGACGTCGATTTCGTTGAACGCATGCGCGGACGGTACCGTACGGCCGCCGCTCGCGGGACGGTTGATGCCGTCCGCCGCCCACAGCATCGTGCCGAGCGTCGCGGGCGGCATCGGCGTGGTGGCGAATTCCCGGGAACTCATGCGGGTCGCGAGCGCTGCCATCAGCGGCACGTCGTTGTCGAACATCGGGCGCGACAGGTCGATGGCTTCCGGCGACTCGCCGCGGGGCGGTGCAGGCTGCGCCGCGGGCGCCGGCGAATAGGCCAACAGTTACGGTTCGGTCATTCGAGTCTCCTTGAAGCGTGACTGCGCGGGCCTGGAAAGTCGCGCATCGGCGATCTCACGATAAGACGGTCGCACCGCGCCTAGTTGACTTCCGTCAAGCGACGCGTCGGCCGGCCGCGCGGCGTGACGCTGGGCATCCGTTGACATGCATCAGCGACCCGGGCACGCGCTTGTGCAAATCTGGCCGTATGCGGCGCACGGGCATGCCGTGGCTCACAGGAGAGCAGACGATGAAAACCGACAAGCAGTTGAAGCAGGACGTCGAGGATGAACTGGAGTCCGACCCGTCGATCGACGCGACACGCATCGGTGTCGAGGTGGCCGACCGGATCGTGACGCTTTCGGGGCACCCGCCCAGCTATGCGAAAAAGCTCGCGATCGAGCGCGCGGCGAACCGCGTGGACGGGGTCAAGGCGCTCGTCGTCGACATGACCGTGCATCTGCCGGACGACGACGTGCGTACCGACGAGGACATCGCGAAGGCGGTCCGTTCCGTGCTGCACTGGACGGTCGGGCTGCATGACGACGCGGTCAAGGTCCAGGTCGAGCGCGGCTGGATCACGTTGTCCGGCAAGGTCGACTGGGCATACCAGAGCCACCTGGCCGTGCGCGCGATCTCGCAGATGCGCAGCGTGACGGGCGTGACCGACCACATCGCGGTGCAGGGGGCAGTCGGCGTGGACGACATCGGCGGCAACATCAAGCGCGCGATCATGCGCCACGCGGAGCGCGAAGCGAAGCACATCGCGATCGACGTACACGACGGCACCGTGCGGCTGTCCGGCAAGGTCGGCTCGTTTTCCGAGCGCAAGGCCGTGCGCGGCGCCGCGTGGTCGGCGCGAGGCGTGCGTGCCGTCGTCGACGACCTGGTGGTCGAGTGAATCCGCCGGGATGCGGCAGTCCGGGAGGGCGGTCGGATGACCTTGTCGGGTGAGGTGCACGAAGCGGACTGGTCGGTCGCGATCGAGACGGTCCCGGCCGAAGCAGGCGGCTTTCGTTGCCGGATCCACGTCGCGCTGGAATCGCCCGACGGCGCATGCGAGCGGACGTTCGCGCACAGCCGCATCCATGCGAGCGAGCGCGAGGCCGCGATCGACGGGTTGCGCGTCGGGATGACGTGGATCGAGATGAAGAAGTCGAACACCTTTACGGTCTGAACCGGCGTATGCCGACGGCGGGGCGCGTCGACGACGGCGTCGATCCCGTCGCGCAATGCGGCGGCGGCCGTATCGATTTGCGCGTCGCTCGTCTATCGCGTCTTGTGCGAAACGCGCCGGCGCGCCGCACGCTTTCTTTTGCACGGACGCGTCTGTCGGCTCGGCCGCCGAACGTGACGGGCAACCGCATCGGTCACGGTCGGAAAGAAGCTGGCTGCGCCGAACACGTCGAACAGGCCGTAGGCGCGCAGGCGATCCTTCACCGGCCCCTTCATCTCGGCGAAATTCATTGCGATGCCGCGTTCCGCGAGTTCTGCGTGCAGCGCCACGAGCCGATCCGCAGCGCTCACGTCGATGTCGGTGATGGGCTCGGCCGCGACCACGACGCGCGTGACCGGCTTCGCCGATCGTGCGATCGCGGCGTGCAGATGTTCGCAGAAGATTTCGACGTTCGCATAGAAGAGCGGCGCATCCCAGCGGAACAGCGCGAGTCCGGGCGTTTGCGCCGCGCCCGGATGCCGCGCGATGTCGTGGTAGCCGCGCACGCCCGTCAGGCGGCCCAGCACCGCGTCGTACGGATGCCAGGCCCGCCACACGAACGACAGCAGCGACAGCGCGCTGGCGAGCAGGATGCCGGGCACGACGCCCATGCCGATCACGCCGGCGAAGCACAGCATCGAAACCAGGCATTCGCCGCGGCGCATGCGGTACAGCCGCACGACGCTGCGCACGTCGGCGATGCCGAACGCCGCGTAGATCACGACCGCGGCCAGCGCCGTGCAAGGGACGAAGGTCAGCAGGGCCGGCGCGGCAACGAGCAGTATTGCGATGCATGCAGCCGCGACGAGGTTCGTGATCTGGCTTTGGGCGCCGGCGGCGATCGCGACCGGCGTGCGCGACGCGCTGCTGCTGACCGCGCACCCCTGCGTCATGCCGGCCAGCAGATTGGCCGCGCCGAGCGCGATCAGTTCCTGGTTGCGCTCCGGCGGATCGCCCGTCCGTGCGGACAGCGCACGCGACAGCATGCTGATGTCGGCGAACGACACCAGCGCCACGGCGACCGCGCCGGACGCAAGCGCGCTCAGGTCGGAAAGCGAGACGGCCGGAAGACGCGGGGCGGGCAGGCCGACCGGCAGCGTGCCGACCGTCGCGATCCCGTGCAACGGCGGCAGACGGGCGGCGATCGTCGCCGCCAGCACGGCGATCAATACGCCGGGCCAGCGCGGCGCCACTTGTTTGAGCAGGACGATGGCCGCCAGCACGGCGACGCCGAGCAGACCGGCCGCGACCGAAAAGCGGCCGCCGACGAGCGCCTGCGCGATACGCGGCACGCTGGATAACACGTCGCCGCCCGATATCGGCATGCCCAATAGTTCGGGCAGCCGCCCGAGCGCGAGCGCGATGGCGATGCCGTTCAGGTAACCATACTGGATCGGGCGCGACAGCAGATCGGTGACGAAGCCGAGGCCGAGCACACCGAGCAGGATGCAGATCGTTCCCGCCGACAGCGCCAGCGCGCCGGCAAGCGCGATCGCGCGTGACGGGTCATGGCCGGCGAGCGGGGCGATCGCGCCGGCGATCAGCGCAGCCAGCGCGGAATCCGGACCGAGGACGAGAATCCGGCTCGGGCCGAGCAACGCATAGGCAAGCAACGCCGCGACCGACGCATGGAGCCCCGTGACGGCGGGCAGCCCGGCCGCCTGCGCGTAACTCATGCCGACCGGCACCAGTACGGCGGACAGCGCGATTCCCGCATACAGATCGCGCGAGAGCCACGCGCGGCGGTAGTTCGCGAGCAGCGCCACGCCCGGCAGCACGCTGGCGATGCGTCCGGATAACGGGCGGTTCATCGCGGCTTCATTGGGCACGCGTCTGCGCGAACGGGCTGGCTCGCATCGGCAGGCACGCGTTCGTCGAGACACAGCTCCCCTCGAACGGGCGCGCAAGACGGTGCGACGACCGGGCCATTCGGACGGCGACGGACGTCGCGGCACGGCGCGCCGGGACGCCGGACATCACGCCGCCTTGAGCCCCGCGAGCTGCAGCGCCTGTGCGAAGCGGGCCAGTGTCGCGATGGATCCCGTCACGCTTTCGTAGCGCTCGCACCCGATCTGCCCGTCAAGCGTGACGAGCATGCCGGCGTCGCGCGCGAGTGCGACGAGCGCCACCGTGTCGAGCGATGCCGTGCCGGCCGTGTCGAAGGTGGCGGCCCGCATCCCCGGATCGGAACGATAGTCGACGTATGACATGACATCTCTCCTGGTTGTCTTGCGATCGGACTCCGTGCAGCCGGTATCCCTGGTTTCAGTATCGGTGTCGCGTGTCGCCGCTTCAATCAGCCTGCCCCGAAGTCGCGGTAGGAATCGCGCTCGTTTCGTCGGCGGATTCCTACACCGCGCGTGGCTTCGAGGACGCATCGCAGCGGGCCGGCGCGCGTTCCCGCCGCCGGGCATACCAGCTTCCGATCGCGTGCCAGATCTCGCCGGCGGATTCGCAATACGTGAACAGCGCCAGGTCGCGGCGGTCGATCATCCCTTCGTCCGCGAGAAACGCCAGGTCGACCGCGCGGCGCCAGTACGCCTCGCCGACGAGGATGACGGGCAGCGGCGCGATCTTGCGCGTCTGCAGCAGCGTCAGCACTTCGAACAGTTCGTCGAAGGTGCCGTAGCCGCCGGGGAAGAATACGGCGGCCTTCGCGCGCTCGAGCAGGTGCAGCTTGCGGATCGCGAAATAGTGAAACCGGAAGCAGAGATCGGGCGTGATGTACGGATTCGGCGCCTGCTCCCGCGGCAGCTCGATATTGAAGCCGATGCTCGGCGCACCGCGCTCGTAGGCGCCGCGATTGGCGGCCTCCATGATGCCGGGGCCGCCGCCGGTGACGATGGCGAGCCGCGCGGTGCGCGTGCATCGGTCGGCATGGGCGACGAGACGCCCGAACTCGCGCGCGACGCGGTAATAGCCGCTGTGTTCGACGAGCCGGCTAGCGATCGTCACGGCGCGCCGCCGGCTCGCGTCGTGCGGACGCTGCGCGAGCAGGCGGTTCGCTTCGTCGAGCCGCGCGTTCGCGACCGACGGCGCAACGATGCGCGTGCTGCCATAGATCACGACCGCATGGCCGATGCGCTCGTTCTGCAGGCGCTCCTCGGCTTTCCAGTAGTCGAGCTGCAGCCGGATGCCGCGCATGCCGGAGCGCCGCAAAAAGGTCGCGTCGTCGTCGATCCGCGCGCAGTTCGGGCGTTTCGCCGTACGCGTCGGACGCGAGACGGGCTGGCTGCCGACGTCGCCGACGACGGCATCGAGCCTGGTGCGCGAGCGTTTGCCGCGCGGCTTCGCGATCGTCGCAACGGATGCGGGACGGTGGCGCGCGTTGCGCCGCGCCGAGCCCGCGGGCGCGTGCTCGATCATGGTCGACGTGAGCGGAGGGGGCGCGCGGCGGTCACTGGCTCAACACCCATTGCACGAGCCGATGCGCGTCGTCGACGGACAGCGGTCCGCCGCGATCGAGGGCGGACGGCATCGGCGTGTCGCCCCAGTGCGCACCGCCGCCGACGCGCAGCTTACGTTCCAGATACGCGGCCGCATGCGGATCGTCGCGGTAGCGCTCGGCGATCTCGCGGAATGACGGGCCGAGGAACGTCAGGTCGGGCGTGTGGCAGAACATGCAGTGCTGCGCGTCCACGAGTTCGGTCGGCTCGGGCACGGCCGTCCGTGCGGCGGCCGTGCCGGCCGTCGCGGCGATCACGCAGAGAACCGCGCAACGCATGATGCTCATGTTCGTTTCCTCGTCGAGATCAGGAGAAGGAGAGCACTTCGTCGAGCGGGCGGCGCGGCGAATGCGGCGTATGCGGCCCGCGCCCGACGCGCAGCAGCAACTGCGGCTCGCCGCGCAGGCCGAGCATGTGGCGCAAGTGGGCGCGCAACCCGGCCGTCTCGACCGGCTGGTTCAGGTACGACGCGGTATAGCCAGCGCGCGTCGCGACGAGCAGGATCCGCTCCAGCGCCTGGCCGGCGGCGAGCCATGCTTCGCGATCGTCGCGCACGGTCGCGATGCACACGATCAACGGCGATGCGCCGACGAGCTGGTGATGCAGCGCGGCCAGCCCGTTGCCGAGATCGAAGGTCCGTACCGCCATCGTCACGACGGGCGCGGCGAAGTCCAGCAGCGTCGGCACGCCGGCCGCGAATGCCGGCATGCCGTCGACGTGCCGGCGCGGATCGATCCAGCTTGCGAGTTCGCGCCGGAAGCGCGGGTCCGCGAACTGCCGACGGTCGGCTTCGGCGACCAGCTCGGCGACGCGCGCACGGTGTGCAATCGAGTCGACGCACGCGACGTCGGCGCCTTCCGCGATGCCGGCCTCGATCAACGCTTGCTGGATCGCTTCCGGAACCGGGCTCGATTCGAACGGCGCGCGTGTCGTGACGCGCGCCGGAATCGCATCGAACAGTGTGCCGAGGGCGGCGTCAGAATAGCCGTCGTCGCAGATCCGGACCTGCGCCAGCAGATCGGGGTCGACTTCGGAAGGAAACGTGCTGATCGTATGGGCGAACCCGGCGTGATCGAGCGCGACGCGCAGATTGAGCAACGCCGCCCCGCAACTGATGATCAACTCGCGATCGAACGGATCGACCACGGGCAACGCGCGCACGCGGTCCGCGCACAACGAGATCGTGTTGCCGTCGACCAGGAAGCGCCACGGCTGGGAATTGTGGCTGGACGGCGCCAGCACCGCGTAGCCCACCAGCGACCTCGGATCGCGGTCGGGACACGTGCTTGCGGCAAGCGGGGGAACGGATATCATCGATCATCTCCAGGTCGCCGCGCCGGCGGCGTCACTCACGCCACTTCATCGTGTCAGCAACCGACCGGCGGCCGTTGACCCACGTCAAGCGTCCGTCACCGGACGGTGCACGCGCGACGGGCGGCGACTAGCCTGTGAAAGCGAAGCGCGCGAAGAGGTTCGCGCGGGGAGGGGGAACATGCTTGCGATGACGTTTGACGGCACGACGCCGCGTTTGCGCGAAACGCGCGTGCCTGACCCGTCGCCCGCGGCGGGTCAGCTCCTGATCGACGTGCACGCGTGCGGCGTATGCCGCACCGATCTCCACGTGGTCGACGGCGAACTCGCGCACCCGAAGCTGCCGCTGATTCCGGGGCACGAGATCGTCGGCACCGTGCGCGGGCTGGGCGAAGGCGTGACGGGCTTTGCCGTCGGCGACCGGGTAGGCGTCCCGTGGCTGGGCTCGACATGCGGGCATTGCGCGTATTGCACATCCGGCCGCGAAAACCTGTGCGACAGCCCGGGTTTCACGGGCTATACGATCGACGGCGGCTATGCCGAGTGCGCGGTCGCCGACCACCGGTACTGCGTGCATCTGCCGCGGCGCTATTCCGATCTGGAGGCCGCGCCGCTGCTGTGCGCCGGCCTGATCGGTCATCGAACCTTGCGCATGGCGGGCGATGCGCGCCGTATCGGCCTCTACGGCTTCGGTGCAGCGGCGCATCTGGTCGCGCAGGTCGCGCGGGGTGAAGGACGCAAGGTGTTCGCGCTGACGAAGCCCGGCGACACCGTGGCGCAGCAACTGGCGCTGTCGCTGGGCGCGGCATGGGCCGGCGGCAGCGACGAAGCGCCGCCGGAGCGGCTCGATGCCGCGCTGATTTTCGCGCCGGCGGGGGCGCTGGTGCCGGCCGCGCTGCGGGCACTCGACAAAGGCGGGATCGTCGTGTGCGGCGGCATTCACATGAGCGACATCCCCGGCTTTCCGTACGCGTGGCTGTGGGGCGAGCGCCGCATCGCGTCGGTGGCCAACCTGACGCGTGCGGATGCGGCCGCATTCATGCGGATCGCCGCCGCGACGCCGCTGCGGGTCGAGACGGTACGCTACGCGCTGACGGACGCGAACCGCGCACTCGACGACTTGCGCGGCGGGCGCGTGTCAGGCGCTGCCGTGCTCGGTATGCACGACTGATCCGCTCGACGCCGCCGCGGCGCGGTCAGATTTGCCGCAGGCCGTCCGAATCGACGATCCGGATCTGCTTGCCTTGGGCCGCGACGAGCCCTTTGTGCTGAAACTTCGACAGCATGCGGCTGACCGTTTCGAGCTTCATCCCGAGATATTCGCCGATCTCGTCGCGCGTCATCCGCAGCACGAATTCCGCGGCCGAGTAGCCGCGCGCCTTGAAGCGCGCGGAAAGATTCAGCAGGAACGCGGCCACGCGCTGTTCGGCGCTCATCGTGCCGAGCAGCAGCATCTGCGAGGATTCGCGCACGATCTCGCCGCTCATCATCTGATAGACGTGATGCTGCATCGGCCGCACTTCGCGGCACATCTGCTCGAGCTGGCCGAACGGAATGATGCAGACCGTGCTGTCTTCGAGCGCGATCGCGTCGCCGTTGTGGCGCCCGGTGTGCACGCCATCGAGCCCGAGCGACTCGCCGACGATCTGGAAGCCGGTGATCTGCTCGTCGCCGTCGCGGTGCATGACGATCGTCTTAAACGAGCCGGTTCTCACCGCATAGATGCTGTTGAACGCATCGCCCGAACGAAACAGCGTTTCACCGCGCTTGACGTGGCGCGTCGTGCAGATCATCGCGTCAACGCGGACGAAATCGTCGGGCGAAAGATCGGGCGGCATGCAGACGGTACGCAACGCACACGTCGAACAGCGGGACGCGGCGCGCTTGGGCTGGTCCGCCGGTTCGACGGGATGCAGCGGGATGAACGGACGTAACGGCATGGTCGTCGAGACTTCGGCACTGCTCTGCATGATCGGCTCCAGTTCGGGGCAGCGGCGATTCGCCGTCGGGTGGGATCGCGCCGGCCGTTGTACCGGCGGCCTGTCTGCGCCGCCTTCGTGTCGGGATCGCCTTGCGGACGCGCCAGGAGACCGTCAGGCCGGTCTCGGCGATGACGCTGCCGGTGCGTCGGGAGGCACGCTGAATTGTTTTTCTTGATCTGCAGTATGGATGTTGCGCGCCGTCAGGAAAATCAGCCGGAATTGAAGTTATGGTAGGTGAGAGGGAAGGCTTGTAGGAGGTTTCCTACACTGGTGCGGCGTCTTGTCGCGACCGCCGTCAGAGCTCGTCTGGGTCCTCGAACAGCTTGTGGCGCATCGCGTAGCGCACGAGGGCCGTGTCGTTCGGCATCTGCATCTTTTCGAGGATCCGCGTCTTGTACGTGCTGACGGTCTTGACGCTGACGCACAGCGCCTGCGCGATTTCGGAAATCGACTCGCCGGTGGTGACGCGCCGGAACACATCGAACTCGCGGTCGGACAGGCGCTGGTGCGGCAAGAGATCGGTCGGTTCGTTCAGGCTCTGCGCGAATTGCTCGGCCATGGTCAGGCTCACGTAGACGCCACCGACCGCGATCTTGGTCAACGCGGCGACCAGTTCGGCGCTGGCGCTTTCCTTGGTCATGTAGCCTGAGGCTCCCGCGCGGAACGCGCGCACCGCGTATTGCTGCTCGGCGTGCATCGTCAGCACAAGGATATGCAATCCCGGTTTCTCGTCCTTGATCTGCTTGATGAGCTCGACGCCGTTGCGGCCGGGCATCGACAGGTCGAGCACGAGCACGTTAGCGTCCGTGTCGCGCATGAGCGCGATCGTCGCAGCACTGTCCTGCGCTTCGCCGACGACGTCGAAACCGCTCGCGTTTTGGAGGATGTGCCGCAGACCGTCCCTCACGAGCGCGTGGTCGTCGGCGATGAGTACCCTGATCATGACAGCACGTCTCCTTGCTGGATGGCGTGAAGTGGCAGCGCCACGGTGATCGTGAATCCCGAGCCCGGCCGGTTGTCGATCGTCACCGTGCCGTCGAGCATGTGCGCGCGCTCGCGGATGCCGATCAGCCCGAACGACGGGCGATCCTGACTGTCGCGGGGGTGTTTCGGCGCGCCGTGGCCGTTGTCCGCGATGCGCAGCATGCAATAGCCGTCTGCCGCTTTCAAGGTCAGCGTCACATTCGTCGCATCCGAATGTCGCGCGACGTTGGTCAGCGCCTCCTGCACTATGCGGAACAACGCGGTCGCGCCGGCGCCGGTAAACTTGGTGTCGACCGGCCCGATGTCACGGTCGACCGTGATCCGGTAGCGGCGCATGAAATCGTTTGCAAGCCACTCGATCGCCGGGATGAGACCCAGGTCGTCGAGCATCACCGGCCGCAGATCGGCCGCGATGCGCCGCACCGACGCAACGGTCGAATCGATCAGGCGATGCATGGCACCCAACTGCTCGCGCACGCCGGTGTGGGGCGCGACGACGCCCGCCAGTCCCAGTTCGACGGCGGACAGGTCCATCTTAAGCGCCGTGAGTTGCTGGCCGAGGTCGTCGTGCAATTCGCGCGCAATCCGTGTTTTCTCTTCCTCGCGCACGTTCTGCAGGTTGGCGGACAGGTCGCGCAACTCCTCGCGCGACTGCTTGAGGGCGTTTTCCGCTCGCACCCGCTCGGTGACGTCGCGCAGCATCACCGTGTACAGCTTGCCGCCGCCGTCGCGAATCTGCGAGATCGACGCCTCGATCGGAAACTCGGTGCCGTCGCCGCGCAAGCCGAACAGCACGCGTTGCCGCCCCATCTGGCGCTCAGACACACCGGTCACGCCGAATTGCTCGACATGCCGCGCATGCGCGGCACGAAAGCGTTCGGGGATGAAGCGGGACAGCGGCGCGCCGACCGCCTCCATCGCGGAAACGCCGAACACGTGTTCGGCGGCAGGGTTGAAGATCACGATCGTCTGGTTCTCGTCGACCGTGACGATAGCTTCCATCGACGACCGGATGATGCCCATCATCCGGGCCTCCGTCGGTTGACTGTTGCCGGCGGTCTCGGCGACACGCGTGCGTTGCGAGAGGATCTGCCGCACGAGCGCGGCCAACGTCAGCGAGAGCACGGTGCCGGTCAGCAGCACAGCCATTGCGGTGCGGGCCGTGTCGGCGGACGCCGCGCGATAGTGCAGCGACAGCGGCGTGCCACCGAACACGAGCGAATCAGTTCGCTCGAGCGCTTTGCGGGAATCGGTGGCATCGTCGCCGCTGAAACCGACGGTATAGACCGGCGCCGCTGGGGTGTCGGCGACGATTTCCAGATGCAGTCGATCGAGCAGGGACGGATCGACCAGACGGTCTGGATTCAGTGCGGCATAAACGTATCCGGTCGCCGTCGCGTGCCGCGCCTCGGACGCTGTGCCGTCTTCCGCTTTTGCACCAATCGGCAGATACAACGTTAGTTCCGTCCGGGCGAACGCCGTATCGATACTGTCCTGTATCGCGTTCGCGGCCAAAGCGACCTTGCCGGTTTCTGCCGCCCGCTGCAGCGCCTGTCGCGTTGCCTGATTGTCCTCGGCGGCGCTCGGCTCGATTCTTCCGAGACTGCGGACCGGCGATTGCAACCCGTCCAGATCGAGACTGGCGAGATAGCGCAGCCATGCGGCGCCGGATGGCTCCGCCGAGAGTGCCGATGCAAACGCGCGGGTGCCGCGCAATATAACTGCGGCGTCGAGGAGGCTGCGCCGCAGGCTGGCCGTCGCGCGGGTGGCGGCTTGCTCGAATCTCACCTGGGTAGCGTGCCGGACATTGTTCTCCAGTACCCGGGATGCCGCAAATGTTGCCGTCAGGCCGAGCGCCAGCGTCAGCAGCGCGGCCAGCGCGGCATATCGGGCGGGCGGCCGGATCCGGCGCGGAGCCGGCCCGGCCCGGAAGGGGGGCGCATTCACTGTCATGGCCGTTCATCCTGACGGATTTCGTCGACGGCCGGCTGGCGGCGGGCCGGACGCGGGACACGAAAAGCGGCGGGGCGGGCTGGAATTGCGATATCGCCCTGAATTGTGCGCGTTTTACCGAGGTTCGCCAATCGGGACTGATGCGTACGGACGTCGCCGCGCGCGCTTGACCCGCGTCAACGGAAAGGCGTGCGGAGGGATCAGACTGGTTTCACGAACCGATCGAACCGGGACGACAGGAGGCACGCGCTATGTATCGAAGAATCTTTACTGCACTCGACGGCAGCCGCTGCGCGCGGCTTGCGCTCGACGAGGCGATTTCGCTCGCCCGCGATTCGGGCAGTCTGGTCATCGCCATGTGCGTGGTATCGGACGCGCCGCGGCTGGCGGACGTCGACAGCGGCTATATCGATCAGCGCGATCCGGCCGGACTGGACGCGGACAAGGCCGCGATCGCGGTCTCCGACGCGGAAACGGCGTTTCAGCTGTCCGGCGTACGCGGTATCGCGCAAATGATCGACGCGTGCGGACAGGACGTCTCGGACGTGCTGGCGCGCGCCGCCGCCGAATGCGACGCTGACCTCATCGTGATGGGCACGCATGGTCGCCGCGGCGTGCGCCGTGCGTTGCTCGGTAGCGTCGCCGAATCGCTGGTGCGCGTCGCGGACCGGCCGGTGCTAGTCGTACGGGAGGGGCCGGGCGCTTGCGCCGGCATGCTGTGACGACTGCGATTGCAGTGACGGTGGTCGTCGCCGGAAGCGGGCAGCCGCACGCGGCTGCCCGTTTTCACGCGTTCAGTGAGACAGCAGGACCGGTACCGTCATCGTCTCGAGGATCGTACGGGTCGCGCCGCCGAGCACGCGTTCGTGCATGCGGGCATGACTGTACAAGCCCATCACCAGCAGATCCGCATGCAGGTCGGTCACGCGGTTCAGCAGCGTCGCCCCCACGCCGACCGACCGCGTGCGCGGCGTGGTCGAGAACGACGCGCGAATGCCGTGCCGTTCGAGATACGCGGCGACATCGACGCCCGGCGGTGTCTTATCCGGATCAGGATGCCCGCGGGAGACTGTCTCGATGTTGACGAAGCGCGCGCGGGCGAGCAGCGGCAGCGCATCGGCCATCACGCGGGCGGCCTCGCGTCCGCCGTCCCAGCCGATCAGCACGTTCTCGCCGATCGTTCGCACGTCGCCCGCATAGGGCACGACGATCGCCGGGCGTCCGCCGCCCATCACGACGTCCTCGACGAAATGGCGCGCCACGTAGGTCGTGCGGTCGTCGGGATCCTCCTGGCCGAGCACCAGCAGATCGGCGTGACGTGCATGCAGGATCGCGGCATCGGTCGCATTGCCGCTCGGCGCCTGCCATTCGACGCTGCGTCCGGCACGTTCGGCGGCTGTCAGGAATCGTTCTTCCGCCTCCTTGCGCCGCTGGTCGCACAAGCGCTCGTAGACGGCGAGCTTGAGCGGTTCATCGGGCCGACGCAACGGTTCGAACAGATCCTGGCAGACCAGGTAGAGGCCGATCAAATGCGCGTTCCAGCGTCCCGCGAGCTCGAGCGCGAGGTCGACTCGCGTCGCACAGCGCTCGCTGTCGTCGAGGTGAACGAGCAGGGTCTTGTAGCTCATGACGGCTCCTTTTCGGTAGACGCGGCCGTGATTGCGGCAGACGCCTTCGCGGCGCAGCTCGCCGGAATCATCAGGACCGGGCATGCGGCCTGGCGCAGCACGCGTTCGGCCACGCTGCCGAGGAAGAGGCGCTGGACGCCGCGCCGGCCATGCGTGCCCAACACGATCAGATCGGCCCCGATCTCGCCCGCGAGACCGACGATCCGGTGCGGGATGTCTTCGCCTGCCGGCGCCACGTTGGAAATCTGCGGCGTGCCGGTCACGCTGCGTGCTTTCATGCGTCGCGCGGCGTCCTCGGTCACGCGCAATCCTTCTTCACGGAATGAATCGACCAGGATCGACGGATCGTATCCGTACATGTCGTAGGCCGGCACCAGGAAATCGACGACGTAGACGGGTGTCAGCCGCGCGCCCGTTTCCGCCGCGAGATCCAGCGCGGCGTCGAGTGCACGGGACGACGTGTCGCTGCCGTCGAGCGCAACCAGAATGTTCGAGTACATGGCATTTCCCTTGAACGGATGTGGATGAACTCATCATCGGCGCGTGCACGCCGACGGCGCTGATCTGGATCAAGCGTCGCGGTTGCCGCGCAGCACGGTCACCGCGGCGCGCGCCGCGATCCACGCTTCGTTGGTCGGCTCGACGACCACCGTGACCGCGCTCGATGCGCACGACACCACGTGTGCGTCGGC
This sequence comes from Burkholderia sp. MSMB1459WGS, assembly GCF_001534535.1. Taxonomy (NCBI): domain Bacteria; kingdom Pseudomonadati; phylum Pseudomonadota; class Betaproteobacteria; order Burkholderiales; family Burkholderiaceae; genus Burkholderia; species Burkholderia sp. MSMB1459WGS. The sequence continues at coordinate 250,389 of NZ_LPMU01000008.1, forward strand.
CGCATTCGCACGCGGGTCGATATCGATGCCGAGCCAGCCGAGCGACGCGCAGATCCGCTCGCGCAACACGGCCGAGTGCTCGCCGATCCCGGCGGTGAAGACCAGCATGTCGAGGCCGCCAAGCAGCGCGGTCAGCGCACCGGTTTCGCGCACGATGCGATGGACGTACAGCGTCAGCGCATCGCCGGCCCGTGCGTCGCCCGCGGCTTCGCACGCGAGCAGCACGCGCGGGTCGCCGCACGCGCCTGAAACACCCTTGAGGCCCGACTCGTGATACAGCAGGTGGCCGAGCGCATCGCCCGACAGCTTGCCGATCTCGAGCAGGTGCAGGACGACACCGGGATCGAGCGTTCCGCAGCGCGTGCTCATCATCAGGCCGTCGAGCGCCGAAAAGCCCATCGTCGTCGCGACGCTGCGGCAGTCGCGCATCGCGCACAGGCTGGCGCCGCTGCCGAGATGGGCGGCGATGACCCGGCCGTGTGCACGCGCGCCGAACTGCTCGTCGAGCGCGACCGCCAGGTATTCGTACGACAGACCGTGGAACCCGTAACGCCGCACGCCCTCGTCGAACCATGCGTGCGGCAACGGCAGCAATTGCTCGGCGCGCGGCAGCGTGCGATGAAACGCGGTATCGAACACGGCGATCTGCGGCAGGTCGGGAAACGCGTCGCGCAGCCCATCGATCGCATCGAGGCTGTGCGGCTGGTGCAGGGGCGCAAGCGGCGTCAGCGTGCGCAGCGCGTCGAGCACCGCATCGTCGACGACGACCGGGTCGACGTACCGGGCGCCGCCGTGCACGACACGATGCGCAATGGCGCCCAGCGCGATATGCGGCAGCTGCACGCGGATCCACGTCGCGATCCGCGCGAGCACCGCGCGGTAAGGGTCGCCCGCGCCCAGCGGCAGCGTGCCGTCCTGGACGGCATCGAAGCGGATCGACACGCCGTTGCCGGCGGCGACCGCTTCGCCTTCGTGCAGCGGCCGCCGCGCGGGATCGCCGTGCGGCGGGTACGCGAACACCGCGAACTTCACGCTCGACGAACCGGCGTTGATGACGAGCAGCGCGAGCGTACGCATCGACGGGTTCAGTGCGACATCAGGACCGGCAGCGTCATCGACGCCAGCACCGTGCGCGTGGCGCCGCCCATGACCAGCTCCCGCCAGCGCGGATGCCCGAAGGCCCCCATGACGAGCAGGTCGGACCCGGTCTCGTACGCGCGTGACAGCAGCGTGTCGCCGACCGACGAGCCGGTGCCGGTATCGATGTCGAGCACGTTCACGTCGTACGCGTGGCGCGCCAGCATCAGCGCGGCATCGGAGGCCGGAACCCGCGTGGTCGCGGCGTCCGAATCGCCGTCGACCACGGCGACGACCGTCGTGCGCTTCGCATGCTCCAGAAACGGGAGTGCGTCGTGCGCGGCGCGGGTCGCTTCGCGGCTGCCGTCCCACGCGACGATCACCCGCTCGCCGATCGATGGAAATTCCCCAGCGTACGGCCAGAACAGCACCGGGCGGCCGGCGGACAACACGAGGTTCTCCGGAAACTGGTCGTCGATATAGGTTTCGGGATCGTTCGGATCGCTCTGGCCGGTGATCACCAGGTCGGCGAGACGCGCGGCGCGCGGCACGGCCACGTTCGCGCGCTCGTCCGCGCGAATCCAGGTCGCGGGTACTTTCGCGCGAGCGGTCTCCGCATGGAACAGGCGCTCCAGCGCGGCGAGCCGCTCGTCTCGCTGTTCACGATGCGCGCGGAAATAGTCGGCGGAACCGGCCATCACGTAGAACGAATGCGGCTCGGGCGTGTAGACCGCGAACAGCCCGGTGAGATGCGCACCGAAGCGCCGGGCGAGATGCAACGCGAACTCGAGACGGGAATGTGCGCGGGCGCTCGTATCGAGGTGCACGACCATGCTTTTGTAGCTCATCGGAATCGCTCCATCGACGGGTGATCCGCCAGTGCGATCCAGTCTACGAAGCAGGGTTTCCACGCGCTTGACTCAGATCAACGGCAGCCGTGCTCGATACCCGCACAGTGAAGCGGTCATGACGCCGAGGCAAGGTAGGCGTCACGAGGCGGATGCCAACCCATTGACCCGATCGAAAGGGGGGAAGCCGATGAAACCCGATGCTTTGAAGACACCGAACGATGCCTGGCGCGCGGGCTGCGATCTCGCGTTGCGCGTGATCGCGCAGAACCGCGATTGGCAACACGAATGGCATGCGCTGGCAGGGCGATGCATCGAGCGCGACCGCACGGCGGTGCGCCGTCTGCAGCAGGCGCTGGGGGAATCGGAGGCATGGACGGCCTTCGCCGAGGCCGGCAGGCAAGTGATGAGCGACTGCGCGATCGCGAGCATCGCGATCTGGCAGGACGCCGCCGAGCTATGCATGCGTGCGCAATTCGAGAGCGCCAGTGCGTGGCGTACTTGGTTGCGCGAATACGGCGCAGGCGCGCTGTCTCGTTATCAGACCGACTGGTTGCCCGACCTCGGGCGACTCGCGGCGGTCAACGAAGCCAGCATGCCGTGGGCCGGCTGGATGGCGGCGCTGGAGCGCGGGATCGAGGACGCGGGCGGCGCAACAAACGGAGCACTGCTCGCCGGCCGCGTGAACGACATCGCAGGCGCACGGGAGCACGATCATGTCCGCTAAGCGCGTCGCGTTCGTCACGGGGGGAATGGGCGGGCTCGGCGCGGCGATCAGCCATCGCCTGCACGATGCCGGCATGACGGTGGCGGTGTCGCACACGGAGCGCAACGACCATGTGGCGACGTGGCTCACGAAGGAACGGGAGGCGGGTCGGGCGTTCCATGCGTTCGAGGTCGACGTGGCCGACTACGATTCGTGCCAGCATTGCGCGGCGCGCGTGCTGGCCGAATTCGGGCGCGTCGACGTGCTCGTCAACAACGCCGGCATCACGCACGACGCCACCTTCGTGAAGATGACCAAGAGCATGTGGGATGCGGTGTTGCGCACCAATCTCGACGGCATGTTCAACATGACCAAGCCGTTCGTGCCGGGCATGATCGAAGGCGGCTTCGGGCGGATCGTGAACATCGGCTCCGTGAACGGTTCGCGCGGCGCCTACGGGCAGACCAACTACGCGGCCGCGAAGGCCGGCATCCACGGCTTCACGAAGGCGCTGGCGCTCGAGCTCGCGCGCCACGGCGTGACGGTCAACACGGTTGCACCCGGTTACCTGGCGACCGCGATGCTCGAGACGGTGCCTAAGGAGGTGCTCGACACGAAGATCCTCCCGCAGATTCCGGTCGGCCGCCTGGGCAATCCCGACGAAATCGCCGCGCTCGTCGCGTTTCTGTGTTCCGATGCGGCGGCGTTCGCGACGGGCGCGGAATTCGACGTCAACGGCGGGATGCACATGAAATGAGGGCAGCCGTCATCCGCGCCCCGTTCGGGCCGGAGCTGACGTGCCCGCCCGATGCAGTCGAAATCGCGACGAGCGCCGCCGGCTGCGCACCCGTTCGAGCGGCGCCTGCCGACGAGTGGAATCGCGCCGCGCATGCGAACGTGGCCGCGATGACCTTCGGGTTGTCACCCGTGTCGCTGGCGCTGGCCATTCTTGACTGGGGCGCGCATCTGGCTGTGGCCCCGGGAAAATGCTTCGTGCTCGCGACGCAGGCGTGGCTGGGCGCCGTGGCGCCGGCGGCAAACGGGCGCGACGGCGAGGCCGGTGACGCGGATGCGAGCGGCCTTGCCGTGCACGCCGGCCGCGCCGATCCGCGCTTCGCCGCGCCGGCGTGGGGCGGCTGGCCGTTTCGCGCGTATCGCGACGGCTTCCTGTCGATCCAGCGCTGGTGGCGCGACGCGACACGCGGCGTGCCGGGTGTCGAACGTCATCACGAGGAACTGGTTGGATTCGTCGCGCGACAGTGGCTCGACGCATGCTCGCCTGGAAATTTCCTCGCGACGAACCCGGTCGTACTCGACGCGACGATACGCAGCGGGGGCACGAACCTCGCGGCAGGCTGGCGACACTGGCTGGACGACGCGAACGCGTTGATCGATCGCGCGAGCGGCACGCGGGGCCACGATGCGCGCGCCTATCTGCCGGGACGCGACGTGGCGATCACGCCGGGCCGCGTCGTCTGGCGCAACGCGCTGTGCGAGCTGCTGCAGTACGCCCCGACGACGGCCGACGTGGCCCGCGAGCCGATCGTGGTCGTACCGTCGTGGATCATGAAGTACTACATCCTCGATCTGCAGCCGCACGATTCGCTGATTCGCTTCCTGGTCGATGCGGGCTATACGGTGTTCGCCGTGTCGTGGCGTAACCCGGGCGCGGAGGCCCGCGACCTCGGGCTCGACGATTATCTGCGCGACGGGTGCATGGCGGCGCTCGACGCCGCGCGGACGATCTGCGGCGAAGCGGTGCATGCGGCCGGCTATTGTCTGGGCGGCACGCTGCTCGCGATCGCCGCGGCAGCGCTGGCGCGCGACGGGCGGCAACACGAAGCGTTGCGCTCGGTCACGTTGCTGGCGGCCCAGACCGATTTCAGCGAGCCTGGCGAACTCGGCCTGTTCATCGACGCGAGCGAACTGTCCGCGCTCGACGCGCTGATGTGGCGCCAGGGCTACCTGGACGGTGCGCAGATGTCCGCCGCGTTCGAACTGCTGAACGCGCGCGACCTGATCTGGTCGCGGATGATGAGCGAATACCTGCTCGGCACGCGCACGAAGCCCAACGACCTGATGTCGTGGAATGCGGATACCACGCGCATGCCGTATCGCATGCACACGGAATACCTGACGCAGCTCTTTCTCGACAACGATCTTGCGGCCGGCCGCTACTGCGTCGACGGGCGGCCTGTCGCGCTGTCGGACATCGACGTGCCGACGTTCGTGGTTGGCACCGAGCGCGATCACGTGTCGCCCTGGCGGTCCGTCTACAAGCTCCATCTGCTCACGCACCATGCGCTGACCTTCGTGCTGACGTCGGGCGGGCACAACGCAGGCATCGTGTCCGAGCCGGGCCATCCGGGCCGGCACTACCGATGCGTGACCCGCGAATCCGGTGCGGCCTACCGCAGCCGGCACGACTTCGTGCGCGATACGCCGGCGGTGGACGGCTCGTGGTGGTTCTGCTGGCGAGACTGGTTGCACGCGCGCTCGTCGGGCGACGTACCGGCCCGCACGCCGGCCGCAGGGTTCGCGGCGGCGCCCGGCACTTACGTACTCGAAACATGAACGACAACCTCCATCCGGGTGGCCTCGACGACGCGTGCCTGCCCAGGCTGCTGCCGCAAGCGAACGGCGAACTGCCGTCCCTGATTGCACGCACGCGTCACGCGCGGCCGCTGGTCGTCGCCGTCGTGCATCCGTGTGATGCCGCCAGCGTCGTTGCGCTTGCCGAGTTGAGGGCGTCTCCCTTGGGCGCATCGATCGAGCCGCTGATCGTCGCGCCCCGCGCCAAGGTGCTGCGGGCCGCGAACGACGCGGGCGTCGATCTTTCGACGTGGACGATCGAAGACGTGCCGCACAGCCATGCGGCCGCCGCTCGTGCGGTCGAACTCGCGGCGGCCGGGCGCGCCGGCGCGCTGATGAAAGGCAGCCTGCATACGGACGAGCTGATGGGTGCGGTCGTCGCCGCGGATTCGGGCCTGCGCACCGACAAGCGCATGTCCCATTGTTTCCTGATCGAGACGCCGGCGTATCCGCGACCATTCATCCTGACCGATGCGGCGGTGAACATCGCACCGGATCTCGCGCAGAAAGCGGCCATCACGCAGAACGCGATCGACGTCGCCCATGCGCTTGGCGTGGCCTGTCCGCGTGTGGCGGTGCTGTGCGCGGTCGAAACCGTCAATCCGGCAATGCGTTCGACGCTCGACGCGGCAGCGCTCGCCAAGATGGCCGAGCGTGGCCAGCTCGAGGGGGCGATCGTCGACGGCCCGCTCGCATTCGACAACGCGATATCCCAACGTGCGGCCCGCGACAAAGGGATCGATTCCCCTGTGGCCGGCCACGCCGACATCCTGGTCGTCCCCGATATCGAAGCGGGCAACATGCTTGCAAAGCAGCTCGAATACCTGGGGGGCGCCGCCAGCGCGGGCATCGTCGTCGGCGCACGCGTGCCGATCGTGCTGACGAGTCGCGCCGACAGCGTCGCGGTCCGGGTCGCGTCTTGCGCGCTGGCCGCATTGCTGGCGCAGCAACGGCACGCGCCCGCTTCGATCAACGAACCCGCAACTTTTCCGATGGAGGAACAGCGATGAAAGCACTCGTCTACCACGGGCCGGGGCGCAAGGCGCTCGAGGAACGGCCCAAGCCGGAACTGCAGTCGCCCACCGACGCGATCATCCGCGTGACGCGCACGACGATTTGCGGCACCGATCTGCATATCCTCAAGGGCGACGTACCGACGTGCGAACCCGGCCGGATTCTCGGCCATGAGGGCGTCGGTGTCGTCGATCAGATCGGCGCCGCGGTCGAATCGCTGAAGCCGGGCGATCACGTACTCATTTCGTGCATCTCGTCGTGCGGCCGCTGCGAATACTGTCGCCGCGGACTTTATTCTCACTGCACAACCGGCGGCTGGATTCTCGGTAACCGGATCGACGGCACACAGGCCGAGTATGTGCGCATCCCGCATGCGCAGACGAGCCTGTACCGGATTCCGGCAGGCGCGGACGAGGACGCGCTCGTGATGCTGTCCGATATCCTGCCGACAGGATTCGAATGCGGCGTACTGAACGGCAAGGTGCAGCCGGGCTGCACGGTCGCGATCGTCGGCGCAGGCCCGATCGGGCTGGCAGCGTTGCTGACTGCGCAGTTCTATTCGCCCGCGCAGATCATCATGATCGATCCCGACGGCAACCGGCGCGAGATCGCGCGGCACTTCGGCGCGACCGATTGCTTTGACAGCCGTGCTGGCGACCCGGTAGCGGAAGTCATGAAGCTGACCGACGGCATCGGTGTCGATTGTGCAATCGAGGCGGTCGGCATTCCCGCGACGTTCGAGATGTGCACGGGGCTCGTGGCGCCGGGCGGTGTCGTTGCGAACGTCGGTGTGCATGGCGTGAAGACCGACCTGCACCTCGAGAAGCTGTGGGATCGCAACATCGCAATCACGACGCGGCTCGTCGATACGGTCAGCACGCCGATGCTGCTGAAGACCGTGCGCGCCGGGCGTCTCGATCCGAAACGCCTGATCACCCACCGGTTCTCGCTCAACGACGTCGAGCGTGCGTACGACACGTTCGGCCGCGCGGCGCAAACCCATGCGCTGAAGGTCATCATCGAAGCCGGTTGATCGCTGGTTGATCGCCGGGTAGCGCGCGACGGGGACCGGTACGCAACGTCCGGATCCCACCGTGCGTGGCCGGCGTCTCGCCGGTGCCGTAGTCAGAGAGGGCGGCCGGCTCGCGCGCATCGCCCGATTCGACTGCATCGAGATCGACGGTCTGCGCGTAAGTCGGTACTTCGCACGGCCAGTGCAAGCGCTCCGAAATGCGCCGCCGCAATGCGTCGGCCGATGCGGGTTCGCCATGCGTGATGAAGGTCCGCACGGGCGCAGGCTGCATCGTGCCGAGCCACTGGAGAATCTCCTCGTAGTCGGCATGCGCGGAAAGCGCGGTGATCGACTCGACCTGGGCGCGCACGCGGACGTATTCACCGTGAATCTTCACTGTCGGCTCGTGTGCAGCCAGGGCCGCGCCGCGCGTACCGGCAGCCTGATAGCCGACCAGCGCGATCGTGTTGCGTGCGTCGGGCGCGTAGCGGCTCAGGTGATGGAGTACGCGCCCGCCCGTTGCCATGCCGCTTCCCGCGATAATGACCATCGGGCCGTGGTGTTCCGCAATCGCCTTCGACTGGTCGACCGACCGGATCATCGTCGCGGCATGGCCGAGGGCGTTCGCTTCGGACAGTGTCAGCCGGTGCTCGAGGATGTGGTGGCGATAGATGTCGGTTACGTCCGTCGCCATCGGGCTGTCGAGAAATACCGGGACGCGCGCCATGCGGCCGGATGCCTTCAGCCGTGCGATGTAATGCAGGATTTCCTGCGCACGGCCGACGGTGAAGCAGGGCATCACGACAACCCCGCCGCGCGCGAATGTCTTGTCGAACAGCGTGGCCAGCTCGTTCTCGGGATCCGACGCTGGGTGCAGCCGGTCGCCGTACGTCGACTCGACGACCAGGAACTCCGCATGCGCGGGCGGTCGCGGCGGCTGCATGATCGGGTCGCGATAGCGGCCGAGGTCGCCCGAGAACGCGAGTACCTTATGATTCCAGTGCATCACCACGCTCGCCGCTCCGAGGATGTGCCCGGCCGGTAGCAGCCGGAACGCCAGGCCACCGCCGAGCGTAGTGCATTCGTCTAGGGCAACGGGCCTCAGCAGGCGCAACGCGCGCTGCGCATCGTCGAGCGTATAGAGCGGCTGCGCGGGATGATGCTTCGAGTAGCCGTGCCGGTTCGCGAACTCGGCCTCCTCCTCCTGCAGCCGCGCGCTGTCGCGCAGCATGATGTCGCAGAGTTCGGCCGTGGCCGCCGTGCAGTACACCGGCCCGCGATAACCTTCGCGCACCAGCACCGGCAGATAGCCGGTATGGTCGATATGCGCATGCGTAAGCACGACTGCATCGAGCGTGTCGGGTGCGAGCGGCAACGGTCTCCAGTTGCGCAATCGCAGATTTTTCGTGCCCTGGAACAGGCCGCAATCGACCAGCACGCGCCGGCCGCCGTGCTCGACCAGATACTTCGAGCCGGTCACGGTTTCGGTCGCACCGAGAAAAGTCAGTTTCATCGCTCGCCTCCCTGAAAGTCGAGGGGTTCAGTGCGTCGATTACATCGCGAACCGGCCCGCGGCGATTGACGGAAATCAGGGATTCCCGCATCAAACGATGAGGTCGAATCCGGCGCTTCCAGCTGTTTCGCTATCGCTCTTTCGGCGCGGGCTCGAGCTGCGAGACGAACGCGACGATGCCCGATACCAGCGTGCCGATCGCGTACGGCAGCACCTGCGCGTCGACCAGCATCGCGTGCACGACGCCCAGTAGCGACGCGAGTGCAATGAACACGCCCAGCGTAGCAAGCGCGGTCCGGTACGAATGGCGAATCATGACGTTCTCCCGTGGGGCGGCCGGTGTTCGTCCGCGTTGCCGCAATCGCGGCGGCTTGCGATTTCGCAAGACACGACGTCATGATCGCGTGCCGGCCTCCGGCGCGGTTGATCTGTATCAACAGGTGAGTCCCGGCTTCGCACGCGCGACCGGGCGATCACGTCATCTGACCGATCGTCTTGCGGAACCGCATCAGCGACAGCAGGAACAGCACGCTCCCGATCGCGGAAAGCGCCGCGAATTGCGGCCACACCGCATCGAGGCCGGCACCCCGGTACAGGATGCGTTGCGCGAGCTCGACGAAATGGGTGGTGGGCGCGGCCAGCATGATGTCCCGCACGGCCGCCGGCATGCTTTCGCGCGGCGTCAATCCGCCTGACAGCAGTTGCAGCGGCAGCAGCACGAGCACGAGCAACATGCCGAACTGCGGCATGCTGCGCACGAGCGTCGCGAGAAAGATCCCCAACGACGTCGTGGCGAACAGATGCAACGCCATCCCGGCCACGAACAGCGGGATGGAGCCGGGAATCGGCACGTGCAGGGCGCCGCCCACGACGCACGTCAGCGACGCGACGGCCGCCACCGTGACGACGAGCCCCATCGACCAGACCTTTGCGAGCATGATTTCCGCGGCGGTCACCGGCATCACGAGCAGATGCTCGATCGTGCCGTGTTCCCGCTCGCGAATCAGCGCGGCGCCGGTGAGGATCATCGACAGCATCGTCACGTTGTTGATCAGTTCCATCAGCGCGCCGAACCAGACTTCGTCGAGATTCGGGTTGAAGCGCATCCGCATCGCGAGATCGACGCCCGGCAACGGCGTGCCGCGATAGCGTCGCACGAATGCGTCGATCTCGCCCGACACGATCTGCTGGATATAGGTGCTGCCAGTGAAGGCTTGCGTCATCCGTGTCGCATCGACGTTGAGCTGGATCGTCGCATGACGGCCGGCAAGCACGTCGCGCTGGAAGTCCGGCGGAATGTCGAGCGAGAACGTGTAGTCGCCGTTGTCGAGGCCGCGATCGGCCGCGCCGGCGTCGACGATCGGGGGCGGCGCGAACTGGGGCGGAAAGAACGCCGCCGCGATCCGTGCCGACAGCGGCGACGCGTCTTCGTCGACGAGCGCGATCGGCACCTTGTGCAGCGTTTCGGGGCGTGCGGTCGCGGCGACGTAGATCGACGCGCTGAACGTATAGACGATGAGCGCGAGCAGGATCGGGTCGCGGGCGAGGCTCCACAGTTCCTTGATCCCGAGCCGGTAAATGGCGAGCAGGCGCGACACGATCAGCGCTCCTGCTTGCGCAGCAGGACGCCGGTCGTCACCATGATGACCGGCACGGCCGCGAGCAGCGGCCAGAACTGGGACGACAGGTCGGCCAGCCCGAGCGCCTTGTTGTAGACGCCTCGGCTGATCGCGAGCATGTAGGTGGCCGGATAGACCGTACCGATCCACCTGCCGCTGCCTTCGAGCGACGACAGCGGCGTAAGCAGGCCGGAGAGCTGCACGACGGGGATCAGCGTGCCGACGATCGTCATGAAGATCGCGGCGATCTGGCTGCGCGTGAACGTCGACGCAAAGAGCCCGATGCCGGTGGCGACGACATTGAAGACCAGCACCGCAGCCGCCAAGGTTGGGAAACTTCCCTTGATCCGCACGCCGAACACGACGTCGGCCAGCACGACCATCAGCAGGAAATTCAGCATGGCCAGCATCACGTACGGCGCCTGCTTGCCGAGCAGGAATTCGGCGCGGGTCACGGGCGTCACGTACAGGTTGACGATCGATCCGAGCTCCCGTTCCCGTACGACGGCCAGCGCCGTCAGCATCGCGGGCAGCATCAGCAGCAGCATCGGCATGATCGCGGGAATCATCGCGGGCAAACTCTTGACGTCCGGGTTGTACCGATAGCGGATCGCGACATCGACGGCCGGGACGAGCGACACGCCGAGCCGGCGCTTCGCCTGATCGCGCAGCCAGTTCTCGTGCATGCCGGCCACATAGCCGCGGATCGTTTCCGCGCGCATCGGCATCGCGCCGTCGACCCACGCGCCGATCTCCACGTGCCGGCCGTGTGCGACGTCGCGGGCGAAACCGGGTGGAATTTCGATCGCCAGCGACAGCTGGCCGTTGCGCATGCGGCGATCGATGTCGCGATCGTCCGCGAGCCGCGCGCGCGGTACGAAGTAGCGGGAACCCGCAAGGTTCTGCGCGTAGTCCTGGCTCAGCATCGACTGATCGCGATCCAGCACGGCGAAGGTCAGGTTGTCGACGTCGAGACTGATGCCGATGCTGATCACGCACATCAGGACGAGCGAACCGAACAGCGCCAGCGTGGCGCGCAACGGGTCGCGTCGCAGTTCCAGCACTTCGCGCCACAGGTAGCTGCCGGCGCGCGCCGGGCTGAACCATGCGGCACGGTGGCCCGCGTTGCCGGCCTCGGGCGACGCGGCAAGCCAGCCGGTGCCCGACGACGTATCCGTCGGGGCGCCGTCCACGCGTTGCGCGTCGCTCAGGTAGCCGATGAACGCGTCCTCAAGCGTGGCCGCGCCGCGCAGGCGAACCAGTTCGTCCGGCGCGGCGCTTGCCAGCACGCGGCCCGCGTGCATCAGCGAGATGCGGTCGCAGCGGGCGGCCTCGTTCATGAAATGCGTCGAAATGAAAATCGTGACGCGATCGTTGCGCGCGAGCTCGATCATCAGTCGCCAGAAGTCGTCACGCGCAACCGGGTCAACGCCCGACGTCGGTTCGTCGAGGATCAGCAGTTCGGGCTTGTGCACCATCGCTACGGCAAGGGACAGCCGCTGCCGCATGCCAAGCGGCAGGCGCTCGGGCAGCGCATCGAGCACCTCGGCGAGCCCGAAGCGCCCGACCATTTCGTCGATCCGCGCGGGAAGGTCCGGTTCCGGTACGCCGAACAGGCGCGCATGCAGCACGAGGTTCTGCCTGACGGTCAGCTCGCCGTACAGCGAGAACCCTTGCGACATGTAACCGACTCGCCGGCGCGTATCGATGTCGTTCGCGGCGACCGGACGGCCGAACAGCGTCGCCGTGCCTTCGGACGCGGCGAGCAGGCCCGTGAGCATCTTCATGGTCGTCGATTTTCCGCAGCCGTTGGAGCCGAGAAACCCGAAGATTTCGCCGCGACGAATCTTCAGGCTCACGTGGTCGACCGCGACGAAATCGCCGAACCGCATCGTTAGCGCGTCGGCCTCAATCGCGTAGCCGTCGGTCTCATCGGGCTGGAACGGCGTCAGCCGGATCGGCTGGTGCCCGTGCCGTCGCGCTTCCGGCAGCAACGCGATGAACGCGGCTTCCAGCGTGTCGCAATGGGTGCGAGCGAGCAGTTCGCCGGGGCTACCCGTCGCCAGCACGCGGCCGGCGTCCATCGCGATCAGCCAGTCGAAACGCCGGGCCTCGTCCATGTACGCGGTGGCGACGAGTACGCTCATTGCCGGACGGGCGATGCGAATACGTTCGATCAGCTCCCAGAACTGAGCTCGCGAGAGCGGGTCCACGCCGGTCGTCGGTTCGTCCAGGATCATCAGGTCGGGATCATGAATCAATGCACAGCACAGACCGAGTTTCTGCTTCATGCCGCCGGACAGTTTGCCGGCAGGGCGGTCGAGAAACGCATGCAGCCCGGTGCTGTGCGTGAGCGCGTCGATCCGGCGGCGTCGCTCGGCCGCATCGTGGCCGAACAGTCGGGCGAAGAACTGCAGGTTTTCCTCGACCGACAGCGTCGCGTACAGGTTCCGACCCAACCCTTGCGGCATATAGGCGATGCGCCGGCATACGCGTGCGCGGTGGCCGCGCGACGACAGGTCGCCGCCGAGGGCCCATACACGGCCCTGCTGGATCGCACGTGCGCCGGACACGAGCGCGAGCAGGCTCGACTTGCCGACGCCGTCCGGTCCGATCAGCCCGACCATGCGGCCGGCCGAGATATCGAGCGTCACGTCGTCGAGCGCGTACGTTGCGCCGTAGCGCAACGAAACGCCCGACAGCCGGGCGACCGCGCCCGATTCAATGGATGCCGACGGACCTTCGCCCGCACCGGCACCGGTATCGACAGGCAACGTCGCGTTCATTGCGGCACCTTGATCGCGAGGCGCGCCGGCCAGCCGGCGTTCGGATCGGTCTTCAGCCACGCGACACCCGGCAGGCCGGTCTTGACCAGCTTCAGGTGGCGCTGCAGCAGATCGCGGTCGATGCGCGCCTTGACCCGGAACATCAGTTTCTGCCGTTCGGTGGCCGTCTCGACCGTCTTCGGCGTGAATTGCGCCGTGCTCGACACGTACGACACGCGTGCCGGAATCACGTATTCCGGCGCCGCATCGAGCACGATCCGCACGTCGGCGCCGAGCGGGACGCGGCCGACGACCGTTTCGGGCAGGAAGAACGTCATGTAGACGTCGGACAGGTCGACGACATTGAGCACCTTGCCGCCTGACGGCAGGACTTCGCCCGATTCGGCAATGCGGTACTGGACCCGCCCGTCGCGCGGCGACGTCAGCTCGCTGTCCGAGATATCGGCCTGTACGCGTGCGACGGTCGCTTGCGCGGCCGTCACCGCCGAGCGCGCGGCGACGAGCTGGGCCCGCGTGGCGTCGATCCCGGCCTGGGCGGCTTCCACCTGAGCGCGCGCGGCGTTCACGGTCGCCCGCAGGCTGCCGGCGCGCGCGCGATCGTCGTCGAGTTCCTGCAGCGACGACGCCCCGTCCCGCGACAGCGTTTCGGAACGCGCCAGCCGGCGCGTGGCCGCGTCGAGTTCGCTTTCGTGCTGCACGACGAGCGCAGCCGCCGCAGCCTTGTCGCTGCGACGCTGGGCCACCTGCGCGTCGATGCTCGCCGCGGTGTTCACTGCCTGTTGTTCCCGGGCCTGCGCCTCGTCGAGCTGCGCCCGAAGGACGACGACGTCCATGCGGGCGAGCGGCTGACCTGCGCTTACGAAATCGCCTTCGTCGACGAGCATGGCGGTGACGCGCCCCGGCAACTTGGTCGCGACGTCGATCTCGGTCGCCTCGATGCGGCCATTGCCGCTGACGAGCCCGGCGTCCGTCTGCGCGTCGCGCCAGCGGGTCCAGCCGTAGTAAATCAGGCCAATCGCGAGCACGGCCGCACCGGCACCGATCAGAAGAGGGCGCATGATGGTCTTCATGGTATGGAACCCGAATCGATGGAAAGGTGGTTCGATGCCGCGGCGGCGCTGTCGGTACCGGGCGTCCCGCCGCCGAGCGCGCCGTACAGCGCGACGCGGCTCGATAACAGCGCGCGACGCGTCATCACCCATTGCTGCTCGGCGTTCATCAGGTCCCGTTGCGCATCGAGAACTTCCAGGAAGCGGGTTGCGCCGCTGTCGTAGCGCAGTTTCGCCAGACGTGCGCGCTCGGCCTGGGACGCGAGCGTCGCCCGTTCGATCGCGACCTGGTCGGCGAGCCAGTAGCGTGCGGCGAGTGCATCGGACACGTCGCGAAACGCGCGCTGCATGGTCTTCTCGTACTGGGCGAGCGCCTCGTCGCGCTGCGCGTGCGCGAGCGCGAGATTCGACCGGTTGCGGCCGCCGTCGAGGAGCGGCAGCGTGACGTTCGGAATCACCGACCACACGCCCGTTCCGGACGACAGCAGGTCGTGCAGCGCGGTGCTTCCCGAACCGATCGCACTCGTCAATGCGATACGCGGGAAAAACGCAGCACGCGCTGCGCCGATGTTCGCGCGCGTGGCCTGCAGTTCGTGCTCGGCCGCGATCACGTCCGGACGCCGCGCGAGCAGCGACGACGGCAGGCCCGGCGCGAGCGACAGCGTCACAGCGCCGTCGTCGAGGGTCAGCGGCGCGTCGGCCAGCGCCGGCGTCGCACCGACGAGCAATGCCAGCGCATCGGCCGCCGATGCCCGCGCCTGTTGCAACTGGACGCCGAGCGACTCGGCCTGCTGCAGCAGGATCTCCGATTGCGTCAGGTCCAGCCGCGAGATCGCGCCGGCCGCGTGACGCAGCCGGAAAATCCGCAGCGATTCGCGCCGCGAGTCGATCGTCGCGCGCGTCAGCGCGATCCGTTCATCGAGCTCGCACAGGGTCAGATAGGCGTCCGCCACGCCGGTAATCACGCTCAGCGTCACCGCTTGCCGCGCTGCATCGCTCGCGAGATAGCGCTGCAGCGCCGACGCTTTCAGGTTGCGCACGCGGCCCCAGAAATCGATCTCCCATTGCGTTTCAGCCAGCTGGACCTCGTATACCTGGCCGATGACCGGCGCTGGCGTCAGGAAGCCACCCGGCGTGCGAAACCGCGCGTAGGCCGCGCCGGCGCCGATCGTCGGCCATTGATCCGCGCTGCGGATACCGTAGACGGCGCGTGCCTGTTCGACACGTGCAACGGCTGCACGCAGATCCCGATTGTTGGCGAGTGCCTGCCCGATCAACGCGCGCAGACGGACGTCGACGAAGTAGTCGTGCCAGGCAGGCGGCGCTTGCGCAATGGAGACGCTGCGGGAAGGATCGGGGAACGCGGCGGGGATCGGCGCGGCGGGACGTTCGTCGGGGGGCGCGAGCGACAGGCATCCCGACAACAGGCCCGCGCCGGCTGCCAGCGCAACGAGACGAATGCACCGCGCGATGGCAGGCAAAAACAGCGGAGGAACCGCGACGGCGCGCATGGGATGCCTCATCGGATACGAGAACGCTGGATGGCGCCCGCTGCATGGCGACGCCGCTTCGGGTTCACTTATATCCGACGATTGCCGCGCGCCCCCTTGATCTGTATCACTGCGTCCGTAATGCGTTTCGAGTGAAGCCTCGCTTGACATGCATACGGCAGATCGCCCAGCCGATGTTCTGTTTATGGGCGGTCGCCCGGCGCGAGATTCAGCAGCACGACGAACGACAGGATGCTCAGGATCAATGTGATGATCGAATACCTGAACACCCGTTCGTCGAACAGCATCCCATGCAGGATGCCGGCCAGCGACGCCAGCGCGATGAACACGCTCAGCGTCGCGAGTGCGATGCGGTACTGCTTTCGGTTCATGACGGTCTCCCGGAAAGCGGTTCGGTCATATCGCTGCGCCATGTGCGCGTTGTCGCCTGGTTTGCAGCCTCTGTCGCCATGATCGAGTCGCGCGCCGGCGGGCCGTTGATCTGCATCAACGGACAAACTGGCCGGTTGCGCGCCTGCTCGCCGTTGCCGCAGGCCTGCGGATGATTGATCCTCGTCAAGCCGCCAGTGCCGCCATGCGCGATGCTGAATCGGGTACGGCACACATCCGGTCGCACGCTTCGCGACCGGCGCACGCCGGGACGGGAGACCGACATGAAGTCCGATGCAACACTCAAGCAGGATGTCGAGCAAGCACTGTTCTGGAATCCGGCGATCGATTCGCGCCGGATCGACGTCGACGTACGCGACCGGATCGTGACGTTACGCGGCACGGTCGACAGCTGGGCCCAGAAGCTCGAGGCCCAGAAAACTGCGCTGCACGTCGCGGATGCGCGCGCGCTGGTGCTCGAACTGAACGTCGAGCCGCCGGAGGATGCCTGCGCCGACCACGAACTGGCGATCGCGATCACGTTCGCGCTTGGCTGGCAGGAGGCATTGCGCGATCACCAAATTCGCGTCGAAGTCGATCACGGCTGCGTGACGCTCGACGGCGAGGTAGATCATGCGTTCCAGAGTCGTGCAGCGAAAAAAATGGTGAGCCGGATGAAGGGCGTCGTCGGTGTCGCGAACCGCATTCGGGTGCGGGCCGACCATACAGTGCCCGACGTCGGCACGCGGATTGCCGAAGCGCTGGCCCGTCGCGCGCAGCGCGAATCCGCCGGGATCTCGATCGATGCGGACGACGGCATCGTCACGCTGACGGGCACGGTCGCGTCGCTGGCGGAAAGGCGTGCCGCGTGCGGCGCGGCGGCGTCGGTCAGGGGCGTGCGCGAGGTCGTCGACCGGTTGACCGTCGCGTGACCGTCGCGCCCGTACCGCCGATTACCACCGAGAAGCAGCCATGAATCGTTCGCATTCCGGCCCCGGCCGCCACTATCTGCGCCGCGACGAGCGGATGCAGCCGCATACGAAGGACAGTTATCGGGATCCGAAACGGCCGTCGGGCGACCGGATCTGCGAAGGATGCGGCGCGGTCTGCGACGCCGGCCGCTGGACCTGGTACGCGACGCCGCTCGACCGGCGTCAGCTCGAATGCCCGGCCTGCAAGCGCATGCGGGAAAACGCGCCGGCGGGCGAACTGGTGCTGCGCGGCGAATACGTGCGCCGGCATCGCTCGGCGATCCTCGAACTGCTCGAGCGGCAAGCCGATCTGGAGATGAGCGAGCACGCGCTCGAACGCATCATGGAGATCGAGCAAACCGGCGACGCGCTCGTGATTCGAACCACCGGCGTGCACGTGGTGAGGCGCATGCGCATCACGGCGCGCTGGCATTCAACTATCGCGACAGCGAGGACGTGCCGCGCGCGAACTGGACCCGTGACGCGGCCTGAGCGGTCGCGGGTCCGGCGCACAGCATCGACGTCATGAAGAAAACATTCGACTACTCCGGGTTGATGATCCCGATCGCGTTCGCGGTCCTGGTCGCCTATCAATTGCTTGCGGCCCAGCCGGCGACGACATCGATTTCGTACAGCGATTTTCATCGGCTGGTCGACGCGCGGCTCGTCGACGAGCTCGAGATCGGTCAGTCGTCGATCTCGAGCGCGCTGCGCATGCCCGAAGCCGGCGCGATGCTGCCGGCTTCCAACGCGGTCGCCGTCAAGAAGGCAGGGCCGCCGTGGCGTTTCACGACGAATCGCGTCGGCGACGATCATCTGGTCGCCGCGCTGACGGCCGCCGGCATCCGCTATCGCGGGATGCCGGATTCGGGCTGAATCGCGATGCTCGCGACGTGGCTGCTGCCGATGATTGTGCTCGTGCTGGTCTGGAACTTCATGATACGGCGGCCGGGCGGGATGCGGGACCTGAGCGGCATGGGCAAGAGCCAGGCCCGCGTGTACGTGCAGCAGGAGACCGGCATCACGTTCGACGACATCGCGGGTATCGACGAGGCGAAGGCCGAGCTGCAGCAGATCGTCGCGTTCCTGCGCAGCCCCGAGCGCTACCAGCGGCTCGGCGGCAAGATTCCGAAGGGCGTGCTGATCGTCGGCGCGCCGGGCACCGGCAAGACGCTGCTTGCGCGTGCCGTCGCCGGCGAGGCGGGCGTGCTGTTCTTCACGATCAGCGGATCGGCGTTCGTCGAGATGTTCGTCGGCGTGGGGGCGGCCCGCGTGCGCGACTTGTTCGAGCAGGCGCAGCAGAAGGCGCCGTGCATCGTGTTCATCGACGAGCTCGATGCGCTCGGCAAGGCGCGCGGCGTCGGACTGATGTCCGGCAACGACGAGCGCGAACAGACGCTCAATCAGTTGCTCGTCGAGATGGACGGCTTTCAGGCGAATTCGGGCGTCATCATCATGGCCGCGACCAACCGGCCGGAAATCCTGGATCCCGCGCTGCTGCGCCCCGGACGATTCGACCGGCACATCGCGATCGACCGGCCGGACCTGGTCGGACGCAAGCAGATTCTGACCGTCCACACGAAACGCGTGAAGCTTGCGCCGGAAGTCGACCTCGCGGAGCTGGCCCAACGCACGCCGGGCTTCGTCGGTGCCGATCTCGCGAACGTCGTCAACGAAGCCGCGCTGCATGCGGCGGAACTCGGCAAGCCAGCGATCGCGATGGCCGATTTCGACGAGGCGATCGATCGCGCGTTGACGGGCATGGAACGCAAGAGCCGCGTGATGAACGAGCAGGAAAAACGGACCATCGCTTACCACGAAGCGGGGCACGCGCTCGTTGCGCAGAGCCGTACGCACTGCGATCCGGTGAAGAAGGTGTCGATCATCCCGCGCGGGATCGCGGCGCTCGGCTATACGCAGCAGGTGCCGACCGAGGATCGCTACGTGTTGCGCAGGAGCGAACTGCTCGACCGGCTCGACGTCTTGCTCGGTGGGCGGGTGGCGGAAGAACTCGCGTTCGGCGACGTATCCACCGGCGCGCAGAACGATCTCGAACGCGCGACCGCGCTCGCGCGGCACATGGTCATGCAGTACGGAATGAGCGAGCGGATCGGACTGGTGACGCTCGACGATGCGGTATCGCAGGGCGGCGTGCCGGCCGTGTGGACACCGGGCGACGGCCATTGCAGCGAGCACACCGCACAACTGATCGACGAAGAGGTGCGCGCGCTGCTCGACGATGCGCACGCGCGGGTCGCGGCGACGCTCGGCGAGCAGCGCGATGCGCTGGAGCGGATCGCGCGCAGCTTGCTGCAACACGAATCGATCGATCACGACAGGCTGACGGCGCTCATCGCGCGGCCCGACGATATCGGCGACGCGCGCCGGCCCACGCAGGCCGACACGGAAACGACCACGGACGCCTCTGTCTGAACGAACGATTGCCGGGTCGCGCGGAGCGTCGGCTGCTGGCTTCCGTGCGTCGTTCAACAGCCGATGCAAACCGGGTGCTCGCGCCGCGCCTGCGCCGCATCGGCGGTCACGACCGAGGCGAGCCGGGGATCGGGCCGGAACACCGTGATTCCCTTGAGCCCGCCACGCCATGCCTGGAAGAACAGTGCGTCGACGTCCGCGGTGCGCACCAGGCGACGCTGCGTCCAGCCGAGCGCTGGCTCGATCTCGTTCGAACAGTTGTCGCAGAACGCGAGACTCACGCTGCCGGCCGGCGCGAACGACAGCAGATGGCTGTTGCGCAGCCCGTGCCGCGCGATCGCGTGGTGCACCTTCAGCGGCAACAGCGTGCGGTGCGCGGGGCCGGTCAGATAGGCGGCGGCATCGTACGCGGGAAACACGCCGCGCTCGGCGGCAAGCGCGGCAGAGGCGGCGAACGCATGCTCGCGCATCGTCAGCACGATTCCGCGTGCGAACGCGCGCGCTTGCGCGCTGTCGTAGCGCAACTGCAGCATCGGCAGCGCGTCGCCCAGGCCCGTCACGCCGACCCCGATGCGGCGCGTGCGCCGCGCTTCGTGCTCGTGCGCGGCGAGTGGCCACGCGGTCAGGTCGAGCACGTCGTCGAGCATGCGCACCTGGATGCCCACCGCGTCGGCGAGCCCCGGGAAATCGAAGCGCGGCTTGCCGTCGACGCCGAACGGGTGATGCACGAACCGCGACAGGTCGATCGGCCCGAGTGCGCAACTGCCGTACGGCGGCAGCGGCTGCTCGCCGCACGGGTTCGTCGCGTCGATCCGCTCGTGTTCGCGCAGCGGATTCGCGTCGCGGATCGTGTCGAGGAACAGCAGCCCCGGCTCGGCGCTGTCGCGCGCCGCGCCGACGATTTCGTGCCAGAGCGTACGCGCCGGAATCGTCGCATACAGGTACTGGCCGTCCGGCCGCCGGATCGGGGCGCCGGCCCCGGAACGGGGCCGCGCGTGATGCACGAGCGCCCAGGGCAAGTCCTGCCGGACCGCCTCCATGAACGCATCGGTGACGCCGACCGACAGGTTGAACGTCGGCCAGCGCGATCGCCCGCGCTTGGATGCGACGAAGGCCGCGAGATCCGGATGATCGCAGCGCAACACGCCCATTTGCGCACCCCGGCGCGGGCCGGTGAACGACAGCGCCCGGCACATCGCATCGAAGCGGTCGATCGCAATGCATGCGCCTCGTTCGGACGACACGCGCCGTTCGTACGCGCCGGCAGGCGGCACCGGCGAGAAGTCGTAGCCGATTCCGCCGCCCATCAATAGCGTGCGCCATGCGTCACTGAGCGCACGAGCAAGCGCTGCGTCGACGGCCGGCCACCGCGCGCCCGGCGGAATCTCGAGCGGATGGACGAAGCAGTTGACCATCGTCCCGCCGGTATCCGCGCCGGCGTTCGCGAGGATGCGGCCCGCGCCGAGCGCGCCGCGCTGCAGGTTCCGGAAGAACGCACGCTCCGCCTGCGCGCGGAGATCGGCCGGCTCGGCGAGCGACAGTGCATGCGCGACGCGATGGAAGACGGCCGTGCGAGAGGTTTCGCCGGGCTGCGCATAGCGTTCGGTAAACACGGTGGTGCAAAGCGGCTGCTCGTCCATGGCGGGGCTCGGCAACGATGAATGACTCACTGTAGGAGTCCGCCCGGATGCGTCGTTGATCGAGCGCAAGCGGGCGCCTTCGCGACATGGCTTGACCGCGGTCAACGTGATGGCCGGCAGCGAACGTAATGTGGAGCCACGACCGGCACGCACCGGTTGCCGGGTATCGCCGCGCCGGCGTCCGCCGTGCAAGCCGGCGGGCGTCCCAGCCATCGACCGAGAGCCACCCACCATGATCGACATCGTGACCGTCACATTGAATCCCGCCGTCGATGTTGCTACGTCGGTCGAGCACATCGTCGATACGCACAAGCTGCGTTGCGCGCGGCCGCGGCGCGACCCCGGCGGGGGCGGAATCAACGTCGCCCGGACCGTTCACCGGCTTGGCGGCGATTGCGTCGCGCTGTACCTGGCCGGCGGGCCGACCGGCGCCGTCCTGACGCGGCTGCTCGAAGCCGAGCGTCTGCCGAGCGAGCGCATCCGGATCGCCGGCGAGACCCGCGAGAATGTGTGCGTGACCGAGACCGCGACCGGGCGCGAATACCGCTTCCTGATGCCGGGGCCGCTGGTCACGGCGGCGGAGTGGCGCGCGTGCGCGGCGCGCATCGACGCGATGCAACCGGCGCCGCGCTATCTCGTGTTGAGCGGCAGCCTGCCGCCCGGCGCGCCCGACGATCTCTACGCGACGCTTGCGCGGACGGCGAAGGCAAGGGGCAGCCGCGTGGTTGTGGACGCTGCGGGCCGGGCGCTGCAGGCGGCCCTCGAGGGCGGTGTCCATCTCGTCAAGCCTAGTATTGGCGAACTGAGCGCGCTGGCCGGCGAACCGCTCGACGACACGTCGGCATGCCAGAAAGCGAGCGAACTTGTGGCGCGCGGCCAGGCCGACATCGTCGCGCTGACGCTCGGCGCGCGTGGCGCATGGGTCGTCACGCGCGATCGCACGCTGCGCCTGCCCGGCAGGCCCGCAGCGGTATGCAGCACGGTCGGCGCGGGCGACAGTTTCGTCGGCGGCATGGTGTGGGCGCTGGCGCGCGGCATGCCGTTCGACGATGCGTGCCGTTACGCGTTGGCGGCGTCGGCCGCTTCGGTCGAACGTCCGGGGACGGCGCTGTGCTCGCGCGACGACGTCGAGCGGATTCATGCCGAACTGGTTGCGCAGGCAAGCTGACGGGCGGGCGCCCCGACGCGGACACAATCTCGCCGGTGCGCGATCAGATCGTTGATCTGGGTCAGCGGCATGCGCGGCGCGATCGCAAAAAATGGGGAACCCGTTCCACGAGATCCGCCATGGTCTATCGACTGATCGCCTGCCTGCTCCTGCTGTCGTGCATGCGACCGGTTGCGTCCGCCGACGTCGCGACGGTCGTTTCTCCACCGCAGCGCGTGCTGATCCTGGTCTACCATCGGTTCGCCGCCGCGCGGCTCGATTCGATGACGGTGCGCATCGACACGTTCCGCAATCAGTTGCAGGCGATCGACGCGAACGGCTATCGCATCGTGCCACTCGCCGACGTCGTACGCTGGCATGACGGCCAACGCCATGCCGTGCCGGCGCGGGCGGTCGCGATCACGGTCGATGACGGTCACCGCTCAGTCTACGAGGTGCTGCGCCCGCTGCTGGCCGCGCATCCGGTGCCGGTCACGCTGTTCATCTATCCGTCGGCCATCTCCAACGCCAGCTACGCGATGACGTGGGACCAGTTGCTTGCGCTCGGGCGGGCTGGGTTCGACATCGAGTCCCACACGGTCTGGCATCCGAATTTTCGCGTCGAGCGTGCCCGGCTCGCACCGGACGACTACCGGCGTTTCGTGTCGTTCCAGTTGAGCCGGTCGCGCGCGCGGCTCGAGGCCGAAACCGGCCGTCCGGTCCGGCTGCTGGCCTGGCCGTTCGGCGTCCATGATGCGCTGACCGACCAGCTGGCCGCTCGCGAAGGCTACGTCGCGGCGTTCACCCTCGATGCACGCCCCGTTCGTATCACCGACTCGGCAATGGCGCTGCCACGCTATCTGATGACCGACGCCTGCGACACACGATGCATGAACGGATTGCTGAGAACCGTCGGGGGGAACCCGTGATCGAACGTCTGATCGTCTGTCTGCTCGTGTCGCTCGCGGGATTCGCCGCCCGGGCGGCGCCCGTCACGATCACCGTCGTCGATGCGACGAACGGGCGCGCGCTGGCAGGCGCGATCGGCCACGCGCCGGGCGCGAACTGGACCGCGGATCGCGAGGGATCGTTTTCGCTGGAGATCGACGCCGCCGGAACGCGCCTGAGCGTGCGTGCGCCAGGCTACGCGCGAATCGAAGTCACGCTGGCTCCCGCCGCGGCCGCGTACACGATCCGCATGACGCCGGTGCGTCCGAAGGCGGTCTACCTGTCCGCCTACGGCGTCGCAGACCGCACGCTGCGCGACGCGGCGCTGTCCCTCCAGGACCAGACGGCGATCAATGCGCTCGTCATCGACGTGAAGGGCGACAGCGGCGTGACGCCTTATCGCAGCAAGGCGCGCGAAATCTCCGGCGCCGCGAGCCATGTCGCCGGTGCGATCGTGCATCAGCCCGATTTGCCGGACCTGCTGCGGACGTTTCATGCACGCGGCCTCTACTTGATCGCGCGAATCGTCGTGTTCAAGGACGATCCGCTCGCGCGCGCTCACCCCGAGTGGGCCGTGCGCGACGCGGCCGGCGAGATCTGGCAGGACCGCGAGCATCAGCGCTGGATCGACCCGACGTCGCGCGCGGCGTGGCAACACAATTACGATGTCGCCGAAGAAGCCGCCCGCATGGGTTTCGACGAGATTCAGTTCGACTACCTGCGGTTTCCCGACGCCAACGGCCTGCGATTCGCCGAGCCCAATACCGAGGCCAACCGGGTCACCGCGATCGCCGGATTCCTCACCGGCGCGCGCGAGCGACTGCAGCCGTACAACCTCTACACGTCTGCCGACATCTTCGGCTACGTCTGCTGGAACACCGACGACACCGCGATCGGACAGCGGCTCGATGCGCTCGGGCCGGCCCTGGACTATGTGTCGCCGATGCTGTACCCGTCCGGCTTTACGTGGGGCCTGCCCGGTTGCCGGAAACCGACCGAGCATCCGGGCGAGATCGTTGCGCGGTCACTGGCTGAGGCGAAGCGCCGGACCGGCCTGGACGGTGTCCGGTTCAGGCCGTGGCTCCAGGCTTTTCGCGACTATGCATTCGATCGCCGGCCGTTCGATGCCGACGAGATTCGCGCACAGGTCGACGCGGCCGACGCCGCAGGCACGGATGGCTGGATGCTGTGGAATCCTCGCAATCGCTACGATCCCGCCATGTTGCCGCACTGACCGGCAGGTTTGGAGAACGTAGCGATCGACAGCACGAAGGCACTCCGGCCGATGCTAGGCCGGATACCCGAGCGGGCATTCGCGCCCGGCCGCCGCCGGATGCCACCGTGCAACCAGGACGCACGTGACCAGCATGACGACGACCGCAACGCCGTGCACCGGATTGCGCAGGCACGACGCGACCTGATCGCTGCGCCCGACACCGAACAGGCACCACAGGCAGAAGTGTTCGCAGTTGTTCGTGAGAAGCCGGTGGCGGCATTCGCCGAGGCGCGACGCCGCGCGGCGCGCGGCCTCTGTTCCGTCGTACGGCGCGCGCGCGTGGCGGATCACCGCGAGCTCGAAACCGGCGCGAAAGCCGTCGAGGGTCACGACCTCGACCGCGCCGCCGCTCAGGTGGCGCGACCATCCGGCGTAGTGGATCACGTTGCCGTCGCCGACATAAATCCCATGATGCAGATAGCCATGGCGGCGGGTCACAAGGTGGGCACCGACCGGCGGTTCGCCGTCCGGTATGGCGTCGTCGGCGTGCACTGCGGTCGGATGTCTCATCGCCAGCTCCTCGGCCCCGGCGGCGGCGGGCGAAAACCCCGCATCGGCCGCGAAACACGTTGCGTCCTGTCACGTCTCCAGTATCGACAGTGACGCCGCGCGGGACAATCAGCGTGGCCTGAGCTTGCTGTCCGATGTCGAGCCACCGTGTCGGAAATTTCCGACGGGCCATGCAATAACGGTTGACAGACGTTACGGACGATTGCGCCGGACGGATGCCGTGCCCTCGTGTTGCCAGGCTTGCGGCCCGCTCGGGAAGACGGGCGCGACGACTGCATCGCGGCGCCCGCTGCGGTGTCGGTCTGCTTCGACAGGCGCGCCCTTGACATGAGTCAACGGGAAATCGGCGTTCCGCGCGACGCTGGCATTGTCGTCGATACGCCTGCGACGTCGCCGCACGCGCCACGTTCCGCGACCGGACAGGCCGCATCGCGACCATGCAGGGCCAACCAGGAGAGTGAAGATGAGGACCGGAACCGTGAAGGCGCTGCTGCTGGCAGCCTGCCTGCTGAACGTCGGCGTGAACGCGCTGGCCGAAACGTCGACCGAACCGGTCGTGCGCAACGGTGTCGCGTACATCACCGGCGGAATCGGCCAGGACGAGGTCACCGCGTTTCGCGATGTCGCGCCTCGATACAACCTGCGGATCACCTTCGCATCGAATGCCGGCCAGTACCTTGCCGACATCGATGTGACGCTGTCGTCCGGCAAGTCGAAGCTCCTCGACGTACACACGAGCGGACCGTTCCTGTTCGCGCGGGTGCCGCCGGGACGATATACCGTGTCCGCGCACGACAGGGCCGTGCAGGAGGTGCGGCGCGTCGTCGTTCCGGCGAGTGGCGCCGTCGACGTACGCTTTTACTGGCACGACCCCGATCGGCGCGGAACGATGCGTCTGTGCATGGCGTGCCCGGCCTCGCAGCCGCAAGCTGACCGCTAGCCGCACCGTGCCCACCGCACGTCGACGGCGGCTTTTGCACCGGCGGCAGGCCGGCCGAAACGCGACGTGCGCCTGTTGTCCGGCCCGGCCGCGCGCAGCGGCGCGGATGCGACCACGAAGCTTGAGCGGTCAGAACTGCTGGTCGTAGTTGAGACGGACGTGCTCCGGATGGGCGAGACCGTCTCCCGTGATCGTGAGATCGATGTGATATACGCCTTTCCAACGTGCGTCGAACACGTTCCCGTAGGTGACCGCATTGCCGTCCGGCGTCGGGTCGAGCTGCATTCGCGTCGGCTTCGAATGGAAGGAACTGGCTTCGCTTCGGGGGCCCTGAACAACGGCGGCGACGCGAGCATGTTCAATGCGATTTCCGTTCGACTTGTCGAACAACGCGACCGTGAGCAGGTACAGGCTTACATTGTTCGATGCGTCGCCGGCATGGCCGCCCGGCGTGGCGGCGCGACTCGCCGGAACCACCCCGTAATGGATGACCAGCGTGGGTGTCGTCACGCTGCGCGTCAGATCGTTCGCGCAGGCGGTCGATACCTCGCCGGCGAGCAATGCTAGCCCGGCTAGCAGCACAGGAAAAATTCGCGATCGCATCGAAGCCTCCTCGGCGGTGGTTCTACCGCGTCGACAATGCGCGCGCAGAGCGACCCGGTATCGTGCTTCCATGCTGACGTGGAGCGAGAACGCGGGCTTGACGCAGATCATGCCGCCGCCAGAGGTGCGACGTCGCGTCATTCGGCGAATGCGCCGGTTCCGCTCCGGCGACCTGCCGTGTCATTCCGCGCCGCGCGAAGGATGGCCGCGTCGGAACGTCAACCGGCGCTCTTCGACGAGCGCGCGCCAGTCCAGCTTCATCAACGCGAAGACGACGCCGAGCAACACCAGTTGCGTGACGACGAAGTATCCGCCGAGGTAAGTGCCTTCGAGTTCGGACTCCACGTCCAGCCGGGTCGACGCAAAGCGGCCGAGGTACGCCCAGATCGCATAGGTCGTCGCGCGGCCGACGAAGAACGCCGCCGCGATGATCCTGAGTGGCAACCCGGACAGCCCGTATGCGATGAACAGATAGTTCGACGGAAGCGGACTCAACGCATAGAAGAAGAACGCACCGGCGGTCAGTGTCCGGTGCTTTCGCAGCCAGCGCGTGGCGACCTCGATGTTCGCCCGATCCGATTCGCGCATCCAGCGGGAGCGTACGAGCGATCTTGCGAAGGTCGCCAGAATGACGCGGCCGGTCGTCGCCGCGCCGGCCGCCACGACGGCGAAGACCCACGGATTGCCGTCAGGCAGGTTGAACCCGACCCACGACATGGCCATCCACGTGGGCGGTGCGAACGCCGGTATGAGATTCAGCAGGAGAATCAGCAGAAAGAGTACTGCCAGCGTCAGCACGATATCGACTCCAGGCGCTCCGGTGTCACGCTTCGATTGTGCTGACGAAAGGCGTCGACCGCTTGACTCACGTCAAGCAACGGGCCGCGCCAGTCGGTCGCGTCACGCGCATCGCGCTGACTCAGGTCAACCGTCGCAACGCGGCGTTGCCTAGACTGATGCCACGCCGTCCGCAACCGGTACCGGATGCGGCGAATCCCGCCTCGTACGGCGATCGGAAGAATGGTCATGCCCCGAATCCCTTGGTCGATCGATCTCGCGTTGCTGGTTCTGGCGGCCGTTACGCTCGCCGCAGGGGGCATGTGCGCGGCGTTCGGCGCGCCTTCGCTCGCGCGATTCGCGTGGCTGCTGGGTACGGTGCCGGTCTTGCTCGCGTTGACGGTATCGCTGGCAATGGCGGCGGCGAAACGGCAGGCCGGCATCGACGTGCTCGCATGGCTGGCGATCGGCCTGGCGATCATGCTCGACGAGACGCTGACTGCCGCGGTCATCGGGTTGATGCTGGCTAGCGGCCGGATGCTGGAGCGATATGCGCAAGACCGCGCGCAACGCGAGATGACCGCGCTGCTCGGCCGCGCGCCGCGCCAAGCGACGCGGTTCGAGAACGGTGAGTGGCGTTCCGTTGCACCGGCAACCATCGTTCAGGGAGACCGACTGCTTGTGCGAAGCGGCGAATGCGCGCCGGTCGACGGCACGTTGACCGGCGACGCGGAGCTGGACGAATCGATGCTGACGGGCGAGTCGTCCATCCAGCGGCGACGTTCCGGAGAAAACGCATGCAGCGGCGTGGTCAATGCCGGCGCGCCATTTGAAATGGTCGCCCGCACGACGGCGGCCGACAGCACGTTTGCAGGCATCGTCCGCATGGTCGAGCGCGCACGGCACGAGCGCGGTCCGTCCGTGCGTCTTGCAGATCGCTACGCCGCATTCTTCGTGCTCGCGTCGCTGCTCGTCGCCGGTACCGCGTGGCTGCTGACCGGCGATGTCGCACGTGCGCTTTCCGTGCTCGTCGTCGCCACGCCTTGTCCGCTGATCCTCGCCGTGCCGGTCGCGATTGTCTCGGGCCTGTCGCGTTGTTCGAAACGGGGCATCCTGGTCAAAGGCGGAGGCGTGCTCGAACGGCTTGCGCAGGCGACGATTCTCTTCTTCGACAAGACCGGAACGCTGACGGGCGGGCGCGCACGCATCGTCGCGATCGAATGCGGCGCCAGCGTCGGAAGGGGCGACGTGCTGCGCTTCGCGGCGTCGTTGGCGCAGGCATCGGGCCATGTCGTCTCGGA
Organism: Burkholderia sp. MSMB1459WGS; assembly: GCF_001534535.1. NCBI lineage: Bacteria > Pseudomonadati > Pseudomonadota > Betaproteobacteria > Burkholderiales > Burkholderiaceae > Burkholderia > Burkholderia sp. MSMB1459WGS. Next base: position 279,031 of record NZ_LPMU01000008.1, read on the forward strand.
TGCGCTGACGGTCGCGGCGCGAGAACGCGGGATCCGCCTATCGCCACCGTCGGCCGTCATGGAGACGGCCGGCGAGGGCGTGACCGGCAGGGTCGACGGCCGTGTCGTCGCGATCGGCAAGTTCGGGTACGTCCGCGCCGGCGCGACGGTTGCCCCCTGGTGCGAAGCCTTCCTGAAGCGGGTAGGCAACGCGGGCGGGGCTGCCGTGTTCGTCGGCATCGATGGCGCCATGGTTGGCGCGATCCAGATGGCCGACCAGGTGCGGCTGGAAACGCCGCGGGCGTTGCGGCTGCTCAAGCACGAGGGCGTCGAGCGTCTCGTCATGCTGACCGGCGACCGGCTCGACATTGCCCAGGCCGTTGGCGAACTGCTGGGCGTCACCGACGTGCGCGCCGAACAGACGCCCGCGGACAAGCTTGCGGCCGTCCAGGCGGCGCGCACGGAGGGCGTGACGATCATGGTCGGCGACGGCGTGAACGACGCGCCGGCGCTGGCGGCAGCCGACGTCGGCGTCGCGATGGGCGCGCGGGGAGCGGCCGCGTCATCCGAAGCAGCCGACGTGGTACTGCTGGTGGATCGGCTGGATCGACTCGTGGATGCGATGCGCATCGCCCGTCGATCGCGCCGGATCGCGCTCGAGAGCGTGTTGATCGGCATGTCGCTATCGGTCGTCGCGATGACGATCGCCGCGGCAGGATTCCTGCCGCCGATTGCCGGCGCGGTGATCCAGGAAGCCGTCGACGTCGTCGTGATCGTCAATGCGCTGCGCGTGTTGCTGGTGCGGCCGCCGGAAGCCCGGCTGGCCGATGTCGACGTCGAGCAACTCAGGCGCGAGCATGCGGCATTGTCACCGTTGCTGGACCGCCTCAGGGATCTCGCGGACCGCTTGCCGCAACTGTCCGGAGTCACCGCCGCCAGCGAGCTTGCCGATGCCGTCGACTCGCTGGACCAACGGCTGCTGCCGCACGAGCGCGCCGACGATCTGGAGGTTTACGTGCGGCTTGCACCGCTGCTCGGCGGCGAGGATCCGCTCGCGGCGATGAGCGGCGCACACCGGGAGATCTTCCGGATGGTCCGGTCGCTCAGGGAGATGGTCTCGGACCTGCCGCGCGACGGATCGAACCCCTTGCAGGTTCAGGCGATACAGCGCCTGCTGTACGGGCTGGAGGCGATCGTCCGGCTGCACTGCGCCCAGGAGGAGGAACTGTTCCACGCCGTGGGAGCGGATGCATGACGACACGTCGAAACGCATCATTCATGCGCGCGGCGGGTTCACGAGCAGAACCGGCGTCTTCGTGATGCGCGCCACGCGTGCGGCCACGCTGCCGACGAGCCAGCCCGTGACGCCGCGTCGCCCATGGGTGCCCATCACGATCATGTCCGCGTTCCATTCGACGGCATGGCGCACGATCAGATGAGCGACGTCGGCGCCGGCCCAATCCGTCTGAATGAGTTGCGACTGTACTTGCACGGCCCTGTCGCCGAGCAGAGCCGTGGCCTCCTTCAATGCACGATTGCCTTCGCCGATCAATGCGTTATCCAGCGTCTCGACGGGGACGAAATCACCCAGCGAGACGGGGCGATCGAGCACGCATATCGTACGGAATTCCGTATCCGGTCGCGACCACTTCAACCCCGTTCCCAATGCGTTGAGCGCAATCGTGCTTCCATCGACGGCGAACAGCATCCGCCGCGGCAGATGCTCGGCAACCGACGCGAAGCCCTCCGGAACGATGAGCAGCGGGCAGCCAACGAACTTGCCGAGCGGGCCTGAAACCGTTCCTTCTACCCAGCGGAGCAAGCCGTGATGCTGACGTGCACCAACGATCAGGAGATCGGCCCGCCAGGCTCGCGCGCTGTCGGCCAGCGCATGCACGACATCCCCTCCACGAGTAGCCAGGTCGAAGGTCTCCGTGTCGACGGCGAGGTCGTCGCGCTTCATGACGGATTGGGCGCGCGATAGCGCGTCGGATGCATCCCCGAGCAACTCGTCGCGCGCCGATTCGAGAAATGCCATGGTCTTCGATCCGAGCGGGACGAGCGTTCGCGGGTTTTCCGCGACGCTGACGATATGTACCTCCGTGTTTGCCGGAAGGAACGCCTTGGCATACGCGAGCGCATGCGCGGATGCGCTCGAACCGTCCACGGCGATCAGCACGCGTCGCGGAGCGGGGACGGCCTGGGCGGGTGAAGGGCAGGTGCTCATGAATGTCTCCCGATGGCGACCGACGGTCTTGTACACGGCATTTTTCGCACGGTGTGCTGCCACGGGGTTGACCTCCGTCAAGCACCTTCGTCGTGGGTGTCCGGGGCGACGGGGCCTCGTCGGTGACCGAAGGCCGACCGTACCGGCGCGCTATTTGTCAGACCTGACGGGATCGACTGCTAACGCGCTGCTCAAGCCCGCGCCCGCGCTCAATTCCGGTCGCCGGGCGGAATCCTCGGCCGGGCGACGCGCGTCGGCAACGGCAGAATGCGCGGCAACACGTTCTCCGACTTGAACAGCCGGTGCGCCACCGCACCAAGCACGTGCAAGCCCACCAGCGCGGCCAGCCCATATGCCGTCAGTGCGTGCAGCTCGCCCAGCCAGTGCGACAGTTCGCGGCTCTCGGGCACTAGCGTCGGCAGCGAGAAGAGTCCGAAGCAGCTGGCGGCGTGCCCGGCCGCATTTGTCTTCATCCACCCGAGCACGGGAATGGCGAGCATCAACACGTAGAGCAGCGCGTGGACGCAGCGTTCCCCAAGCCGATTCAGCGTGCCGACCGGATTGACCGACGGCGGGAGCCGGCGTCGCATGCGCAGCCGATTCGCAACGCGAATCGCCACGAGTACGAGAATGGCGACGCCGATCGACTTGTGCAGGCCGACGAGGTCTTCGTTGTCGTCCAGCAGCAAGCCGACGATCAGGTTGCCGATCAACGCGGCGGCCAGCAGCCAGTGCAGCACACTGATCGACAGTGGGTAACGGGTAACAGTTTTCATGACGGGAATGCCTGTTCTGTGTCGCAAGCGTGTCCGGCCCGGGTTAGCCGAGCAGGTCGTGATAGTGTTTTTTCGAACCGTTGATTCGCCGCAACGCCTGCTTCGCGCCCGGCAGATCATTGGCTTCGATGGCACGGTCGACGGCGGTCAGTTCATCGTGCAGCACGCGCATGCCTTCGTCGTAGGTCGGCTGATCGTTGCGATAGCGCTGGCGGCTCGCCCGTTGCACATCGCTTTCGAGCCGGATCGCGTAGCTTTTCATTTCCGGAATCGTCCGGCTGCCCAACGCACCCTGCAGCGCGTGCTTCATGTCAGTCATCAGCGTCTTGATTTCGCCTGCGCGGGCCGGTGCGGCCGCCACGGAAAGCAGTACGCCCAGCGTTACGCAGAAACGGAGTCGAAACGGTAGTCTGTTCATGGTCGTCAGTCGATTGCACGTGTCGGTGATCGCGACCTTAGGGCACCGACGTTAACGGATTCTTAAGGGCTGGATTTTTCAGCGCGCCGCTTGATGCCCGCCCGTGCGCGCGGTTATCGTGCGGCAAGGGACGCCATGTCCGAACCCAAAGGAACGCGACGCCATGCGGGTGTTACTCGTGGAAGACGACAAGCTGGTCGGCAGCGGGGTCGAAGATGGCCTGATCGAGGCCGGCATGACGGTCGACTGGGCGCACGACGGCAGGCATGCGCAACTTGCGCTCGAAACCACGCCGTACGACCTCGTCGTGCTCGATCTCGGGCTGCCCCGCATGTCGGGAACCGACTTGCTCGGCTGGATTCGCAAGCGCCGCGATCACACGCCGGTACTGGTGATGACTGCGCGCGACACGGTGGCCGACCGCGTGAGCGGCTTGAGCGCGGGCGCCGACGACTACCTCGGCAAGCCGTTCGACCTGGCCGAGCTGATTGCCCGGTGCCGTGCGCTCGTGCGGCGTTCGCAGGGCCGCGGGACCGATACGATCGAATATGGCGAACTGACGGTCTATCCCGCATTGATGACGGTCGTCCGCGGTGCCGAACGGATCGCGCTGACTTCGCGCGAATGCGCGTTGCTGGTCGAGTTGCTAGCGAACCAGGGGCGTCCGCTGTCGCGTGCGCAGCTGCAGGACAGCCTCTATGGCTGGAACGAAGAGATCGAAAGCAATGCGATCGAAGTGCATGTGTCGAACCTGCGCAAGAAACTCGGTGCCGAATTGATCCGCACGATCCGCGGCGTCGGATACGTGGTGGAGAAGGCGTCGTGATGCGCTCGATTCGGCAACGGCTGGCCTTGCTGGTTCTGTCGGGTGTCGTGGTCGTCTGGGCGTACTCGCTGGTGTCGAGCTACCGCCAGGCGATTCACGAAGCGGAGGAATGGGACGATACGCGCGTCGAACAGATCGCAAGGGCGTTCGTCGCGCTCGACGCGGCCGATCTCCCGGTTTTTGCGGACATCGCCCTCGGGTCGGCCGAAGACAGAGACGGGGATAACGATGCATCACCGCGCATGCTGTATCAGGTCAGCGACACGGGCGGGCGCATCCTGGCCGCCAGCCCGGGACTGGAGTCGGTGGATCTCCCGGTGTTTCCCGCCGCGGCGTCGAGCCCGTCACGGTTCGACAATCCGAAGTGGCACGCGTATGTGCTGACCGATGCCACGCGCGGCCGTTCTGTGCGCATCTTCGAGCAGCGCACGCACCGTTCAGACTTGTCTGCGGAGGTGGCGCGCCGCATCGCCCGGCCACTCGCATTCGCGCTGCCCGTGCTGGCCGTGCTGATCTGGCTGGCGATCGGCCACAGCCTCACGCCGCTGCGTACGTTGTCCGAGGCAATCGACGCCCGTTCCCCCGACAGCCTCGATGCGATTGGCACGAAAGACATTCCCGATGAAGTGCGGCCGCTTGTCGCCGCACTCAATGCGTTGCTGCTGCGCCTGCGCGGCTCGCTCGATCGCGAACGCGCGTTCACGAGCGACGCCGCCCACGAGCTCAAGACCCCGCTTGCCGCGCTCAAGGTTCAGGCGCAGGTGGCGCTTACCGCACGCGATCCCGCTCGCCAGCGGCGCGCGATGCAGCGGGTCGTCGAGGGCGTCGACCGCAGCACGCATCTGGCCGACCAATTGCTTGCACTGGCGCGACTCGACGAGGCGGTACCGATGCCGGGCGAGGACGTCGATCTCGCGCGCACAGTGCAGACCTGCATCGACGACCATCGAGCGAACGCGGAGCGCAAGGGCATGTCGCTGGTGTCATGTGTCGATGGTCCGGTCGTCGCACATGCGCCGCCGACGCTGATGCGCGTCCTGCTCGACAACCTGGTCGACAATGCGATCAAGTACGGTCGCGAGCAGGGGTGCATCGAAATCTCGTCGTCGCAGGACGGCGGCGTGATCAGCATCCGGGTACTGGACGACGGCCCCGGCGTCCCAGAAGAAGATCTGTCCCGACTGCAGGATCGCTTCTTTCGCGGCGCGGATCACGACGAGAGTGGCAGCGGCTTGGGGCTGTCCATCGTCGCGCGCATCGTGGTCAAGCTGGGCGGGAATCTGACGTACATCGACGGGCTGAACGGCGGCGGTTTCGGCGTGCACGTGACGTTGCCGTTGCAGGCTTGACCGGGGTTGTAGACGCAGGTGCCCAGATCGAACGGGTCGAGCTCGCCGGTTACAGATCGGACCGAAAGGACATTCGCTATCCGATGCGCAGGAAACGCACCGGCACGCGATGGTCAAATCATCTACAAGTCCAAATTTGAAGTTATTGGGATTCCAAATTAATTTTACATAATTGTATCTAACGATTTTTCGTATGTAGTAGCTTTTTAGAAATGTCGTGTTCGGGGGTGTGGCGGAATTCTTGGACTGATTTATGTCGTCAGCCCGAGGGTCTCCCGATATTCAATCGGACTGAGTGCGCCAAGCGAGATCTTGATCCGTTTCTCGTTGTCCCAGCGAATGTACGAGTCAACGGCCTCGATGAACTGGTCGGTGCTGACGGTCTGCCAGTCCCGAGAGTAAAACAGTTCCGTTTTCAGCCGCCCAAAGAAGCCTTCGCACGTTGCGTTGTCGGGCGAGCAGCCCTTGCGCGACATTGAGCGAATCAACCTGGCCTCACGTATCCGGGTAAGCCAGCCTGGCCAGCGATAATGCGCACCGCGATCTGAATGGACCACGGGCCGACTGTTGCTGCTACCGATTGCTTCGATGGCGGCATCGAGCATCGTGTTCACAAGCTCGGCGTCCGGTCGCGTACCGATCGACCAACTGATCACCAGTCCATCGAAGCAATCGATGACCGGTGACAGATAGACTTTACCGGCCGGAATCTGGAACTCCGTGATGTCTGTGAGCCACTTTTCATTCGGTGCTGTGGCGCGGAAATCCCGGTTGATAAGGTTCTCTGGAGCCGGACCTATTTCTCCGGCGTAGGGGCCATATCGACGTCGCCTCGTTGTGGCTGCGCTTAGCTGTTCCTGCTTCATCAAGCGCCGAACGACCTTCTCCGAGATGAAGACTTTCTGCCTGCCAGGTGCCGCGCGCACTCGGCGATATCCGTATCAGCGGTGATTCAGTTCAAAGATATCTGCGATGGCAAGGCGTACACCGGCATACTTGTCGGCAGCTTGTATCCGCGCCCGGTGATAGAAGTAGGAGCTACGGGCGAGCCCCAGTTCAGCAAAGAGCTCCGGCAGCGTGTATGTCCGTTTCAGGGCATCAACCAGCGCCGTCTTTTCCCGATTCGTCAGGAGTTGCGGGTCGACGCCCAAGCCTTTTTTTATTATTTCATTGGCCTTCTTCAGAATGTCGTGTTCGATCTGGAGCTTTCGAATGTCTCGTCGGAGTGATTCGATCTGTTGCTCCAGCGTCGCTTTCTCCGAGGTTTGCGGCGGGTCGTTGCGGCGTGTCATGGCTGAAACGGCCTCCTGATCGAGTAACCGATTTCTCCAGTTGTACAGCGTTGGGCTGGCGGCTCACGCCAATCTTTTTAGCAACTTCCTCTGCGCTTTCTCGTCGAGTGCATAGATCGATGACCGCTGTCTGCCTGAGCTCTGGTGTATACCGAATACCCGACGCCTTCCCGAGAACGCGTTTCTTTCGCTCAGGATGCAACTCGTCGAGCCAGGCGACGAGCGTTCCGCGTCCCGGATACCCCGAAGCCTTTGTCGTTGCTGCCAGACACTGGCCATGGGTCATATAGTGGTCTGTGGCCGCCTTTTTTTGTTCTGCCGAATAGCGCGGCCTCAGGCAGATACGTTCCTTCGGTAAGTCCAGACATCGCGCGTACATCTGATACCAGCGTTCGAGCGATTTCGTTGTGGGATAGCCTAGTTGACGAACGGTCGCGGTAAGGCGCTTTCCAAGCTTCAAGTAGAGCTTGACTGCTCGGACGCGGTCTTCGTATGAGTACATGGACTAGCTCCTGATAGTCCAAGAATTCCGCCGCACCCCCGCGTCCGTGGTGATGGTGCAGATAGGTCGTAGCGTTTCGGATCTTCATGCGCTTCATCACGACATACGCCAACGCGAATGAAAAGCATGCGTCGCGATCGACGCTTAGGAATGGAGTCCGATGCCTGGGAAAGACGATCCCGGCTTTCAGGCGGCTAATGCGACATGGCCACGTCTGATGGCGGAGTGCAAGACGGTCACGATCGGGTGCTTACGGCGTACCACTACCGAGCAAAGATCGACTTCAGCAGGCCCGGTAAGCCGACGGACAATTGCCATATTGAGACGTTTAACGGATCATTCCGCGATGAGTGCTTGAACCTACATTGGTTCGAAACGCTGGGCGAAGCCAAGGCGGTCGTCGAGGCGTGGCGCCGCGATTACAATGAGAGCTGTCCTCACTCGGCTCCCAAAGAGCTGGCACCAGCCGAATTCGCCCGTCAGCTGGTGCCTTCATCGGGTTCGACCGAACCCGAAACGCCGGAAAACTCGCTCTAGATCTGGTCCGGAAATCCCAAGCGGTTCAAAAAGACCGAACACTAACGCTCGGCACTGTCCAAGAAATCCAAGCGGTTCACCCAGCCCTTGGCGCCATGACATCCCCGTCCAACTTTACGGGGTCACTTCAGTAGTCAGCCCCTTTTATTGCCTGATTTGCCATTTCACCCGGCCATCAGACACGCATGCGGCATGAACACCTAGACTCGCGCAACGTCAGGCGGCGAGCAATTGACCGTGTCCGCAGTCCGCGTGCACCCGGCGCGCAAGGCGGGGCAGGACCTGAGCGCCTGCCACATGTAGGCGTGCCGAGCGACTTTAACGGCGGCACGGGGCTTGAAGCGCATCGATTCAAGCTGCCGTTGGCGAATCCGCCTCGTTAAGGTATCAAATGGTCTATAATCGCGTATCAACTGATACCTGATTGGGGGCTGCCATGTCACTCGTTACCCCTGAAGCCGTGGCTGCGGTCATGGAACTGCGACCGGTCCCGCACACGCTGGCGGAGTTAGAGGCGCTCGTGCGCGACGGCCTGCCGAAGTCTGCGCTGCGCGCCGGCGTCGAACATGCGACGCGAGGTGCCGACGCCCGCCGCGCGCTACTCGCCCGCATCATCCCCGAGGCGACTTACAAGCGGCGCCGTGATCGGCTGACGCAAGACGAATCCGAGAAAACCGAGCGCCTGGCCCGGATCGTTGCGACGACCACCTACGTCTGGAACGACGAAGAGGATGCGCGAGAGTTTCTGTCGACGCCCCATCCTGAACTTGAGGGGCGGGCACCGCTCGATGTCGCACTGACCGAACTCGGTGCGCGCCGGGTCGAAGAGTTGCTCTGGAAGCTGTTCTACGGGCTACCCGCATGAAGTTGTTCCGCATCGCTGACACGCGACACACGATCTGGAGCGGCACTGGCGCGATGTTGGTCGGTGGCCGCTTCAACAGTCCGGGGCGGCCCGTCATCTATGCAGCATCGACGTTCGCGGGTGCGATGCTCGAGGTGCTCGTGCATGCGCGCATCGGCAAGGTGCCGAAAACGCACGGATGGGTCGAAGCAAGCGTTCCCGATGACGTCAGCGTCGAACGCCATACGGCCGAAACATTGCCGAGCGGGTGGGACGCCGCGGCGCTGCAGGCAGCGCGTCAGTTCGGTGACACGTGGATGACCGAATTGCGTACAGCGCTCCTGATCGTCCCGTCCGTTGTCGTCCGTGCAGAGTTCAACGTGCTAGTAAATCCCGCGCACCCGCACGCAACGCGAATCGTTGTGACAGATCCGCAACCTGTGGTGTGGGACGAACGCCTGTTTGTGATGTCACCGACCGCGCAGTCATAGATTCGCGATGGTGGTCTGTTGACCCTGCCTCGACGCCTTTCTCCTGAAGACAAGAACGACTACGACGTCACTTCTGGCTTCATTCGCACTGCCACCCCGTTTCCCTCCCGAGTGGGACCCTAAGCCGCTCGCGCAATTCGTGGCGAACTGCGTGCCGGAACTGCAGGAGCGTTAGCTAATCGCCGTCAACTGTACCGTTGCCGATTTGATGCTAAAAGTGATGCAGTAAAGCATCAAAGGAGTCATCATGCGTACCACCGTCACCGTTGACGATACTCTCTATGCGCGCACACTCAAGCTAGCCGAGCCGGGCATTTCGCCGGCTGACCTGTTCCGAGCCGCACTGGAGACGTTCGTACGTGTCCAGGCCGGCCAACGCCTTGCCGCGCTTGGCGGTCGCGCGCCCGACATTGCCTGATGTGCCGCGCCGCAACCCGACTGCTGCTGCTCAATGAGCGTTCTGGTCGATACGTCGGTCTGGGTCGAGCATTTCCGGCGGCCGCTACCGGCACTTATCCAGCTGCTGCAGACCGATGATGTCTTGGTACATCCACTCGCGATCCTTGAACTGACGTGCGGGGACGCCGCCCGAACCGCGAGCCCGAACGCTAGGAGATCTCGCGCTGTTGCGCCAAACGCGCCTCGCCACGCTAGGGGAAGTAGCGGACTGGATCGAGCGGGAACGGCTGTACGGGCGCGCATGCGGTGCGGTGTTGCACGCTGCTGGCGTCGGTGCTGTTGACCCCGCGCACTTGGCTCTGGACGCGCGAGCGGCGGCTCGCGCAACTGGCGGAGCAATTCGGGGTTCGCTACGTAACGTCCGACCTGCATTGAGCGAAGCCGTCGCCGGCCTCTGCATACGGTTTGTCGCCCTGTTGGAGACCGAGGAAGCCGACACGGGCCACGGATTCAGTTCGCAGAGGACAATCTGCGATCTATTCAATGGTTACGCGCACGCTGTCGGCGAAAATATTGCGGAAGCCGTGCATTCCGCGCATCTACACGGGTTCGCCGATACGACGATGACCCATGAAATCGGGCACGCGTCGATCATGTTCGACATGAGCGGGCGACTCCACGATATGCATGATCAACATGCACTTCGTCAACTACGGCGTGGTAATCGGAACCAGCACCGGCGCCGAGGCTCGGTATGACCGTCGTCACCTAAGTGTTCACCACGCCGACCGCGCCATTGAAGTGGGCGCTCCGGGTATCGATTGCCGTGCAGGTCGCTGCGCTGCCGGGGTGGTTGGGCATTCCGATCAATACGATGCTCGTCGCGCTCGCGCCGAACCCACTCCCCTATAGGAACACGCACCGCGAGGAGTGTCAGACAACCCGCGATTTGACAGTACAGGCCGTGGCTATGCCCTGGGCGGACAGCACGCCGCTCTGAGTTGCGGAATCTGGAATGGCGGCCTCTCTGTCTCGCATAGCTGACCATAAAGTGCCGTACCACCGGTTGATCTCTTGCGATGGCGATAACGCGTACGAGTCGAGCCGCCATGTGGAGGACTACTTTCTTGTTGGCTGGCGACCACGCATGCCGTATTCGGCAGTCGCTGCCCTTGAAAAGATGGTTCGGGTACATAGCGGGAAAGCCGGCCAGTCTCTACTACTCTCGGCATTGAGCACAACGTCTCGATTCGACGGGAGGAGCCGTCGACAAGACGGATTTGGGCTCTTGCCAACCCCTGCATAAATTCCCTCCTGTTCCCACCACGGTTTGCGTACGACTCAGGACTGAGGTGGCGTGCGACTCATAACGCGAACGAGCTGCTGGCTATGTGCCGCCGTGATCGCGGCAGCTTCAGTGGCTTGTGGTGAAACCGTTTTCGGTGACATGTCGAAGTAGTCGAGAGATTTCGGCCGAACAATAGAGAGCGATCGATGATGGCACACGACCTTATGGCACTGGCTCAGCAATGTGCACCTGCCGTCGCACCACCGACGCTAGCCGCTATTGTGCGCGTCGAATCTGGATTCAATCCGTACGCGATTGGCGTTGTCCATGGCCGTCTGGCAAGACAACCGCGGCGCCAGGATGAAGCAATTGCCACGCTCAACGCGCTTGAGGCAACCGGATGGAACTATAGTGCGGGCCTCACGCAAATCAATCGAGCGAACTGGTCTCGCTATGGGCTGACGGCATCAAACGTGTTCGATGTCTGCCAAAACTTGGCCGCTGGCGCGACGATTCTAAGCGAGTGCTTCGCACGTGCACGTGTTATCTACGCGGACCCTCAGCAGGCACTGCGCGCAGCGTTGTCATGCTATGAAAGCGGTGACTTTATCACCGGCTTCCGAACGGGATACGTCCAACGTGTGGTGACAACTGCGAACGCTATCCAAGCCATCGTGCCCGCTCCGACTTCAGAGGCAAAGCCGATTCCGGTGATCCCCGTGCGCCCCGTAGCTTCACAAAGGGAAATTAGATCGCGGTTTTCGCCGGCATCTTCAGCGCTCCAGAACCCGGAAGACAGGACCGTGCGCGGTCAGCGAGATGGCGAGTCATCAACCGATGCTGTGATCTTCTGAACGAAAAAGGTGATAGAAGATGAGACAGGGTAATGTTAAAAACGTAGTGATCCTATCAAATAATAATCTATTAAAGATCACAGATATATTCTGCAGAACAATTTCTCTTGTTCCTCTTCGAGTTTTAGTGGCCAGTGCGCTTGTCATGACGACTGTGCCAGCAAGCGCACAGCTTACTCAGGTTAGCACCTTGCTGATTACGATCCAGAATACGTTGCTCGGCGTCGGTGGGGTGGTGTGTTCGATTTCGATCATCTGGGCAGGTTTCAAGATGATGTTTCAACATGCCCGGTTTGGTGATATTGCACATGTCTTTATCGGTGGTCTATTCGTCGGCTGTGCGACGGTGATCGCCGGCATGCTGATTCCGACAAGCTGACGTATGCACGGAGTGATCAATGGACGCACTCACGGACCCGATCTTCAAAGGTTGCACCCGGCCTGCAATGCTATGGGGGGTGCCGCTCGTGCCACTTTTGATCGTCCTCGGCGGCGTGCTGATTCCTGCCGTGTGGGTATTGGTCGCCAGTCCACCCGCGGGCGTTGGGCTCGTGCTGCTGATCATTCCAGTATTCGCGACGATGCGAATGATCTCGCGCCAGGACGATCAGCGGCTCGCCCAGCGTCTGTTGCGTATCAGGATGAAGTTGCGTCAGCGCAATTGTGCGTTCTGGGACGCTCACGCATATGGGCCTATCCGTTTCAAGCGCAGAGGCTGATATGAATATGCGATCAACGCTTGCTGCAGTCGCGCAACGCGAAGTGGTGCTTGCTGACTTTATTCCGTTTTCATCGCACGTCACAGACCGGGTTATTCGTACGTGCGAGGGCGACTACCTGCAAATCTGGAAAATCCCAGGCATCGCGTTCGAAGCGGTCGATCCGGCCGAGATCCTTACACGCCACATCGGATTCAATCAGCTCGTACGTAACCTTCCTGGCGGCCACATCGCGCTTTGGACACACCGGCTACGGCGGCGCACCGCAGATCGCTTCGAGACATCGTACTCCAACCGGTTCTGTCAGGAGTTGGCTGAGCGCTACTACGCGAGCTTTTCCGGATACCGAATGATGGTCAACGAGCTGTATCTGAGCGTGGTGTATCGACCACATCGCACGACACTGGGGCGGGCACTTAGCCGTGCGGCCCGTCGTACGCTTGACGATATTCATCGCGACCAGCAGGACGCGTTGCGAGCCATGGAAGATATCGCCTCGCAGATCGAATCGGGTTTAAAACCCTGGGCGCCTATCGCATTGGGTGTGGTTGAGCGTCCCGATCCATTGACGGGGCAGTCGCGCTGTTACTCGACCGCGCTCGAAATGCTGGGCTATCTCGTCAATGCAACGTGGGAAGTGGTGCCGGTGCCAGCCGGTCCAATCTACGAAGCGCTGCCGACCTCTCGGCTCCTGTTTCAGCGGGAGAAGCTCGAAATCCGTATGCCTGCGCAAACCCGATACGCGGCCATGCTCGATCTGAAGGACTACCCGGAGCAAACCGAACCAGGAATGCTCAACGGATTGCTGTATGGAGAATTCGAGTATATCGAAACGCAAAGCTTCACCGTTCTCGATCGTCCAAGTGCCAAGGAGACGCTCGAGCGTCAGCGTAATCAACTTGTCGCTGGCGACGATGTAGCCGTCTCCCAAATTGAAGCGATGGATCGTGCATTAAACGATCTTGTGAACGGTGACTTTGTGCTAGGCGAGTATCACTACACGTTGGCTGTAATGGGCGACTCGTTAAACGACGTGGTCCGCCATGTCGCCCAAGCACGGACGTGCCTGGCCGACGCCGGGTTCCAAAGCGCACTCATCGACCTGGTGGCCGACGCCGCATGGTTTGCGCAGTGGCCGGGCAATTGGCGATACCGGCCGCGCGATGCGAAGCTCACTTCGCGCAATTTCTGTGCAATGGCCAGTCTGCATAACTTCGCAACCGGAAAGCGCAATGGCAATCCGTGGGGCGAGGCCATCACAATCGTGAAGACGCCCAGTGGCCAACCGCTCTATCTGAATTTTCACGCGACGCCTGAGAAGACCGACGCCATCGACGAGAAGGCTTTGGCCAATACGCAGATCATCGGTCGTGCGGGCGCAGGTAAAACGGTGCTCGAATTATTCTTGCTCGCCATGGCGACGAAGTATGGCGTAACCGCCGTGCTCTACGACAAGGATCGCGGTGCCGAGATCGGCATTCGTGCAATGGGCGGTAAATATACGGTCTTTCGTCGGGGAGAGCCGACCGGTGTGAATCCGTTCCAGCTTGAACCGCACGAGGCCACGCGCAATTTTTGGGAACGTCTCGTATGCAAGCTCGTCGATAGCGGCTCTGTGCTGTCAGCCAAGGAGGAGCTCGACATTTCCCGCGCCGTCCAGCAGGTCGCGCGCATGGAGCGCTCGTTGCGGCGATTGTCGATGGTCCGACAACTTTTACCGAACGTTGGCGAAAACAGTCTGCATGCGCGGCTTGCTAAATGGTGTGCCGGTGGACGTCTCGGTTGGTTGCTCGACAATCCGGTGGACCGGATTGATTTCCACAGCCATAGTCTCCTCGGATTTGACGATACGGAGCTTCTTGACGATCCCGAAGCGTCCACACCCCTGACGATGGTGTTACTGTATCTGACCGAGCGCTTGATGGACGGCCGGCGCTTCATCTACGTGATGACGGAGTTCTGGAAGCGGCTACGCGATCCGGTTTTTAGAGAATTTGCAAACGACAAGCAAAAGACGATTCGCAAACTAAATGGCCTGGGTATATTCGACACACAGTCGCCCGCGGATGTACTCAATAGTCCTATTGCCCGCGCACTTGTCGAGCAAACAGCCACATTTTTCTTTCTACCGAACCCTACAGCTGACTATGACGACTATGTTCATGGGTTCAAGCTGTCCGAAGCCGAATTCAACATCGTGCGGCGCATGGGCGAACACAGCCGGCTATTTCTGGTTAAGCAAGGCCATCGTTCGGCAGTCGGGCGACTGGATTTAACCGGTTTGGGCGACGTGCTCGACGTACTGTCTGGCACGACGGATAACGTTGCATTGCTCGATGCGATTCGAGCCGATGTGGGTGAGTTACCGGAAGCGTGGCTGCCGCACTTCCATGATGCAGTGGCCGCGCGCCGAGCGCGATCAAGTTCGCGTCGAACAGATCATGTGAACACCGTGGTAAGCCCTGAGCGAGGTTTGCGATGAACGGGCTTTTCAGTGCGGTGGGCGGCACACTCGAAAATGGTATGCAAACGTATGTGACAGACGCATCGTCGGCGCTTTCCTCCGCGCTTGTACCAGTGGCGACAACTGGGGTGACGATCTGGATTCTCGCGTTTGGCATGGCCGTGGTTCGCGGCGAGGCCCATGAACCGGTCCCTGCGTTCGCCTGGCGAGGCACGAAAGTCGCAATCACACTCGCATTTGCACTGGGCACAGGTCTTTATCAGTCGCATGTTGTCACCGCCGTGAGCGGGGCCACTACCGGCGTTGCTCAGGCAATTCAAACCGCGGCAGTCAACGCTGGTGCCGGCAACGCGGGGTGCGCGGCTTTCGTGCAAGCGAGCGCATCAGACACAAGCGCGGCCGGCATCTACCGCACGCTTGATTGCTATGACCGGCAGCTTAACCTCGTGGTTGACGCCTATTTCGATAAGGCAACCCACGAGGGGTTGAGTATGAGTGGCATTGTCGCAGGCATCGGTGACCTGGTCTGCGGTCTGGTAGCTGCGTTCGGCGGGGCGATTTTCCTGATGGTGTTGGCCGTCGAAGTTCTCATGGCGCGCATGCTGCTTGATCTCGTGCTTGCGCTCGGACCCGCATTTATCGCGTGCGCTGCATTTAGCCCGACCGCGCGCTTTTTTGAGGCTTGGACGGCCAAGGTGGTGAACTATGCGCTGCTTCAGATATTGGTCGCAGCGTTCTTGGGGCTCGCGCTTGCCGCATTCTCCGCCAATCTCGCGCCATTTCATGTGACGACGGCACCGCCCGAGACTTCTGCTGATGCGCTTGCGGCGGCCGCGCGCGAGGCGCTGGAGGCGAGCGCGCCATGGGCGGGGGCATTTGGGATGTTCGTGACGTCCGTACTACTGGCCATGATCGGCTGGCAGCTGCCGGCCGTCGCCTCCGGGCTTGCAGGAGGCGCGACCCTTTCCGGTTTTGGCGCCTTCGTCGCGGGATACACGTCCCGGCAGATGAGCGGCGCACTCGTGTCCGGACTGCGTGCCTTGCCCCGAAGTGCATCGTCGGGTGCCCGGACAAGTGAGGCCGGCGCGCTTGCTGGCACAACCGGGGCCGTGCGAGCTCCAGCGTATCAGCGCGCAGCACGTGCTCATCTCGATCAAACCGAGGATTGACGAGGAGTTCAAACCATGAAGCGTCACTCATTAGCGGCCCACATCCTGATTGCTGCGACTGCGTTCGCCGGTGCGATTGCCATGCCCGCAAGCGCGGAGATTTATTCCGTCTATGACGAACGGAACGTGGCTCAGGCCATTGCGATGGTCGGACAGTTAAAGCAGCAAGTGCAGCAGGAAATCGCGCTGTATCGCTCGATGAGCGGTGCGCGCGGGTTCGGCGCGTTGCTTGACCGACCGGGACTAGCCAATGCGCTGCCTGCTGATTGGCAAGACATTTATGCAGCGATTCGACAGGGGGGGTATGCGGGCCTCACCGGTCCTGCAAAGGCGTTACGTGCGCAAAACAAGCTCTATGACTGCGAGGACCAGCGCGGTATCGATCAGCAGATTTGCCAGCGCGCGCTGAACAAGCCATTTCAGGACAAGGCACTCGGTCTGCAAGCGTATCAGACCGAGCTGGCGGAGCTTGACCGAATCGAGCGCTTGATGCGGCAGATCGATGCGACCCAGGATACGAAAGGCATCGCAGAGCTACAGGCGCGCATTCAATCTGAGAGCACCGCAGTCGGCAACGAGATGACGAAGCTGCAGCTTTTCAAGACGCTGTCAGATACCGAGGACCGCTTAATCGCGCAGCAGCAGTCCGAACTGATTCTCAAGCGAGCTGGCAACACTCATCGCCTTCAGGACGAGATGGTGCCCGTGACGTTCGGACGGTAAGGAGGACGATCATGAAGCCGGTTTGGTCGTCGATGACGCTGAGCATGCTGATCATAGCGCTGTCAGGCTGTGGCAGTGTGCCACCCAAACCGGAGCTGCCCGATGGTTCTCATCGGGTGCCGGTCAATCAGCAGTTGCCTATTCCGCCCGGTAAAGTTGCGCCATCAGTTGGAGACTGCCCATGAACGGCGGGAACGACTACCGACGCGCGCTCGACTTTGAGACGTCGCTTACGCATCTGCAGGCGCGCTCCGAACGCCGAGCATGGCAGGTGGCGGGCGCGGCCGTTGCCGTTGCAATGGGCTCCGTGGCTGCGCTTGCCATGATGACGCCGTTTTACCGTGTGGTGCCGTTGCCGATTGAGGTGGACAAGCTCACTGGTGAAGCGCAGCTCATCGATGTGCTTGACGCCAAGCACATTCCGCTGCGCGAGATACAAGACAGGCATTGGGTCGCGGTCTATGTCCGATCGCGAGAGCGCTATGACTGGGGATTGCTGCAGATGGACTACGACCGCGTCCTCGAAATGAGCGACGAGTCGGTCGCACGCGCATATCGCCAAATCTATAGCGGACCTGACGCGCTAGATCAACGCCTTGGCGCATCGGTACAGTACCGTGTTCGAGTTGTGTCCACCACTCTGGTGCCTGACGAGCCCGGCCGTGCAGTCGTGCATATCGAACGCACGACGCTCAAGAATGGTATCGACAGCGGCGAGCCCGCACAACGTTTCGTGATTACGCTGGCTTTTACGTATCGTCCAGCTACGCTCATGCGCGAGCGTACGGCAATCGAAAACCCCTTTGGTTTCAAGGTCACCGCGTACAGTCGGGACGCAGAAGACGTATCACCTGCTCAGCCTGCTGCTGCAGGAGGGACGCGATGAACGTGCTCGTATCTGCGACAGTTTTGCTAGCAAGCGTGGCGGCGCAATCCGTCGATGCTCATATCGTACCGGAATGGACCCGTGATACGCGGGTGCGCCAAGTACGATTCATGCCGGATGACGTGGTGCGCGTAATCGCACAGCGCGGCTTCGCCACGCATATCGCGCTGGATCCGGGCGAGCATATTCTTGTGGTCGCGCCAGGTGATCGTGACGGATGGCACGTCGTCGCCAACCGGGGCGATCACGACGTTTATCTGAAACCAAAGCTTGCGGCGCACGACACGAATCTCGTCATTCGGACCGATCGACGCAGTTACAGTTTCGATCTTGTCGTGCTGCCGCTGAAAGCCCGCTTCGGTAATACGCGTGAAATGTACCGGGTAAGTTTTGTGTATCCCGACGCCAACGCAGCGAACGCTCGTATTGCGGCGCGCATGACGTGTCTGCAACAACGCCTTTCCCAACCTTCGAGCGTGCGCAATACCGCTTATTCGATGCAGGTCATGCCGCATGCCGAAGACATTGCACCATCTGCGGCGTGGGATGACGGTCGCTTCACCTATATCCGAATTCCGAACAATCGCCGAATACCCGCTGTCTTTCGCGTTGAAGACGACGATAGTGAGCGCGTTGTGGACAAGCATATGGACCACGATGTGATCGTCGTTCATGAGCTGGCTCGGCGTCTCGTGTTGCGTCTAGGCGAGGAGACGGTCGGACTGTGGAACGACGCATTTGACCTTGACGGCGTAGCGCCTCGGCACGGTGTAACGGTCGATGGTGTGCGCCGTACTTTGCGGAGTAGCGAGGATGATTGACGAGACTTCGCGCAACGGTAGATCCCCCCACGACAATTTGGAGTCGCACCAAATCGACTTGTCAGGATCCGATTCGTTTACCGTCCTGGATCGCGGCTTACCCAGTCTAGATGGGCAGAATCGTCGCTCGATAGCCGGCTGGCTTATCCCACTCGTGATTGTCATGCTCGCGCTAGCCGGCGCCGTGTGGACGGTTCATGGCGTGCTCAGCCGCCATGATGCTGCCGAGCGCGCTCGGCGCAATGCGGTTCGTGCTCAGGATACGCACGACAAGGTATTCGAGATCGATCCAGCGCTTGCGGAAATTGCCGGGGCTGCAAGTGCGGGGCCTGCGCCATCGATGGCTGTATCAGCGCCACGCGCGGCCGTAGCCGTGGATCGCATCGGACCGGCACACAGCTATTACGATGCACCGTTGCTTGTCGTTGCCGGCCGTGAGAGTGAGCCTGGCAACATGAAGGAAGCAGCCTCCGGTGGGTCGGGAACGGTCCTGGCACACGTGAGCGAACAGACCGGTGGCGCGGATCAGGGAACGTTCTCGAGCCTGGCGCAGGCGCTGGTTCCGACCCGCACGCCAAAGGTGAAAGCCGCGTTTATCGGCAACCGCAGCTTGCTGCTCAGTCAGGGCACCAAGATTGACTGTGCGGGCGACACCGCGTTCGATTCGACACAAGCCGGCATTTCGACCTGCACGGTCACTCGCAATGTTTATTCTGACGACGGGCGCGTTGTGCTCATCGAGCGCGGATCGCAAATCAATTGCGAATATCGTGCCAATCTCGCGCCCGGGCAAAAGCGCGTATTCGTTCTGTCGGCCAGAATCGTCACACCGCATGGCGTGATCGTGCAAATCGACTCACCCGTGGCCGATGCGCTAGGTCGTATGGGCGTGGCCGGTGCACTCGACAATCACTGGGGCGAGCGTGTGGGCGCGGCGATGCTGCTCGGACTGAGCCAGGATGCAATCGGCTATCTGGCCACGCGCGGGGGCAACGCCAACGGCACGATCGTTTATCAGAGTACGCAGGCACAAGGCAACGACATGGCTACGCGGGTGCTCGATCAGACCATCAATATTGCACCCACGCTCAAACAGAATCAGGGCGCGGAATTCACGATTGTTCTCGCGCGTGATCTTGATTTCAGTTCCGTCTACACCCTTGAACCGGAGGGCGTGCGATGAACGCTTATGTGCATACGCCATCGGTGGCGCCCGCTCCTCTAGCCGATGCACTATCCGTGTTACCCGACGACGCGTCGGTGAGGGAGTTGATGCGTCCGTTTGCACCATTGCTCGAAGATGCAGAGGTCACCGAGCTCGTGATCAATCGCCCACAGCACGTGCTAACTGAAACTCGTCTAGGCTGGCAAGCGCACGAGCGCTTGGAACTCGACTTCGAGCGACTGATGGCGTTTTCCGTCGCGATTGCGACCCTGACGAATCAGGGCATTTCAGCCGAACGTCCATTGCTCTCAGCCCTGCTGCCGGGCAACGCGCGCATTCAGATTGCTGTACCGCCGGCAGTTCCTCCAGGCTCGGTTTCGGTAACGATTAGGCGACCGTCCGCTGAGGGGAAGACGCTCGAGCGCTATCGCGACGAGGGGCTTTTTGAGACGACGCAGTGGCATCGCCCGAGCGACCTCGATACGGAGAAATCGGCCTTGCATGCAGCAGACCAGTTGCTCATCGAACGGCTTGATGCACGCGAGTTTGCGACTTTCTTTGAGCGCGCCGTGCAGGCGCACAAGAACATCGTCGTTGTCGGTGACACTGGATCTGGCAAAACGAGCTTTATGCGCAGTTTGTGTCGATATTTGCCCTCGAACGAACGCATCGTGACGATCGAAGACGTGCGCGAACTATTCATCCGGCATCTGGACAACTGCGTGCATCTTTTGTACAGCAAGGGCGAGCAGGGCCGCGCTCGCATCACGCCCGCCGACTTGATTGCCAGCGCCATGCGCATGCGTCCCGATCGGGTACTGCTTGCTGAGCTGCGCGGCTCGGAAGCGTACGATTTTTTGAAGCTGCTGACGACCGGGCACGCGGGATCGATGACGAGCTTTCATGCCTCCAGTGCGCGCGTTGCCATTGAACGCTTCGCGTTGATGGCCAAAGAGCATCCCGAGGCGGCGGCGTGGGATGTTGCATCGCTTAAGCGCTTGCTGTTTCTCACGATCGACGTGGTTGCGCACATGCAGGCGCAGGCGGTGCTCGACTCGCACGGTGCTCAGATCGGCAAACGCTGGGCGATGACTGAAGTGTGGTTCGATCCGCTGCGCAGAATCGGGCAGGTGGATAATCAGGGTGGAGGGAGTCGTGATGCGACAGCCACGTCCGATCTCTGACTGGCATTCGTTCTCGTGGCGCGCGACGATCGTCACGCTTGGCGTGGTCATCGGGATGTTGATGGAGCTTTGCGTTGCGATCTGGTTAGCTACCTGCACGCTATACGTGAGCTTGCATCTCAATCCGCTTCGCGCGCATTGGTCGGCATGGGTCGATGCAGTTCTGGCGTGGTCCGACGGCGGCCTGCCGAATATGGGTAGGCGTTTGGCCGGTGCGGGTTTTATCGGATTGGCCATTGCTTTTGGCAGTCCGGTGCTTGCCATCTACGTATGGCTTGAGCGGGCAGCGCGCCGGGCGCTTTACGGCGACGCGCGTTTTGCCACCGATGCGGATATTCGCAAGGCGGGATTGTGATGAGGCAGGGCTTGCTCACGCCATCAAACCCAGCGCTTGTCGTCGGCCGCTGGCGTAGTCGCTATCTGCGCTTTACGGGGCAGCAGTTCGTGTTGCTTGCGGCACCCGCGCGTTCGGGAAAAGGTGTTAGCGTCGTCGTGCCGAACCTGCTGAGCTATCCCGATTCTGTCGTGGTGCTCGACATTAAACAGGAGAATTTTCAGCTAACTGCCGGCTTTCGGCACGCACACGGGCACGCGGTATATCTCTTTAACCCCTTTGCGGAGGATGGCCGAACGCATCGGTATAACCCGCTATCCGTAATCGGCGACGGGGTGTTTCGTGTGGGCGACATCCTGGCCATTAGCCATGTGTTGTACCCGGCGGGTGGACACGACGAATTCTGGAAAGACCAGGCCCGCAATCTGTTCCTCGCGCTCGTACTGTTGCTGTGCGAATGGCGTGATGCTCGCCACGCGGAGGTGGCCGATACGCCGGACTATCCGGTGACAATGGGTGAGGTACTACGCCAGTCCTCGGGAAACGGGATGCCGCTTAAGGTCTATTTGCAACGGGTGTTGGCGCGAGATCGACAGTTTTTGAGCCGAGCCTGTGTTGACGCGCTGAATCGCTTTCTCTCCAACGACGACAAGGTGCTGGCCAGCATCCTGGCGACATTTAATGCGCCCCTTACAATCTGGGCCAATCCGATCGTCGATGCGGCAACGAGTGCGAGCGACTTCGATTTGAGAGACATGAGAAAGCGCCGAATGTCCGTATATCTCGGTGTAACGCCAGACCATCTGAGCGAAGCAGCGCTGCTGATGAATCTGGTCTTCTCTCAGCTCGTGAATCTGAATACCAAGGAACTGCCGCAGAACAATCCCGATCTGAAATATCAGTGTCTCCTGTTGCTGGACGAGATGACATCAATCGGCAAAATTCAGATCCTCGCGCGAGCAGTGGCCTACATGGCCGGCTACGATCTGCGCTTGCTCTCGATTGTGCAGTCTGTTTCCCAACTCGAATCGGTCTACGGCCGCGCCGACGCGAGAAGCATTGTGACGAATCATGCGATGCAGATTCTGTTTGCGCCGCGCGAGCAGGCTGATGCCAACGCGTACTCGGAGATGCTGGGCACGCGTACGACACATTCGCGCACAACGAGCCGCTCAGGGAGCGTCTTCGCAGGTCGAGGTGGCACAAGCGAGAGTTTCTCGGAACAGCGCCGACCGTTGATGTTGCCGCAGGAACTCAAAGAACTCGGTCGTGACAAGGAGATCATCCTTCTTGAAAATACCCGGCCGATTCTGGCCCATCGGATTTGCTACTGGCGTGATCCGGTCTTCACATCACGTCTGATGAGCGCGCCCACGGTACCGGCGCTAGATATCGCGAGATTTACCGCTCAAATCGAGCGCCGGGTAAGAGACTTGGGCGACGACGAAGTCGACGCCCACTCCTCGAGTCTTCATGTTTCACCGGATTATCTGGAAGTTGCTCAGACGTGGGATCCGCGCGACTTGCCGCAGCCGCGGGACGATATCAGTTGCGAAGATGCGCACGCATATGTGGAGCAGCATTTCACGTTGCTTGGCGTGCAGGCCGACGATATTGCGCGCGCTCGACGTCGATTATCGGATGACAGCGTTGCGGCAGCCCACTCGGAATCGGCACCGGGGACGGGTAAGCGGCACGAGCATCAAGTCGCGGGCCGCACCCGGATTTTGGTCCAGACCGGCGAGGTCTCCGCGGACGGAGAGAATCCATGAGCGGCCCGTTCGTTAGCGAGGCAGAGCGTGTGCGCGCCGCTTTGTCCACGATCCCGGCCGAAGACTATACGACGTGGGTTGACATGGCGTTCGCCGTGAAGCACGGATTGGGCGACGCGGGCTTTGATTTGTGGGATGCATGGAGTCAAACGGCGCCCAATTACGACGCACGAGCCGCGCGTGCGACGTGGCGTTCGGCGAGCGAGAAAGGCGGCAAGACGCTCGCTTCACTGTTTTGGCTGGCCAGTCAGCATGGATTCGATCTGGCGGGCTCGCGCGTGTTCGGCAATCGCGCGGGTTCTACCGCGACGAGTCCCGCCCCCATGGTCGATGGTGGTTCCGAACGCGAGCGTAAAAGCCAGGCCAGGCGAGCTGCCGTCGCGCGTGAGGCGCAAGCAATCTGGCGCTGGGCGCGGCCGCTCGCGCCTGACCATCCCTATATGGTGCGTAAGCAGATCCCGTTGGTGCCCACACTGCGCGAGCTCGAAGCGGAGGAATTGCACGCGTTGCTCGGCTATGTGCCAAAACGTGCCAACGAGCCACTCCGTGGTCGAGTGTTGATCGTTCCGGTTAGCATCGGAAACCGAATCTCGACGCTCGAACTGATTGACCGTGATGGTCGTAAATCAGCACTGGCGGGTGGCGCAAAAGCGGGGGGCTGCTGGGAAGTCGCGCCGATGCAAAGTTGCGGCGAGGTCTGCATGCCGATCATGATTGCAGAAGGCGTAGCAACGGCTGTGTCCGCGTGGCAAGCAACCCATTGGTACACGCTTGCAGCCTTATCGAGCGGCAATCTGCTCAAGGTGGCGCTCGCCTGGCGCGCGCGGTATCCGCAGGCTGAACTCGTCATTCTGGCGGACCTTGGTGCGGGCTACGCGCATGCCGAGCATGCGGCGCGCGATGCCCAGGCGAGATTGGTCGCGCCGCAGTTCACGCCAGGATCGCGTGTCGACAATCAGGTACCGACGGACTTCAACGATATGGCCGTGCTCAGCGGAGTGGATGCGGTTGGTGAGCTGTTACGAAGCGCCGTTCGTGATGGCCCCTTGCTGACGCCACTTGACGAAGGTAGGGGCCACATGGTGGCAAACAGCATGTCGTTTAACGTGGCAGGAGTTCAGGATATGGCACGCGCAAGAGCAGACAAGGGTACAGGTGCGAACGAGGTGAGTCTACGTCCTGTGTCGCAAGGTTCAAGTAAAGAGGTGGCACCGATGCGAACGCCCGAGGATGGGCAGCCGGCACGATCCTCCGTGCAATCGTCCAGCCCGCCAAGTGAATCCGTCGCGGACCAGGGCGCGGCCCAAGCGTCGCGTCGTGCACCTGGGGCGTTGCTTTATGGGCTCGACGCGGTGCCGGAGGAAATCAAGACATTGGCTCAACATCGGTTTGGCGCCACACTAAGGATGGCGACACCGCGCGAGCACGGGGGACCCTATCGCGGTGAGGTGTTCAATACCGAACATTATCTCGTTCAAGAGGTCGCGCCACGAAGCGTGGTGTTTCACGCCAAGGCAGAGATGACGTTCGTGTCAGATCGCCTGCGGTGGATGGACGAGAACCATCGCTTGAACGGCGCGGACGTGCAGGTTGGCTACGACGGCGCGCAAGCAAAAGTCTATCCGTGGGACCGCGCACGAGATCAGCTCGAGCGTGCGGTGGCATCGCTGAAAAAATCTGCACGAGAAATCGGAATGGGCGAAGACCTGGATGCGAAACTCGATGCGTTGCAGGCTGCATCGTGGGAACGTGTGAAAGCAGCCCGTGCGACTGCGCTCGCACGAGCGAAGGCCTGCGTGGAAGATCGTGGCGACACCGATGACCCACCGCGGTAGTCGATAGGGCGAAACGCAATGCTCGCATTGTCACCGCATAGATTGTCCTCACCCGACGAACGATAGGCGAGGTTCATCATGGACAAAGCTGAATGGTTGGCACGGCACGAGACTGGCCCAAATCCCGCTACGAACGTGATCGAGCCGGATTTTTCGTTGGAGTGCGTGCCCGGTCGATCTCAGGTAGATCTGTCCGGCTACACTGCGATACAGATGCATCATCGACAGGCGTTTGACGCATCCCGCGCTCCCTTGCGCAAAGAAGCTATAGGAAGCCACCCTCGCACGGGTGATCGACCCGATGCCGGGGTTGCCGGCATCTTCGGCATCTTCGGCAGGTGCGGCGCTCGGCCAGTGCCGAAGCTCTCGCCCCTGGCCATGCCGCCCGAGTATGTAGACAGGCGCTATTTGCGTGCGGGAAGTGGGTATTTTCTGAAGGATGCGCCTGACCAACGAGCGTTCGAGGATAGAGGCCAGTATCTTGTCACCGAGCATATCCGTGCGGATATCGTCGAGTCGATGATGGATCTCGCGCGGGCGAAGGCCTGGACGCGTATTCGAATCTCGGGACACGAGGCCTTTTGCCAGGAGGTGTGGTTACAGGCCACCTTGCTTGGGATGGAGGTGAGCGGATACGCTGCGAAAGCCGTCGATCTTGCACGGCTGTCGGATCTGACTGGGCAGACCGAAGCGCGGCGCGAGCGCACACTTGAGCATCTCGCCTCGGCACCGGAATCCGCTACCGCGGCGCCGCCTCGCGGCGTATCCACGGTCCACCCAGAAAAACCGGAGGATGCGACGATGCGTCAGTCGACGTCCGATGCTCATGTAATGCAGCTTGCCGCGATCGTCGCGGCTATGCGCGAGCAGGGGTTCAGCGATCGCTCGATCGAGCGAGTCAAGCAACGCGCCACGCGCATGCTCGACGTGTTTCGCGCCGAAGGTGTTGAGCTTTCCCGGCCACGGGTGTTCGACCGGAAGGCGCCGTCAACGCGAATGGGGCAGACAGAGCAAAGGCAAGCACACTTGCGGCAGCGGGAAATCGAGCATGCGGTTGCCGTGCCTGCAGCACCTGAAAGGTAGACGATCATGGGATCGCGAACTCGAGCACGCATTGCCGTCGAACTGGGCACGCTAAAACCCATCTGGACGGCATGGTGCGCGCAGCATGGCGTGACGCCGGGCGAGGGCTTGCGGCGACTCGCGGCCGAAACCATGGAAATTGCCGTCGATCAGCCGAACATGGAGCGGTTGATGGAGACGCCGAGCGAGCGAGACGTACGAATCGGGGTGGGGCTCACGCGCGCCGAAATGGAGTGCGTCAAAGCACAGGCCTATTTGAACGGCTTTACGCCGAATCGATGGATTGCCGCATTGGTTCGGGCACACCTGACAAAGCAGCCACAGTTCGGAAACCGTGAATTAATGCTGTTCGCGGAGTCGAATCGACAGCTCGCTGCGATTCGTACGCGACTAAATGCACTGGAGAGGCGCGCAGACGCTAACGAGCGCATGGAGGGACTCGACTGGCAGCAGCTTCGCGGCGAGATCGACGCGCACTTGCGCTCAGTGGTGAGACATCTGCAAAGCAATCTAGACCGATGGGGCCGCTGATATGCCGTTTCCAAAAATTTATGTCGACGCGCTTCTGGTCAATTGGGGGGATCGGTTGTTCTACGAACCACTGCGGCACGCACGTGCTCAGTATTTGTCGAGCGGGGCGTTGCCGAGCGATGCACGGCGCTTGCGCGAGCGGCTCGCCTTGACGCTGCGGTGTGCGCCCGAAGTCATGGTCAAGATTACGAATCGGGCCTCGGGCGCACAAGGGATGCGTGCGGTGCGTCGTCACCTGCAATATATCTCGCGCCACGGTCGCGTCGATCTGGAGGATCAGGACGCACGCGTGATTGCTGGAGACGCTGCTTTGCAGGATCTGTGCGATGAATGGAGGTGGAGTGGCTGGGGGATGCAGGAGGACAGCCGACATCGCGAAACCTTCAATGTGATGCTGTCTATGCTGCCCGGCACCGACCGTGAGGCGGTGCGCAATGCGGCACGCGCGTTTGCGCGAGAAATTTTTGGAGATGGAAGACCATATGTGTTCGCTCTGCACGATGACCGAACGCATCCTCATGTGCATCTGTGCGTTCAGGCGCGAGGCCCTGATGGACGGCGCTTGAATCCGCGCAAACCCGATTTGCGGCATTGGCGAGACGAGTTTGCACGACAGTTGCGCGAACAGGGCGTGGAGGCTAATGCGACGCCGAGACTGGTGCGCGGCCATACGCAGCGCTTTCCCAAACAGGCTGTGGTTCGGATGGCCTCTCGCGGGGTTGCTCCGCGTTTTTACCGCTCAGCGATTAGCGAGGAGACGCAACGCGCGTTGTGGCGTGCGCATATCGAATCGTTGAGCGTCTGGCACCAGATCGCACATGCATTAGCGAACTCTGTCGAGCCTGAGGACCGGACCATGGCGATGCGTGTTGTAGATTTTGTGCGGCGCATGCCGGTACGGCGATTGGATCCCGATGTGGCGCCACTGAATAACGGTATAGCGCAGTCGCAGCGTTGCCAATCGACTGAACGACCGCGCAATATGTATGTCTCGAAGCGACAGTCAGCTATGGGCAGTGAGCCCCGCGAGATCGATCCGCCATTGGAGAGGGATTGAGATTTATCTCGATTTTGTCGATCGACATCGCGCGAGCCGCCGCCACGTCGTTCCCGATGCCACTACTGATGCGTCGCAGAAGCGCGCGCACGAGGGGCATGCATGAGTTCGCGCCGGTCCGCAGCAAGTTGCTTGATGGATATCCATCTTAGCGCACGGTCACG
Organism: Burkholderia sp. MSMB1459WGS; assembly: GCF_001534535.1. NCBI lineage: Bacteria > Pseudomonadati > Pseudomonadota > Betaproteobacteria > Burkholderiales > Burkholderiaceae > Burkholderia > Burkholderia sp. MSMB1459WGS. The sequence goes on from NZ_LPMU01000008.1 coordinate 306,720, forward strand.
GCCTGCATGTTCGCGATCGCCTTGGGTGTCACACAGTGCTCAAAGCCGCAATGCCCGGCGGCGAGCATCGCCGCGTCGTAGTTGCGGCCCATCAAGCGGTACGTGACGAACACCGCGTAGGCGACCATCGGCACCGTCTGGGACGCAAGCATCGCGAGAATCGGCACCGCGAGAGACGAGAGTTATCACGGCCGCAGCGTCATCAGCAGTGCGAGGCTCACATTGCCGAGCAGCGACACCGTGTGCTCGGACGGCCGCCAGTCGAACAGCGACAACCCGTTGCTGAACACTACGCCGACAAACAGCAAGCATACGAACGTCGGCAGTTCGAACCGTGGATCAGCGATTCGATCGCAGTGCCAGCCGACAGCGCGATCGCGAATGTGTTGATGAAGGCGGACGGCGTCATCGCTGCTGCTTCCTCGGGTGTTCAAGGCCGGCCGGTATCGCTCTGCGGCACATGCGGTTTGGCAAGGCCGGCGCGCGCGACACGAGCACCTGACCGGGAAAGAGGGCGAGCGACGCTGCGACGAGCGTGCCGAAGGTGTCGACTTGCACGATTGGTTCTGGTCGCCCAATTGACGGAGATTATCCATTAACGCCTTGCCAATGGGGCAAGTTCGATCATCGGTCATGATCGGGTCCCGGCGAAATCAGTCCAGTCCGATTTACTTGCCCGCGAACCGAACGCGATACTGGCATCGGTGAATTTCCATTCAAACGAGCGCGGTGCGGTTTGCCGGGGACGTACTCCTATGGATATCATGGGCTATCGACGCATCATCGGGAGGTTGGCGACACGGGTTGCGCACCCGTTCGCGGGCGTGCGGCCACAGCGGGGGCCGTGTGCCTATCGCCCTGCCATCGTCGTGGCGATAGCGGGATCGATGTTCGGGTCGATGTGCGTCGCGGCGCCCCACGCGCACGAGATGCGGCAGCCGGCCGCAATCGGGATGCACGACGGCGCGAATACCCCGCACCCCGGTCTCATCGCGCGTCCGGCCGCCGCACCCGTTGCTGCTGCACAGAGCGATGTGGACGATTCAGGCCGACGAGCACGTGAGTCGGCCGTGTTGGCCGCAGCTCGTGCAAAGGCGCGCTATCCGCGCAAGCCCAATGCGTCGTCCGACACCGCGAAGGCGCTCGGCATGACCGATGCCGAGCTGGCGTCGTGGCTCACTGATATCCGTCGGCAGGCATCCGCCCCGATCCTGCGGCCGCACAGGCACGGCGAGGCCGAGCTTCACCCCATGTATCCGGCGCGCCCGACCGATTCCTGAGGCCATCGGCCATCCTTCTTCCGAGGACCGGCATGTTTGCTGGTCGCATTCCTCGCCTATTTCCCACGCACGTATGGTCGCGCCGGCGGCGCATTCAACCATAAACGGAGACCCGCATGCAGTTCTATGACGAAATGCATCTCGAAGGCGGCGCCGTCCGGCGTCACTATGAAGCGTTCGAGCGCTGGTTGAGCCAGCAGAGCGACGACACAATGCGCCGCAAGCGCGCGGAAGCGGATTTGATGTTCCGGCGGGTCGGCATCACGTTCGCCGTCAACGGCGACGAATCGGGCGGTGAGCGGCTGATCCCGTTCGATCAGATCCCTCGCATCGTGCCGATCGCCGCATGGCGCACGCTCGAAGCCGGCCTGCGGCAGCGCGTGCAGGCGCTCAACCGCTTCCTGCACGACGTCTATCATCGGGGCGACATCGTGCGCGCGGGCATCGTGCCGGCCGCGCAAATCTATGCGAACGCGCAGTACCGGCCCGAAATGCAGAATGTCGAAGTGCCGCGCGACATCCGCGCGCACATCGCGGGCGTCGATCTCGTGCGGGCCGGTGACGATGGTGCGTTCTACGTGCTCGAGGACAATCTGCGCGTGCCGTCGGGGGTGTCATACATGCTGGAAAACCGAAAGATGATGATGCGGCTCTTTCCCGATTTGTTCGTGCACAATCGCATTGCGCCGGTCGCGCATTATCCGGACCTGCTGCTCGATACGTTGCGTGCGAGCGCGCCGGACGGCGTCGACGATCCGGCGGTCGTCGTGATGACGCCGGGTATGTACAACTCCGCGTATTTCGAGCACACGTTCCTCGCGCAGCAGATGGGTGTCGAGCTCGTCGAGGGCAAGGACTTGTTCGTCGACGGCGGGCACGTATACATGCGTACGACTCACGGGCCCAAGCGCGTCGACGTGATCTACCGTCGGCTCGACGACGATTTTCTCGATCCGCTCGCGTTCCGCAGCGATTCGGCACTCGGTGTACCCGGGCTGCTCGGTGCGTATCGTGCAGGGCGCGTGACGATTGCAAACGCGATCGGCACCGGCATCGCCGACGACAAGTCGATCTACCCGTTCGTGCCCGACATGATCGAGTTTTACCTCGGCGAGCAGCCGATCCTCAACAACGTGCCGACCTACCAGTGCCGCAAGCCCGACGATCTCGCGTACACGCTCGCGCATCTGCCCGAGCTCGTCGTCAAGGAAGTGCACGGCGCGGGTGGGTACGGAATGCTGGTCGGGCCCGCCGCGACGAAGGCCGAGATCGACGCATTCCGTGCGCGACTCATCGCGCAGCCGGAGAACTACATCGCGCAGCCGACGCTCGCACTGTCCACCTGTCCGACCTTCGTCGAAGCCGGCATCGCGCCGCGCCATATCGACCTGCGTCCGTTCGTGCTGTCGGGCCGCACCGTGAAGATGGTCGCGGGCGGCCTCACGCGAGTCGCGCTGAAAGAGGGTTCGCTGGTGGTGAATTCGTCGCAGGGCGGCGGAACGAAGGATACGTGGGTTGTGGGCTGAGCGCGGCGCACAGGTCCGCCCGACCGGGCGACGGCCGGAGTCACGGAACAAAGGAGGCAGCATGCTGAGCCGCACCGCGGATCATATCTACTGGATGGCGCGCTATTTGGAGCGGGCGGAGAACACCGCTCGCATCGTCGACATCAACCTCAAATCGCTTCTGCTGCCGCAGGAGGCCGAACGGCAGCGCCGCACGCTGCGCGCGCTACTGCGCTCAGTCGAGCTTGAATCCGCGTTCGCGACGAAACATGGCGAACCCGCGCCGGAAGCTGTCATTGCGTTTCTGGTCGCCGATCGCGACAACCCGTCGAGCATCTTTTCCTGCCTGCGCAGCGCGCGGGAGAACGCACGCGCGGTGCGCGGCCTGCTGACCACGGAGTGGTGGGAGACGATCAACCATACGTGGATCGAGTGCGTCGAGCAGCTCGCCTCGGGCACGCTCGCATCCGACCCGCATGGGTTCCTCGAATGGGTGAAGTCGCGCGTGCACCTTGCGCGCGGCGTGTCGATCGGCACCGCGATGCGCGACGACGCCTATTATTTCTCGCGCCTCGGCACGTTTCTCGAACGTGCGGACAACGTCGCGCGGATGCTCGACGTGCGCTTTCTCGACATCGAGCAGGCCGCCACCGATGCTCCGGACGAAATCGACGAGTTCTACTACTGGACGTCGATCCTCACATCGGTGTCGGGGATGGAGATCTATCACAAGGTCTATCGCGACGTCGTGACGCCTGACCGCGTAGCCGAACTGCTGCTGCTGAACCCCGCGATGCCACGCTCGCTGCGCGCGGCGATCGATGATTTTTGCATGACGCTCGACAAGCTGAAGAACGGTGCGTCGGCCGAGTGCGAGCGCGAGGCGGGCCGCCTGCGCGCGGAGCTGCACTATGCGGACATCCGCAAGCTCCGCGCGCAAGGGCTGCACGCGTTCCTGAACGAATCGCTCGAGCGCGTCTATGCGCTCGGCAACATGGTCTCGCGCACCTTCCTGATGTCCGCGAGCTGAATCGAGATTCCCATGTACCTGACCATCCGACACGACACGATCTATCGCTATTCAGCGCCACTCACCTATTCGATCCAGCAGATCCGGATGACGCCGCCGGCTCTGCCGTCGCAGTACGTAGCGGGCTGGCGGATCGCCGCACCCGGCATGCTCGAGGCGTCGAGCGACGCGTACGGCAACGCGCTGCACTCGCTGGTTGTCACGCGCCCGCTGTCCGAGATCGCACTGCATGCGCACGGCGCGATCGATACGCAACCGCTCGACGATGGCCGGCTCGGGCTCGATCCGGGGCCGGTGCCGGTGGAGCACTACACGTGCCCGACGCGGCTCACCGAGGCCGATGGTGCGATCCGTGAACTCGCCGCACCGCTCGGCGCGGGTGACGGGTCCGATGCGTTCATCGCGCTGGCCGAGCGGATCGCGGGCACGGTTGCGTACCGGCAGGGCGTCACGGCCGCGACGAGCACGGCGGCCGATGCGCTAGCGCTGCGGCATGGCGTATGCCAGGATCATGCACATCTGATGCTCGCATGCTGTCGCGCCAGCGGCGTGCCGGCCCGCTACGTGAGCGGCTATTTCGATGCGGGCGACGTGGAGCATGCCGCGAGCCATGCGTGGGTCGACGTATGGGTACGCGAGAGCGGCTGGGTGTCGATTGACGTCACGCATGCATGCTTCGCGGGCGAAGCGTATTGCCGCGTCGCAACGGGCCGTGACTACGAAGCAGCCGCACCCGTGCGCGGCATGCGCATCGGCGGAGGCGAAGAGTCACTCGACGTGAAGGTGGATGTGCAAGTGGGAGGCGGGCAATGACGTACTGTGTGGCGATGCGCGTGGACGAAGGGCTCGTGTTCCTGTCCGATTCGCGCACCAACGCGGGCATTGATCACGTGAGCACGTTCCGCAAGATGGTGTTGTTCGAGGTGCCGGACGAGCAGGTGGTTGTGCTGCTATCGTCCGGCAATCTCGCGATCACGCAGGCCGTGACGCAGCATCTGGCGTCACAGCCGAAGACCGACCCGCAGTCGATCTGGCGCGTGCGCTCGATGCACGACGCGGCGCGGCTTGTCGGCAATGCGGTGCGGGTCATCCATACGCGCGATGCGCACTCGCTGCGCGAGTTCGGTGTCGATTTCAACTGCAGCTTCATCGTCGGCGGGCAGGTGCGCGGAGAGGTGCCGCGGCTGTTCCAGATCTATGCGGCCGGCAACTTCATCGAGGCCTCAACGCTGAGCCCGTACGTGCAGATCGGCGAAGCGAAGTACGGCAAGCCGATCATCGAGCGGATGCTGTGCGAAGCGATGTCGCTCGCGGACGCGACGAAGTGCGCGCTGATCTCGATGAATTCGACGATCCGCTCGAACATGTCCGTCGGGTTGCCTGTCGATCTGCTGGTGTATGAGCGCGATACGTTGAGCGCGACGAAGTTCGCGACCTTCGACGAACACGATCCCTACTACCGGATGCTGAATACGACATGGGCGCAGCGGCAGCGGTCGATGTTCGACGAGATTCCGAATTTGCCGTGGGCGCAGGTGGAGAAGGTGGCGCCGCCGAAGATGGCTCCGGAGCGGACAGCGCTGCGGGAGGGCGGGGAGGGGGATGCGCGGGCGATACGCGAGTAAGGCTCGTCGGGGCGGCTTTCCGGAAGGCGATGTTTTGTAAAATCGGATCGGTCTCGTCATTTATCGGACTGGTCCGATTGGGATGAATTCACGCTGGCGATACCCTTCGGATGCCAGATTCAAGCGGGTGGCCTGTACCGGCTACTCGTCTGCCTCCTTGTTCGCGACAATGCGGTCTCCCCGACGAGACTATGCGTTGCGCGGACCCTCGTGTTTCACCCGGCGCCGGCCGCGACTCCCGTCACATGCCGGACTTGAAAGGGATACCGACATGCCCCACACCGTTGAAATCGCCGGCGCCATCATCTCCGCCTTCGCACTGATGCACACTTTCCTTGCGAAGCGCTTCGAGGTGCTGGCGCATCGCCATCCCCGCCATGCGGGCCTATTCCACTTTCTCGGCGAGGTCGAGGTCGTGTTCGGCTTCTGGGCGCTCGTGCTGCTCGTCACGATGACGGCGCTTGCGGGCCCGAAAGTCGCACTCGATTACGCCGAGTCGCGCGTATTCACCGAGCCGCTGTTCGTGTTCACGATCATGGTGATCGCCGCGAGCAAGCCGATCCTCGACGCGGTCACCGGGCTCGTGCTGCGCATCGCGCGCATGTTGCCGGTCAACACCGAAGTGGCCGTCGTGTGGCTGTCGCTCGCGCTGATCCCGCTCCTCGGTTCGTTCATCACCGAGCCGGCCGCGATGACGCTCGCCGCGCTGATCCTGCGCGACCGGCTGTTCTGCGCGCCGATCCGGGAGCGCTGGAAGTACCTCGCGCTCGGCGTGCTGTTCGTCAACGTGTCGGTCGGAGGTACGCTGACGGCTTACGCGGCGCCTCCCGTGCTGATGGTTGCTTCCGCGTGGGGCTGGGACAGCGCGTTCATGGCCGCGCAGTTCGGGTGGAAGGCGCTCGTCGCGGTGCTGATCAACGCCACCGTCCTGACGGCGTCGATGCGCGGCGAACTCGCCGGCTTGCCGGCGCAGACGGCCAGACCCGCCGTCGTGCGTGTGCCGGTCGGCGTCACGCTGATCCATATCGGCTTTCTGATCGGCGTCGTGCTGAGCGCGCATCATCCTGTGATCTTCATCGGCCTGCTGCTGTTCTTCCTCGGCTTCACGCATGCGTACGAGCGCTACCAGTCGCCGCTGATGCTGCGCGAGAGTCTGCTCGTCGCGTTCTTCCTGGGCGGCCTAGTCGTGCTCGGCGGACTCCAGCAATGGTGGCTGCAGCCGGTGGTCGAATCGATGGATGCGTATGCGCTGTATGCGGGTGCGCTCGGCCTCACCGCGATCATGGACAACGCCGCGATCACTTATCTCGGTTCGCTGATCGCTGGCATTCCGGAAGAGGCGAAGTACATGCTCGTCGCGGGTGCGGTGGCGGGCGGTGGTTTGACCGTGATCGCCAACGCGCCGAATCCGGCTGGCCTTGCGATCGTTCGGAAGGGATTTCATGACGAATCGGTGAGTGTCGGCGGGTTGCTTGCTGCGGCGATCGTGCCGACGATTGTTGCGAGCGCGGCGTTGCTGTTTTTTTGAGATCGACGGTGCGGGCTTGGGCGCGCCTGGCATGAACGATCGCGTTAGCGATATCGCGAGGAATCAGATCCGTGTCGCGCCCGCAAACCGACTTCATTTGGGCTCCAGATCGATGATCGTTCATCGTCGTGCCGATCTCCGGCTCCATCGACGTGCTGGCGCTGGCGATCGGCATCGGCCTTCACGATTTCCTCGTGACGAGCGGCTACGTCGGATGGACGTTCGGCCGCGATACGACTCCGACCGAGATCGGCGGCTCGCTTGCGCAACCGGCCGTCAATATGTTCGGCATGGCGTGCGCAGGCATCGCGACGCTGCTCGCGATCCGCTTCGTCGATCGGCGGCGCGCCGCCATGCGTGTCGCTGCGTGATCGGAACGGGTGTACGGTCAGCGCTGCTCGCGCTGCGCCGTATCGAGCGCGGGCCAGCCTTCTTGCTGCTGCGCGCGTTCCCGCCACCGGAATAATCAGCCTGGTCCTATAGTCCCGACCGCCGCGCATGCCGACAATCGATTGCATCTCAATCTTGTCGGCATCGCGGCTTCATCACCGTCAGCTCCTCAACGGAGCGCCGCCGCCGACCGAATCCAGGAGGCGACATGCGCGTGCTTACCCGCTTCAAACTTCCGCCGTTGGCGATGTGGCAGCAGATCCTGATCGCGATGATCGCCGGCGTCGCCGTCGGCCAGCTCGTCGGCGAACCGGCCCGGATGCTGCAACCGCTTGGCGACGTGTTCATTTCGCTGATCCGGATGTGCGTGATTCCCGTCGTATTCGTATCGCTCGTCTGCGGGATCATGTCGCTGTCCGATCTCGCGGCGATGCGGCGGATCGCGTGGAAATCGCTCGCGATCTACGCGCTGCTGATGGCATCGACGGCCGCACTCGCGATGGCCACGGCCACGCTGTTCGGCGTCGGCAACGGCTTCGGTCTGCCCGCACAGATTGACGCTGTGGCCGTCGAACCGGTCGGCCTCGTCGACGCGCTGCTGTCCGCGATTCCGTCGAATCCGTTCAAGGCGTTCGCCGACGGCGCGCTGCTGCCGACGATCGTGTTCGCGATCTTCTTTGGGCTGGCGGTCAACCTGTCGGGCGAACACGGCGCACCGGTGCGCAAGCTGTTCGAGAGCCTCGCGGCCGTCGTGTTCCGGCTGATCGGGATGGTGCTGAAGTTCGCGCCGCTCGGCGTGTTCGGGCTGATGGCCTATGTGACGGCCGATCACGGGTTCTCGGCGCTCGGCCATCTTGGTTCGCTCGTCGCGGTGAACTACGTCGTGATGGCGGTTGTGATGACCGTGTTCTGCGCGGCGGTGCTGATGCTCGTGGGCCTGCCGCCGCTGCCGTTCCTGCGCAAGATGATGCCGGTCCAGCTGTTCGCGTATTCGTCGGCGAGCAGCGCCGCCACGCTGCCGCTGAATCTCGACACCTGCCGCGCGCGGCTCGGCGTCGGCGACGGAGTTGCGAGCTTCGTGCTTCCGCTCGGCTCGACGGTCAACATGGCGGGCCTCGCGTGCTATCTCGGCACGGTGGCCGTGTTCGCGAGCAACGCGTACGGCATCGAGCTGTCGGCGATGCAGTTCGCCACCGTCGTCGCGACGACGACGCTCGCGTCGATCGGCGCGGCCGGCGTGCCGGGCGCGGGGCTGGTCGTGATGAGTCTGGTGCTGGCGTCGGTCGGGCTGCCGCTCGAAGTGATCGGCGTGATCGCGGCGGTGGACCGGTTGATCGACATGGGCTGCACGTCGGCCAACGTGACCGGCGATTCGGTGACGGCCGTTGTAGTCGCGCAGTCGGAAGGCGCGCTCGATGTCGAGCGGTATCGGCAAGCGTGAATGATGCGCGGCGCGTGCCGCGCGCGATTCGCGTCGGGCCGGTTTCACCCGGCTTCCTGCTTCGAAACAAGATGTTTCGGCGCCGCAAAATCAGACGCGACTGATTCCGCTGCACGTTGCGCTCCGTGACAATCTTCGTTACGCGAGGTGCCGGGCATGTGCTCCGTCGCCTCGCGTAAATCGATCTGCGATTGCGGCCGCTCCTGTCGAGCGGCCGCTTTTTTACGTCAAGTGACGCTACATCAACGGAGAACCATCGTGGCGATGTCGGTTGAACGACTGATTCCTGAAATCCTGTTCGGCTTCACGGGCCTGGTCGGCATCATCAATCCGATCGGCATGGCCTTCGTGTTTCTCGAACGCACGCAGTCGCTGACGGAGGCCGAGCGCGCGCAGTTGACGAAGAAGCTCGCGATCAACGTGTTCGTCACGCTGCTCGTGATTTTTTTCGTCGGCGCGCCGGTGCTGAACTTCTTCGGTATCTCGATGGAGGCGCTTCGAATTGGCGGCGGGTTCGCGGTGGCGGTCGCCGGCTGGTCGATGCTCAATGCGCCCGACGTGCCGGGCGGCTCCACGCCGGCACAAGGTGGCGATCTGCAGAGCCTGATGTCGCGCGCGTTCTTTCCGCTGACGGTGCCGCTCACGATCGGGCCGGGGTCGATCGCGGCCGGTATCGCGCTGCATGCGAACCGCTCCCGTGGCGTGTCGGACTATCTGATGTCGGGCGTGATTTCGCTGGCCGTCGCCGCGTTGGTCGCGCTCGCGATCTGGCAGATCTACAGCCGCGCGACGACGCTGGCGCGTTATCTGGGCGCCGACGGCACGAAGGTCGCGATGCGCGTGTCGGCGTTCCTGCTGCTGTGTGTCGGCGTGCAGATCATGCTGACGGGGGTGTCGGAGTTCGTTCGTACCGTGGGGGCGCAGGCCGGTTGAGCGGGATGTGCATGGACACCGGTGGCTGCGCGCCACTCCGGCAGCCTTCCGTCCGTTCATATTTCTCGGGCGCAGCCCTCTTCAGGGCTGCGCCGAACGTGGCGCTGCCCAACGAGACGTTGAACAGCGCCGCGTTCAAGCCTTTCTCAATGCGACCCGGCGTGCCCCACGCCCATTCCCGTCAGCATCCGGCGCTTCAGGCCTGTTTCGGGATTGCCCATCGGGATTCCGTGGCGCGCAACGTCGCAGTCCGACTCTTTCACGGGCGTGATCACCAGCCGCTGTTGCGTGACCTCGATCCGCACACGTTGCGCGGGCTCGAAACCCGCCGTTTCGATCCAGCGGCCGGACAGCTTCATCCACGGATACGTGACGGGACGGGTCCTGGGGCGATTCGTGGGTGCTCCAACACCCACGGCCCGCGCTCGTTTACGCCGCGGAATTTTGCAATCCGATTCATCGGATGCCGGATGCCATCGAAGGCACATCCATCCTCGCGCGGAAACTGGTGTCCACTCTAGCGGAATCGACGGCCGAACAGGTGCTCGTTATGTGCGTTTTGTGATCGTTGGCCGGTCGGTCAATGCCCGTTCGGGGGAAGGCTGAGGTGCTCAATCGGGCGATTCACGCGATGCAGACGAGCGTTTCGCCGAACCCACCTAACCGGATCGATTCGACGCGCTACGCAGGATCGATCGTGAAGTTCTCGAGCGCGTAGTGCGCGCGACACGTCCAGAGCGTATCGCCGCCGCGATGAAAAACGGCGATGCCGTCGCGAACGGTCATCCGCGTGCGCGGATACACGGCGCCATGTCCGTTGACCGCTGCGGCAAGATCGTTGCGTTCCTTGCAGGCGGCCCAGTATTCGCCGTCCTGCAGTGTCGTCTGTCGTTGATTCATGTCGACTCCGGTCGCGATAGGTATCGCATACGCGCGGGAGGGCTTCGATGCGGGCACTCGACGCTCGCATATGGCAGCGTTATCGAGTTGCAGCAGGATCAGCGCCCTTCAAAGCGTGGCCGCGCCCACCGGCCACCATCGAGCACCCGCATCGAAGCCGTCGCAAGCGAACGGCGCGCGGTATCCGGAATCGTCGGAGCGTAGCTGGGGTGAGGACCGGTTAGCCCAGCGAATCCGGTACCGCGCAAAAACGAGCTTATCGTCGAAAGCCGCGCCGGCCCATCAGACCAGGCTGATTCGACGCGGCCGACAATCGATGCTCAACGGCCCCAGGCGAAGTGGTACGACAGCCAGACCGTCAGGACCGCGCCGATCAGTGCCGCATACGGCGCGAGGTTCATCAACCTGCCGCGCTTCGGTACCTCGATCTCCATGTCGTGCTGCATCTGCGCCGGGAAGCGGCCGCGATCCTGCCAGTAGTGGCGATAGACGAACACCGGCACGATCAACAGCATCGCGATCAGCCCGTTGCGCAACGTTCCTTCGCCCTGCAGGTCCGCGCCCGCGCCGACGTAGACGAGGTTCGCGTAGCCGCAGATCGCGCCTGCGACGAGCAGCCACGTCGGGCAGCGGAAAGGACGCTCCCAGCTGCCGCGATCCATCCGGTGAATCCAGCCCGACTGCAAATTGAGGAACACGAACAGCATGTAGCAGACGTTTGAAATCGACAGCACCGTCATGTAGTCCGACATCATCAGCAGCACGAGGTTGAAGCCGAGATCGGTCCACATCGCGCTGGTCGGCGCGCCGTGTTCGTTCACGCGCGACAGATACTTCGGCAGCCAGCCGTCGACCGATGCCTGGTACAACGTGCGCGACGAGCCCATCATCGACGTCATCACGATCAGCAGGATCGACAGCATCAGCATCACGACGATCACGTTCGCGGCCCATGCGCCGCCGCCGACGATCTTTGCCATCGCGGCCGCCACGCCCGTGCCGTCGCGAATCGCGGGATCGAGCATCGCCTGCGTGCCGAGCGCGCCCTGGAACGCCATCGGCACCAGCGTCATCACGACGAGGCACAGCGCGCCCGACCAGAAGATCGCCTTCGCGGTGTCGCGACGCGGGTCGCGGAATTCGCGCGTGTAGCACACGGCCGTCTCGAAGCCATACGACGCCCAGCCGGCCATGAACATCGCACCGAGTGCCATCGTCACGCCTTGGCCGTTCCACGTGCCGAGTGTCGCGGCCGTGAGGTTGCCTTGGGCGTCATGGCCGAGCGGCAGCAGCGGCAACAGGTTCGACATCGGCACGTCGCCTGTGACGAACGGCACGATGCCGACGATCAGCAGCGGCGTAAGCGATGCGATACCGAGAATGCGCTGCGTCTTTGCAGCCTTCGATGCACCGCTGTGCTGAAGCCGGAACGTGATCAAAAGCAGGATCGCCGCGATGATGAAGATGGCGTTGATGCGCAGCGAGAGTCCCGGCTTGACGAAGCTCAGGTCCACGAGCGTCAGCTTCCATTGCGCGATGGCCGAATCGGCGGGGAACAGGCTCGTGAGCGCATAGCTCGCCGCGAGGCCGCAGCCGAGCGCGAGCATCGGCGACCACGCAAGCCAGTTGCACCACACCGACACCGGGGCGATCAGCTTGCTGTAACGAACCCAGCCGATCGCGCCATACACGGACGCGCCGCCCGATTTATGCGGGAACAGCCCGGAGATTTCCGCGTAGGTCGCGCTCTGGATCAATCCCATCGTGATCGCGGCGATCCAGATCGCCCACGCGGGATGGCCGATCGTCGCGGACACGCCGCCGATCGTGAACAGCACGCCGGCCGGCACGCCGCTCGTGACCCAGAAGCCGTCTTTCCACGTCAGGCTACGCTGCAGCGTCTGGCCCTCGGCGGCGGACGATGCCGGCCGTCCGGCAACGTCGGCGCTAGGGGGAGGCAGTCCTGTATCGCTCATCGAGAATGTCCTGTTTGATTCGGGCGATCGGCCAAAGCGGTGCGAGAGCACGGGCGCATGGCCGAATGGAATCGGGTTTGATCGGAGTCGCCGCTCGCTCGCGATGGGCGGCGATACCGGCGCGGCCGGATGATGCGGATCGCCGATCGTCATACGGCGGCCGCGTCGTCATTGGCGCGTCGTCCGATCGCAAGAGGCGTCGAAAAATGCGTGGCGCGGGCCGACAAAGCGGAGCGGCGGCACGTGCGCACCGCGCATGTGGCCGCGGGTACATGAACGTATTGCCCGCGTTGAATGGCCATGGTCCCAACAATCGAAAGGCTCGGCAATCGGACTGGTCGGATTCTGGCGGTCGCATCGCGTGCACGACGATGCGGGTCGGACAGGTCCGATTGCCGATGCGATCGATGTAGACGATGCTGTCGGACTTTAGGGGATTCAATGCATGGGCTTGCTGATCATTTCCATATGTGTCGCTATCGCCATATTTTTCGTGCTATGAACGAATTCGGCCGCCACGCATGTCGGATGCGGCAGGTGCGGCCAGCGCGTCGCTGGCCACCGTGCATGAACGAGGAGGCTCGGTCGGCGTGCAGGTTTTCAGGTAAGTAACGGGAGTCTTTCGCTCGATGTCAAACCGGGTCCTGAAGCTGGCGATCTCCGTCGTCGGCTGCATGTTGACTGTCGCCGCCTGCGCCGCCGACCGCGTACGTTGGCTCGATGCGTCGAGTGGCGCGCCGCTCGTCGGCGTGCAGGTCAAGATCCAGTCGTTCACGCGCGACGACGCACGCAGGATTCGGGAAACCGGCTTCGCATTTGTCAGGCTCGGCGCGTGGACCGATCGCCTCGATCAAGCCGCTTACCGCGCGCAGCTCGACGGCGCGTTCGCTGCCGCCCGATCCGCCGGCCTGCCGGTGCTGCTGACCGTGCGCACGCTGGGCCGGCTCGCGGGGGCGGACGGCGCGGACGCGAAGGCGAAATCGACGGCGCTTGTGGATGCGGGCAGCCGGACGGCCGATGCCGTCGCGGCATTGGCCGCACGGCATGCGCGCGACCTCATCGCGATCGAGCTCTGGAACGAACCCGATCTTGGCCGCTACTGGCCGACGGGCGACGTCGCGCGGACTTTCCCGCCGTTCGTGGCCGCGCTGTGCCGGGAACTGGCCGAACGGGTGCCGGTGGTGCCGGTCGTCGGTTTCGGATTCGCGCATCCGCCGCTGCCCGGCACGTTGCCGGACGGTCTGCTGGCGAGCATGCTGGCGGCCACGCCGTCCTGCGTCGACGCCGTGTCGTACCATGCGTACGGCATGACGCCTGCTCAAATCCGTGCGGCCGCGCGCGACATCGACGCGCGCTACGGCCTGCCGGCGATCGTCACGGAAGACGGCGCGGCGTCGATCATCCCCGGCGGCGAGCAACACCAGGCGCAGCGGCTGCGCGTGCTGCTCGACGCACGCGGTGAACTTCGGACACCGTTGATCTCGGTCTACGAGTGGGCGGATACCGCGAATGCGGCCGACAAGGCGCAACGAAGCTACGGGCTCGTGCGCGCGGACCGGTCGCCCAAGCCCGCGCTCGACGCGGTCCGCGCGTCGCTGCGCGCGACCTCCCCGGCGCGGTAGTCAGGCCGGCGCCTGTCGCGTGCGGATCGACCATAGCGCGACCGCGAATGGAGCGACGCTCGACAGGTGCCGCAGATAGCTGCCGAGATCAGGTTCGAACAGCATCGAAACGGCTACGTGGCCGAGCATCAGGCAGGCGGGCAATTCGCCGTCGCGAACCGGCGCGCCGCTGTCTTCCGTCCGTACCGGCGGTACACGGCGCCACGCGGCGCCGAGAAATAGTGCGATCAACGCCTGCATCGCGAATCCCTTCGGATCGAACGAGAACAGCACCGGCAGATTGAGCCGGACGACCGAATACGCGTAGTTGCCCACGAAATGCACGAAGGAATCGGGCGTGAACGGGTTGTAGAAGCTGGTCCGGGCGCCGAATGGCGACGAATAGACGAGATAGTCGACGGCGAGGTCGCGCGGTTGCTGAAGCAGCGTATAGGCGGCGCCGGGCAGCGCGACGAGCGCGGCGATGGCCAGCAGGGCACCGGCCAGCCGGGGCAGCGCGGACGCGCGCCGAAACGCCCACGCCGCGAACGCGATCGCGAGAATCAGCGCGAAGTAGCTGCGGATCGTTGCCGCATAGCCGAGATACAGCACCGCGGCGACCAGCATCGGTCGTGCCGTGCCGCGCAGCCGGGCGACGGCGAGCACGGCGATCGACATGGCGACGACGATCGTGTCCTTGCTGGCGACGAACAGGTTGAAGAACAGGCACGGCGCGATCAGCGCGAGATAGGCGACGAGCGCGCCGAGCCGCCGCGCGTCCCGAACGGCGATCCAGATCGTGGCAACGCCGAGCGCGACGACGAACATGGCGGTTCCGGTGTTGCCGAGCGTCTGGTACAGCTTGCCGACCGCGTCGAACGACGACCCGTCGTAGGTCGAGCCTCCGCCGATCTGGGTCTGGATCTTGTCCGCGTCGCGGAAGATGAATTCGGGCAGCAGCGCGCGCGCGTTCGCATACACGCCGACATACAGCAGCGCGACGATTGCCGCGATGGCGTCGCGCAGGCCGCGACTCAGCAGCGGCCCGCCTCCGATGGCGTTACGCAACATCGTCCGCTCCGATGCGCGTGCCGCGCGCGGCGGGCAGGCGCGACATGACGATCCACGCGAGCCACGCGGTCACCGCCACGCTGGCGACGAAATGGGCGCCGGCCGCGCCGAACGCGCGCTGGCCGTGAACGAGCGCGATCGACATCGGCACGCAGGCGAGCGTCAGCGCGGCGATCACGCACGCGACCGTGCGCCCCGCCCGCAAGGCGACCGCGGCGGCCCACAGAACGTCGGTGGCGGCGCGCAGGACGAACGACAGGAGCAGCACCACGAGAATCGCGGTCGACGACGCGTCGGTGCCCGCGTGCGCGAGCCGGAAGATCCATGGATGTACCAGTGCGATCCCGAGTGCGGCGGCACCCGTCAGCAGGAGCGACGCGCGCAGCGCCCGCGCGAGCTCGCAGCGGAACGCTGGAGCGGCGGCGCGCGTGCTGTCGAGTGCGCTGACGAGGCGCGGCGCGGCCACCGCGACGACTGTCGCCGATGCGATCGTCTGGATCGCGTTGGCGATCGACCAGACGAACACATATTGACCGAGCGCGTTCGCATCGAGTTGCGCGGACGCGACGAAGCGTTCGAGATATTGCAGCACCGACAGCAGCAGCAGCGCGACAAAAAAGGGCGCACCGTCGCGCCAGACCGTCACGAGCCGTACGCGCGTGGCCGACAGGGCCGGCATCGTCGGCAACCGGCGCGCGGCGCCCGCGATCAGCACCCAGCCGGTCGCCACGACCGCGATATCGGCCGCGACCCAGATCGCGAACAGCCCGTCGATCGAGCCGATCGTGCCCGTTGTCAGTGCCACGATCGCGACCCCGGCCCATGCGCCCGTCCGAACGAACAGCAGCCACGACGCGGCGCGCGCGCGATGCAACGAGAACAGCCAGGTATTGACTTCGAGCGCGGCATGTTCGGCGCAGGCGACGAGTGCGACGAGCGCGAGCGACATGTCGGGCAGTGCGCCGGGATGTAGCGGCCCGAACGCATGACCAGGCAGCATGACGAGACCGCAAAGCAGCGTGTAGACACCGGCGTACAGCACGGACAAGCGCACGCAGGTCCGGACGGCGTCATGCGGATTGGGGCCTGCCAGCCGGCGATTGATCTCGGTGCTGAAGCCGAGCCCCAGCACCTTCGACGCGACGACCGAGACGGCGAGCGCGAAGCCGTAGACGGCCACCGCATCGAACCCGAGCGTGCGCGCGACGACGATCGTCAGCATGAACTTCAGGCCGAGCGCGCCGACACGCAACACCAGGCGGAACCACGCGGCGCTCATCGTGCCGCTCCATGGTCAAGCGCATCGCGCAGCGCGGCGACGATCTGTTCGCGTTCGCGACCGAGCCGCCCGAGCCCGACTTCGGCCTGGATCCAGAATCGACTCAGCGCGTCGGGCGCGAACAGCGTGTCGCAGACCGCGCTCGCGTCGAAGTCGGCTGCATTCGCGACCCAGCGGCCGATTCCGAGATCGGCATACGCGCCGAATCCCTTGCGCTCGTAACTCAAGTGATACGCGGGCACGCCGTGCAGGATCGCTTCGAGCGCGCCGTGCAGGCGCACGGACACGACCGCGTCGGGCGTGTCGTCGGCGAGCACGTCCTTCAGCGTGCGGGTGCCGTCGAAGCCGCGCTCGCGGTAGTACGCAGCGTCGTCGTTGCCGCGCCCGGTGCTCTGGACGGCGAACGTGACGCGGCAGCACGTGCGCAGCCGCTCGATCAGCTCGGCGGTCGACGCGTGGTAACGCGCGCATTGCGCATCGCTCCAGGCCGGCGGACGGCGCAGCACGAGCGCGACGTGCGCGGGCGTCGACGCGGCCGAGCGGACCCGGTCGCGCAGGTCCGACGCCCGATGGGCGAATTCGAGCACCGCGAGATCCGGCGCGCGCCGCGTGTTGCCATGCTCGGCGAGCAACGCAGCCGAGCGGTCGTCGCGCACGAATACGGTATCGAATCCGCCGAGCAGCGACGTCAGATGTTCGGTGAGCAACGGGTTTTCCGCTGCCGGCCCGATGCTTTGCGGAAGATAGACGGTCGGCTTGCGTGCCGCACGGGCTGCACGCATCTGCACGAGATGCCCGGCTTCCAGTTTGAGCGCTTCGAGCGCATTGCGCGCGCGCAGGTAGCCGCCGCCGACGCCGACGATCAGGTCGGCGCGTCGCAGCAGTGCGTGCAGGCGCGCGAGCGCGGGGTTGACGCCGACTGGCAGCGCCGTCATGGCGGCGCCGAGCAGGCGCCGCGCGCCGCTGGCGGCGAGCACCGGCGCCGGCTGCACGTCGGGATGGCCGGGAAACGACGCGGGATCGGCCGCGACGACCGACACGTGCGTGTCGGGGCCGAACGCGTCGCGCAGCAGCGCGACCGACAGGTCGACGAGCAGCCCGTCGCCGGAGTTGCGTGCGCTGTACGCATGCAGCAGCGCGACGTGAACGGGGCGATTCATCATGCTTGCTCCTGAAGAAGATCGCGGTAGACGGCGAGCGTGCGATCGACCATCGCGTCGGCCGAGAAATGCGGGTACGCGCGCGCGCATTGATCGCGCATCTGTTGAAAGGCGGCCGGATGGCGGGTGAGCCGGCAAACCGCTGCCGCGAAGGCGGCCGGATCGTCGTCGTTCGGCACGGTCAGGCCGACGTGATGCGCGGCGATCAGTTCGGCCGCGCCGGCGACCTGCGTCGCGACCATCGGCACGTGCGCGGCGACGGCTTCGAGGCACACGTAAGGAAAGCCTTCGTAGCGGCTCGGCAGTGCGAGCAGGTCGAATGCCGAGAAATAGCGGCGTGCGTCGTCGACGCGGCCCGCGACGTGCAGGTTCGTCGGCAGGTCACGCGCTTCGTCGCCCGCCGCGCTGTCGAAATCGCCGGACCCGATCGCGACGACCCGCAGGCGCTGCTCATGGCGGCGCTCCAACAGGCGCGCGATGCGCACGAGGCGATCGACGCCCTTCTGGTGATCGAAGCGCCCGACGAAGCCGACGACGAACGCGTCGTCGGGCAGACCGAGCGCGGCGCGTGCCGCGTGGCGCTCGAGCAGGTGCGGCGGCGACACGCCGTTCTCGACGACGCGAATCCGCTGGCGCGCGATGCCGAGCCCGTGCAGGTGATCGGCTTCGTCGTGCGACACCGCGATCACCGCGTCCGAGCAGATGTTGCCGAGCACGCGCTCGATGCCGCCGTAGAACGCGCGCTTGGCGGGCGACAACGTCGGATTGAGCGTATAGACCGCATGCGGCGTGTACGCCTGTTTCCACGGCCCGCGACACAGCCGCGCGAGCGCGCCGGCCTTCGAGCTGTGGCTGTGCACGATGTCGGGCCGAAGCCGGCGCAGCAGGCCTCGCAATGCCAGCACGCCGCGCAGGTCGTGCAGGCCGACCGCGCGCCGCAGCGGCAGCCGATGGAACGAGTCGCACCGAGCGGCCGCGCCGTGCAGCATCGCATCGTCGAAACGCTCGCCGAGCGGCGCGATCAGGTGAATTTCCGCATCCGACCGGGCGCGCAGGCCGGCGATCAGATCGGTCAGATGCACGGCGACGCCGCCGCCGGCCGCCTCGACGACCAACGCGATGCGCAGCGGCCGCGCGGTGGGCGCCGTGGACGCGGGCCGGCCCGCGACATGGACGTTCGCCGGGCGATCGGCCAGCGTCGGGGCGAAATCGGTATCGCTCATGCGGACCTCCGCAGCAGACGTTGCAGCGCCGCGCGCAGGCGCGCGAGGTGCGTGCAGCGCGTATCGCACGTGTAGCGATACGCTTCGTAGCGGTAGCCGCCATATTTCGAGCCGAACGCGGCTGCGCCCGAGCGTGGATCGAGGCCGTTGAGCACCACGCCCGGTGTGCTGTCGGGCCGTTGCGGCAGCCGCTTTGCGGATTCGATCAGTTCGCCGGCGCGTGTCGATCCCGCGCGGGCGACGAGCAGCGTCGCGTTCGCGTGTGTATCGAGCCAGGTGGCGTCGGTAGCCGCGAGGAGCGGCGCGGAATCGATGATGACGAGGTCGTAGCGCGCACGCAGCGACGCGAGCAGTGCGCCGGTGCGCGCGTGTTGCAGCAGCGCGGTCGGCGTGGACGGCAGTTCGCCGGTCGGCAGGAAATCGAGGTTCGGCGCGCCGCCGCGCCGCACGACGTCGTCGGCACTGGCCCGGCCGTCGAGCAGTTCGGCGAAGCCGGGGCCACGATCGAGGCCGAAATACTGATGCAGATAGCCCTTGCGCAGGTCGCCGTCGATCAGCAGCACGCGCCGGCCGCTCGACGCATGCACCGCGGCGAGGTTGACCGACACGAACGACTTGCCGGTACCGGGCGCTGGGCCGGTGATCAACACGAGCGGGTGCGCGATGTTCGCGAGCGAGAAATGGAGCGCGGTCTGCAGGCTGCGCAGCCCTTCGATCGCCGGTTCGTACGGATCGTCGTACGCGAGCACGTGCAGGCCGGCGTCGTGCCGCTCGACCGCGCGCATCAGCCGGTGCTGGCGTGCGGCGGCAGGCAACACCGCGCGCACCGGTAGCGACGTATGGCGCTCGATCTCGTCGACGGCCGTGAGGCCGCCGTACAGGAATTCCCGCGCGAACGCGGCGATCACGCCGAGCGCGAGGCCGACCAGCGCGGCGGCCGCGATCACGACCGGCCGGTTCGGCCGAACCGGATCGGCGGGCGCGACGGCCGCGTCGACCACGCGCACGCTGGCCGTCCTGCCGGCCTGCACGAGTTCGAGCTGCTGGATGTTGTTCAGCAGCGCGGTATAGAGGTCGGTGTTGACCTTCACGTCGAGTTGCGCGCGCACCTCTTCGCCTTGCTGCGCAGGCAGCCTGGCGATGCGGGTGTCGAGCGCGCCTTGTTGCCGCTTCAGCGTCGCAAGCTGCGCGTCGAGCGCGGCCATGTCGGGATGGGTCGGCAGGAAGCGTTTCGACAGTTCGTCGCGCTTTTGTTGCAGTTCGAGCGCACGCGTCTGCAGGTCGGCGCCCTGCTGGAGCGCGAGCTTGCCTTCCTCGGCGAGATCGACCGAGCCGGTGCGGCTGCGCAGCGATGCGTACCGCGTTTCCGCGCGTTCGAGCTGCTGCTTCACGATCGGCAACTGCGCGTTCAGGAATGACAGCGACTGGGCTGCCTCGGCGGACCGGCGGTCGATGTTCTGCTCGACGTAGCGGTTCGCGACGGCGTTCAGCGTCGCGCTGATCTCGGCCGGATCGTTGCCGCGCAGCGACGCGACCAGCACGCCCGATTGCTTGACCTTCTCCTGCACGTCGAGCGCGGTGCGCAGCGCGTCGATCGTCTCGGCGCGCGATTGCCGGATCAGCTTGAAGCGCGTGCCGGGCAGCGCATCGAAACCCGCGATCTCGACGTGCAGCGGGCCGTAGCGCGTTGCGAAGGTTTCCGGAGTGCCCACGGTGCCGACGGCGTCGGCCAGCATGTCCGCGCCGGTCAGCCGGTAGCGCGTGGCGTCGAGCCGCACGACGTGGAACGTGTCGCCTTCGGCGCGCGTCGGCACGTCGAACTGCGCGACGTCGATGCGTTCCTGCCCCCACGCATAGCCACCGAAGCCGAGGAGACCGGGCGACACCGCGCCGTCGTTGAACCGCGCGACGAACGCACCGATCGCGGGCACCCGCGACGGCTTGGCGACGATGTAGCTGCGCAAGTCTTCCACGGCACGGGTGACGACGAGTCGCGACGACAGGATCTGCGCCTCGGCCGACGCGGGCGAGCCGACGTTGAAGAACGATGCGGCGTCGCCCAGCAGGTTCTTCGACGCGGTGTCGGTCGCGTCGTCGGTCTGGATCATCAGATCGGCCTGATAGGTCGGCGGCGCGACGAATGCATAGAGCGCGCCGGCGGCGACGCAGGCCGTCGCGATCGCGACGATCGTTCCCCGCGCGTTGCGCAGGGTATCGAGCACGCGGATCAGATCGATCTCGCGTTCGGGGGGAGCGGCAGTGTTCATGACGGGAGGGCGGAAACGGGTGGGGCCGGCCAGCGCACGGCGAGGCGCGGCAGCCAGCTGGCGACGGCGAGATCGATCAGCGCCGCGCAGCGGATGAAATCCGCGCGCGTGCCGCGATACGGGTCGGGGATGTCGAGACCGGGGCGTGCATCGTCCGACGCGCGCGCATATTCGCCGAGCCGGAAAACGCGGCCGCGCAGGAACGGGTGGCGCGCTTCGAGCACGCGGCGCTGGCCGTCGTCCATCACGAGGATCAGGTCGGCGCGCGTGCACAGGTCGGTCGTCACGGCGCGGGCGGCATGGCCGGCGAGCGTCAGGCCGCGTGCGTGCGCCATGTCGCACGCGAGCGGATCGGCGGGGCGGCCCGGCGGCGGCGCGAGGCCGGCCGAGCGCACGTCGGCCTGCGGCAGGCGCGCGCCGAGCAGCGCGGCCGCGAGCGGGCTGCGGCAGATGTTGCCCTCGCACACGACGAGCAGGAACGGGCGCGCGCTCATTTCGCGGCAATCCCGGCGGCGACGCCCGTGTTGACGCTCGGCAGCAGCAGGCTCAGCACGCGGCTGAAGCGCACAAGCCCGTTGCCGTCGACGTAGACGATGTCCTTCGGCTCCAGCTCGAACTGGTTCGCGAGCACCATCGCGACCGGCGAGCGAGCGTCGAGATGGAACACCGTCGGCGCGCGGCCTTGCGCGCCGCGGATCACGAACATCTGCGCGGCGTCGGCCGTGTTCGAATTGATGCTGCCGGCCTGCAGCAGTGCATCGCTGAGCGTGAGTCTGCCGTTGCGCTTCGGCAGCGCCCGCAGCGGGCGGTTCACTTCGCCCATCACGTACACGCCGTTGTCGTCGCGCGCGCCGATGCGCAGCAGATCGCCGCCGCGCAGCGCGATGGTCGACGGATCGCGGTGCCGCTCGATCAGGCGTGCCAGGTCGATGCGCACGGGCACGCCGTTGCGCACGACCGTCACGTCGCTCTGGTCGGCGGCGGACGTGAAGCCGCCCGCGCGCGCGATCGCGTCGGCGAGTGTCATCGGCACGTCGTTGACGGGCAGTGCACCCGGCGTATGAACTTCGCCGTCGACGTAGACCTGCTGCGAGCGAAACGACGCCACGCGCAGCGTCACCTGCGGATCGCGGTAGATCGTGCCGAGCGCGCGTTTCACGCTGGCTTGCGCGTCGGCGGCGGTCAGGCCCGCGACTTTCAGCGTGCCCGCATAGGGGAACGTGAGATTGCCGCGATCGTCGACGACGAAGCCGGCGATCGGGTCGGCCGCGCGCGGCGGCGTCTGCTGCGCACCCGCTTGCGCGGCGGCGAGTTCGGGGTGATCCCAGACGGTGATCTGCAGCACGTCGCCGGGACCGATCCGGTAGGCCGGCGCGCGCGTCGGGGCCGGGGCGTCGAACGATGCAGCCGTCGCGTCGCGGGCCGCACGTTGATGCGCGATGAGCGCCGGATCGATCGGGACGATCGGGACGTTCGTCCGGGCCGTGGGTGATGCGGCGCCCGCCGTCGCGGTCGCTGGAGCGCCTGCGACCGGCGTTGCGGCAGCGGGCGGGTGACCCACGGGCGCGCCGGGGGCGTTCGGGTTCATTTTCATGCCGGGCGCCAGCACGCATCCGGACGGCCCTATGCAGGCCGTCAGAACGAGCGCGAGCGCACGGCGACGGCTCGCGCTCGTCGATGCGATCGGGATGTTCATGGATTCCTTCCTGTTGCGCGGCGCGGTTCGA
Organism: Burkholderia sp. MSMB1459WGS; assembly: GCF_001534535.1. Lineage (NCBI taxonomy): Bacteria > Pseudomonadati > Pseudomonadota > Betaproteobacteria > Burkholderiales > Burkholderiaceae > Burkholderia > Burkholderia sp. MSMB1459WGS. The sequence goes on from NZ_LPMU01000008.1 coordinate 329,656, forward strand.
CACGGCAGCGCGGCGGGCCCGCTCGCGCGGGCTCGCCTGGGGTCAATCGAAAATGCGGCGGCCGCCTCGCCATGCCGGCGAGCGGCGCGCCTCTCAGTACGCGTTCGGGTGCACGATCCCTTTCAGCACGGTCGCGCAGATGATTCGCAGGTCGAGCGCGAACGACCAGTTGCGCAGGTAGTACAGGTCATACTCGATGCGCGACTGCATGCTTTCGACCCGCTCGGTCGCGCCGCGCAGGCCGTTGACCTGCGCCCAGCCGGTGATGCCCGGCTTGATCCGGTAACGGTGGATATAGCCGTCGACGAGCGTCCGGTATTGCGCGTCGTGTTCCACCGCATGTGGGCGCGGGCCGACCACCGACATGTCGCCGAGCAGCACGTTGATGAACTGCGGCAATTCGTCGAGGCTGGTTCGGCGCAGCAGCGCGCCGACTCGCGTGACGCGCGGGTCGCCGCGCGTCGCCTGCACGACCGTGCCCGCCTGTTCGACGTGCGCGCGCATCGTGCGGAACTTGTAGATGTCGAACGTGCGGCCGTCGGCGCCACGCCGCCGTTGCGTGAACAGCACCGGCCCCGGCGACGACAGCTTGACCGCGACGGCGATCGCGAGCAGCACCGGCATCAGCAGGATCAGCGCGACGGCGGCGAACACGCGGTCGAACACGGCCTTCAGCGCCAGCGCGCCGCGCGACAGCGGCGGCGCCGCCAGCGAGATGGCCGGCTCGCCGAGAATCTCGCCGACGTGGCTGCCGAACAGCGCATGCTTGCTGACGTCGGGCATCAGGCGCAGCTCGACGAAATCGCTGCGGAATTCGTCGACCGTGCGGGCCGTCGCGTCGTCGTCCAGCGGCAGCGCGATCCACACTTCGTCCGCATGCTCGCGACGCACGCATGCGGCGAACGCGGCAAGCTCGTTCAGCACCGGCACATCGTCGCCGAGCGTTGCCGCCTCGCCGGTCGTGCGATAGACGCCGACGACCCGGTAGCGGGCCGCCGCGCTCGCACTGAGTTCGGCGCGGATCTGCGCGATGCGCGCTCCGCTGCCGACGATCGCGACCGTGGCGGGCCTGGCCGGCGCGCGCAGGCTGCGGCGGCGCGCCACACAGAGCGCGATCCGGAACACCACGAGCGCGACCGCGACACCGATCGTCCAGTCGAGAAACCATTTCGTCAGAACCATCGTGACGGTTGTCAGCGCAACCATCTTGACGAAGACGAAACCCTGCACGACGAGCCATAGCGCGAGCGTGCGCAGCGCATGACGCGTCGCCGGCAGCTTGCGGCCGTCGAGGCCGATGCCTGCCAGCCGAAGCAGGAACGCGGCAAGCAGGGCGCTGACGCCGGTCAGGATCGCTTCGATTCGAAGTGTCGCGAAATCGCCGATCGATCCTTGGTGGGCCAGCGCCGCGACCGCGACGATCACGGCGACGTCGATCGCACATACGACGATCTCGTTGCCGGGGACCTTGTTCTTCTTCATGTCATTTACCTATCCGTGCCTGTCGAGCGCACGTGCGATACCGCGGAGTGCACGCTTCGTGCCCGTGATCGCATGCGCGGCGTTTCGCCCGGACGATCTCGGCGTGCATCCGGGTATGAAACGAGTCTATGAGCGATGTCGCGTCGAAACCATCGGACAGCAGGCAGTCCTGAGCGTATTCGGATCGGACTGGGCTTAGCGGCAAGCGGGCTTGACCAAATCTGACCTTTGGATCGAACGGCGCGTGCGGGGCAGGCGCTTTGCGATGACGGCACGCAAAAAAACGCCGCCCGAGACGGGCGGCGCGAAACGGAGACATCGCGGTAATGCTCGCGAAAGCCGGGCGACAGGGTTTAGCCATCCAGCACCGCCATTGTGGCGAACGCGGGGCGCACGTGGAATCAGCCCGGTCTGATTCCGTGAGTCTGCCGCCAGACGCGCGTGTCCTCCAGCTCCGGTATGACTTGGACCGCCGCCTTCTCATGGCGGGTTTCGTGCAGCGCCAGTTCCGCCTTCCGTGCATTGCGACTCAGGAATCGGACCTGTCCGATAGAGACCGGCGTCGAGTCCGTCTCTAATACCAGACATCCCGGCCGATATCGCTCGGCATGAATCTGACTATGTGGAGTACTGGCGATGAGCAACGCGGATTTTCTGGTGAAAGGCGCGATAACCGGCATGATTGCGAGTTCGGCGACCGTCGCGCTGGTCCATTTCGTAATAAACGTCGCCATGCGATGGCCTGCCGACGGCGTCGTCGTGACGATCGCGGCGGTACTGCTGATGGCTGTCGGGCTGCTCGTGCCACCGACCGTCAATGCCTGGCGCAACCGAACGGCGGTGGCCGATCCATTCTTCGATCCCGACGCATTGAAGCCGATACTGCAGGGGCGCGCGATCGGCATCGTGCTCGGTGTCGTGTTCGGCATCTCGGTCGTGGCGGGTTGGTGATGAATTCCGTTCGGATGCCTGCCCGACGCGCAGGCCAGTCCATCGCCGCGGCACCCCGGATTCATCCCCCCGCGGTGCGGCGTGCGGTAAGCGTCATTTCGCTGACGGGCAGCCGCTCGCGCAGGGCGTCATTTCTCGCCGGCAATCCCGGTCTCGATGTCGAATTCGTCGATGCGGTCGACGGGGCCGCGCTGTCGGACGCCGACATCTCGAACTGCGGCCTGTTCGCGCCCGGGCTGCCGTATACCCGCGGCGCATACGGCATCGCGATGACCGCGCATCGCCTGTGGACCGAGATCGCGTCCGGCGACGAGTTGGTGACGATTGCCGAGGACGACGCGATCTTCCGGCCGGATTTTCACGAGATCACTGCGCGGTTCCTGCATGCGAACGCCGGTTGCCACGATTTCATCGCGTGGGGTTACAACTTCGATTCGATTCTGCGCGGCTCGATCTTCAATTCCAGGACGCCCGTGACGATGCGCTTCGACGAAGTCGCGCTGACCCGGTCCGTCGACGCTTTTAGAAGCGACCGCAGCGCGGTGCTCATGATGAACCTGCTCGAGTTCTACGGGATTTGCGCCTATACCGTTTCACCGGCGGGTGCGCGTTTTCTGCTCGACCGCTGTTTTCCGCTGAAGCCGGAGGTACTGTTTTCGCACGGGCTCGACCGACCCATATCGAACTTCGGCATCGATGTGGCGATGAACAAATGTTATGGCGAGATGCGCAGCGTGGCGTCGTTTCCACCGTTGGCGATCACGATGAACGACCATCGTACGTCGACGATCCAGACCTGACGCGGCGGCGCGCCGCGTCGGTCGGATGGACGCTGCATCCGGCGCGGCAAGACATCGAACGAAATCGGACCAGGCTGATTGTGCGAGCGACAGCGGCGGCCGGACAATGGCGGGGTCGAACGGGTGTATGGTTTTTCCGTTCGATACCTCGTATCCGAAGCTAGTCTTCGTTCGATGCGCCGCCCTGCGTGGGCGGCGTCTTTTTTCCGGTTGCCTGTCGCGCATCGGCGCGACCCGAATCGCGATTCGGATTCGGCACGAACGAATGCCCTGCGGCGGCCGGTGGGCGCGGCCGCTTATCGACTGACGACTTTCCGGTTGATTGACGGAATCACGCTGCCATATGCGAGCGTAGGGCATTCCTTCCTGTCTGCGGACGCATCGTGCCGTTTTTGTTCGGTGCTCCGGATTTCTCATCGTCAAGGAGTTCAAATGAAAACCCGACTTCGCGCCATGGGCGCCCTGATCGTGTTGGCCTGTGCGGCCGGCGCAACACATGCAATCGCCGCGGAAACGCCGCTGCCGGCCGGCGTCGTCGCCGTCGTGAACGGCGTGCCGATCCCGCAAAGCCAGTTCGACGCCGTGCTCAAGGCAACCGGTCAGCCGGATTCGCCCGCGCTGCGTGCGCAGGTGAAGCGCGACCTGATCGTCAAGCAACTGCTCGGCCAGGCCGCCGACAAGGCGAATTACACCAGCCGCCCCGAAGTGCTCGGCATCGTCAAGCGCGTGCGCGACGACGCCGCGACCGACCTCTATGTGCGTGAATCGCTGCGCCCGCAGCCGGTCACCGATGCGCAGGTGAAGGCGCGTTACGACGCGATCGTCGCGACCGCCGGCCAGTTCGAATATCGCGCGGAAGTCATCGCCGTCGGCGATGCGGCCAAGGCGAACGCCGCGCAGGCGCAGCTCAAGCAGGGCGCCGCGTTCGCCGACGTCGCGAAGGCGTTCAACACGACGGCCAACGGCGGCGTCGCGCAATGGGTCTCGCTGAAGACGCCGCTTGCGCAAGGCAACACCGGCGGCCTGCCGCTGCCGCTGGCACAGACGATCGCGTCGATGCAGGCCGGCGCGACGGCCGGCCCGATCCAGGTCGGCAACGCATTCGTCATCGTGAAGCTCGACGAGAAGCGGAAAACGACCGTGCCGACCTTCGACCAGGCGAAGGGCGTGTTGCGTCAGCAGCTCGACGCGCAGGCGACCGAGCGTGCGCTCGGCTCGCTGGTCGACAAGCTGGCTTCGCAGGCGAAGATCGAGCAGTAACGCAGTCAGCACGCGGCGGCGAGGCCCGCCGCGCGCACACGCATGCGCGGCGCCACTTGCCGAATCAGTCCAGTCCGATTGGTTCGGGGCGCGATCGCCGCTATGCTCGTCATGCGTGGCATCGAAGCCAAATCGACGGCGGCCGGTGGGCGCGGTCGCATTCCCCGCTACCTCTACGTAGCACTACTCCTCACGCTGCCTTATGCGAGCGTCGATGGCTGTCCTTCGAGCGCCACGCACCTTTCTTTCCGCCATATCCGCGGCTCGCATGAGCGCAGCTGCGCAGGCGCGGCCGTTGCCGGCGCGTCAACGCATGGCAACTTCACACGACCGCGTCGGCCGTGATGATGCACGGCATATTTGTGCATCGAATGCACAAGATATGTCGTCCGGACGGACTCGTGGCGCGGCGCAATCGACGTTAAATTCGCTGCATACCTTGTTCACTTTCGGAGAAACGTCTCATGTTTGCCTTTTCCCTTCGCACGCTTACCCGCACCCTCCTCCTTGCCTCGGCAGCCACCATCGTGCCCGTGAGCGAAGCCGCGCCGGCGCTCCCGGCCACGCCGACGATCCGCGCGATGGCGGGCGCGCAGCCGATCGATCACCTCGATCCGAAATCGACCGCGCTCGTCGTCATCGATTTCCAGAACGAATACCTGAACGGCAAGATGCCCATTCCGGACGTGCAGCGCGCGATGGCCAATACCCGCAAGCTGATCGAATTCGCCGACCGGAACGGCATCCGCGTTTTCCAGGTGCAGCACGTGACGCCGGCCGGCTCGGCGGTGTTCGCGCGCGACGGCGAGACGGTCAAGTTCATCCCGCAAATGGCGCCGCGCGCCACCGACACCGTGCTGCAGAAGGAGACGGTCAGCGTGTTCGCCAGCACGGATCTCGACCGTCGCCTGAAGGCGGACGGCATCAAGACGATCGTGATCGCCGGCCTGATGACGCACGCCTGTGTCGCCGGCGCCGCGCGGGACGCGGTGCCGCTCGGCTATCAGGTCGTGGTAGCATCGGACGCCTCCGCCACCCGGAGCATCGTCCGGGCAAACGGCGAGACGGTCGACAAGGACACGCTGCATCGCGCGGCGCTCGCGGAAATCGAAGACACCTTCGGCGATGTGATGTCCACTGCGAAGATCGTCGCGCTGCGGACTCAATAAGCGCAAGGGGCCGCGCCCGCATGCGGGCACGGCCGGACCCTGCGCCGGTTCCGCCAACACGCTGCGCTTCGCCATGGATCAATTGTTCGCAATGCGCGTTTATCGGTGTCTCGTGGAAGCCCGGGGGTTTTCCGCGGCCGCCGCGCGTCTCGACACGACCCATTCGACGGTCTCGCGTCAGTTGAAGCTGCTCGAAGCGTCGCTCGGCGTGCAATTGGTCAATCGCAATACCCGGAACGTCGCGCTGACGGCGGCCGGCGAACGCTACTACGCAGCCTGCGTGGAAATCCTCGAACGGGTCGACGCGGCGGCGGACGCCGTCGCCGAGAGCCCGCGCAAGCCCTCGGGCACGTTGCGCGTCAGCATGCCGCTGTCGATCGGCACGCTGGAGATGCCCGACTGGTTGCCTGCCTTCCATCGGCGCTTTCCCGACATTCGTCTCGATGTGTCGTGCAGCGACCGCTTCTCGAATCTGATTGGCGAAGGCTTCGACGTCGCGCTGCGCATCAGCAGCGATCTCCCCGATTCCGACCTGGTGGCGAGAACGCTCGCCGTCTCCGACGAAATTCTCGTCACCTCTCCCGCCTATATCGCGCGCCATGGCTTGCCGAGAACGCCCGCGCACCTCGACGCACACGCGCTGTTGCCCTACAGCGGGCGTGAGGACGGCGGCGCATGGCAGCTCACGCCGTCACGCGGCGCGGCCGTTTCCGTCAAGCTCGACGGCTATCTGAGGCTCGACGCGATCACGGCGATTCACGCGTCGGCGGTTGCCGGCCTGGGGATCGGCGCGTTCACGCATCTCACCGTGCGGGGCGACCTCGAGCGCGGTCGTCTCGTGCACGTGCTGCCCGATTACACGCTGGCGCAACGCAAGTACTACGCGCTCTATCCCAAAGCACGTCATGTCGCGCCGAAGCTGCGCGCGTTCATCGATTTCATCGCCGACCTTTACGGCAAGACCGAGTCGTAATGGCGCGCGGCCGGCGCGATTGCCGGCCGCACGACGTCACATCGCTTCGATTCTTGCCGAAGCCCGCCGCGCCAGCGCGTCGCCGGCTTCCCGTCGATAGCGCTCGAATTCCCGCGCGAACGCAGCGGCGTCGCCGGCGATCGCATACTGCTCCAGCGTCGCGCAGCACGCCGCGATATCGCGTTCGCCGATCATCGCGAACGCACCGCGCATGCTGTGGATTTCGGTGCGGGCCAGCTTGAGATCGCGGTGTTCGAGCGCACGTACGATCGCCGCGTTCGCGCGCCGCATCGCGTCGGACAGCACCGCGTGCAATTCGCCCGGCAGCGGCCCGTTTGCCGACGACAGCGCATTCGCCGCCGGCCGCGTATCGCGCCGCGCCCCGGTGTATCGGGCGATCGCCTGTTCGAGCGAGCGCAGCGAAGTCGGCTTCGTGACGATTTCGTCGATGCCGGCTTCCAGCGCCAGATGCTGCTCGTCCGGCTCGACATGGGCCGTGACCGCGAGGATCGGCGCGCGGTGGCCACGTCCGCGCAGCACCCGCGCGAACGTATAGCCGTCGAGGCCCGGCATGTTCAGGTCCGTCATCACCACCGCGTAGTCGTTGCGCCCGATCAGCTCCAGCGCATCCGCGACGTTCGCGGCGAGATCGGCGCGGTAGCCGAGCACGTCGAGCTGATCGTGCACCAGTGCGCGGTTGACGGGGTTGTCGTCGACGAACAGCACGCGCACGTTCGGGGCCTCGGCCTCGGCGCCGGCCTGCGTGGCGCCGGGCGCGTCGTCGCACGGCAGCGGCAGCGTGACGACGAATGTCGAGCCGACGTTCGGCACGCTGTCGGCGGCGATGCTGCCGCCCATCGACTCGGCGAGCTTGCAGCTCAGCGCGAGGCCGATGCCGGTGCCGCCGAAGCGGCGTGCGGTCGATGCGTCGGCCTGTGCGAACGGTTCGAACACGTGTTCGAGCTGCGCGGCCGTCATGCCGATGCCCGAGTCGCTGACGCGGATCGTCACTGGCGTCGCGTCGGCGCCCGGCGCGGAAACGGACAACGCAATCGAGCCGCGATCCGTGAACTTGATCGCGTTGCTGACGAGATTGACGACGATCTGCCGCACCCGCATCGGGTCGCCGACGTACGGGCGAGCGATGCGCGGATCGACCTCCGCATGCAGCGCGACGCCCTTCGCGGCGGCGATCGGCTCGAACAGGTCGACGATGTCGCGCACCAGTTCGTCGATGCGGAAGCTCGTCGCCTCGAGCATCATCCGGTTCGCCTCGATCTTGGTCATGTCGAGCACGTTGTTTAGCATGTCGAGCAGCATGCGCGCGGCCGACGTGACCGCATGCAGCCGCAGCTTCTGCCGGCTCGGATCGGGCGCCTTGTCGAGCAGTTCGAGATTGCCGAGCATCGCGTTGAGCGGCGTGCGGATCTCGTGGCTGATCGTCGCGAGGAACGTCGATTTCGCGCGGTTCGCGCTGTCGAGCGCGCGCTCGGCGTCAGCGCGCGTCGTGATGTCGGAGAAGCTGCACAGCAGCGTGTCCTTGCCCCGGTAGCGCCCGCGCACAAAATTGACGACGAGATCGCGCGTGCGGCCGTCGCCCAGCGTCACGGGCAGCTCGATGTCGAGGAGCACCGGCGCGCCGTTGGCGCGCGCCTGGTAGCACGCGAGCAGGCGCTCGTGCAGCGGCGGCAGGCCGGCCTCGCGCTCGTACAGCTCCAGCATCCGGTTGCGCAGCAGCACGTCGCGCGTGCCGAGCGACACGAGCGCGATGCCGAACGGCGACGTCGCGATGATCGCGCGGCTCATCTGCTCGCTGTCGAACACGCGGCGCGAGCGGCGAAACAGCGGCGCGAGCACCTTCACGTCGAACGCCACCACGAGCGTCCACAGCACGGCGAGGATCAGCGCGGCCACGCCGAACTCGCGCACGATCGTCGGCCAGATCGCGATCGCGATCGTGCGCCACGAATACGCGTAGACGATCGCGAGGCCCGAACCGGAAAGCCGGTCGCTGATCGTGAACACGCCGTGCAGGTAACTTTCGTCGAAGCGGTCGAAGCCGCGCCGCCACGCGTTCTCGGCGAGCGCGTGGCGCATCAGCGCGCCGCCGTCGATCGACGCGCGGGTGCGATCTTCGTTCAGCAGCATGTGGCCCGCATGATCGACCAGCATCACGACGGCGTCCTCGGGCGCCTGCTTCAACCGGTCGTCGATCACGTCGACGTCGAGGTCGCTCACGAACGTCATGAAATGCCGCTGGCCTTCGAAGGCCGGCTCGACGAGGCGGAATACCGTCTTGCCCGTCAACGGATCGATCGCGGGCGCTTGCCATGCGATGCGGCGCGTGTCGCGCCAGTAGCGCGCGACGGTCGGGTTCGACCAATCGGCGACGTCGAACGCGAGGCGGTCGATCAGCGCTTGCGTGTCGCGCACCCCGATGCGGGCCAGCACGTCGCGATAGGGCACGGATGGCGGCGGCGTGATCGCGATCACACCGCGATCGGGGCTATACGCGTAGCCGGACATCGGCCGGCCGGATTGCCGCTCGGCGGCGGCCACCGAGATCGTCAGCCGCTCCATCAGCTGCACGTACGCTTCGATTTCGCCGCTGGCCGCGGCGGCCGGTGTCGCGGCCGCGAAGATCTCGCTCACGTTGCTCAGCGGCGACAGCACGACGTGCCCGTCGCGCACGATCGCGTCCACGGCGCTGCGCGCATGGCGCGGGTGGCTGTTCCACAGCAGTTCCGCATTGATGACCGCGCGCCGCATCGACGCCTGCTTCGCGTCGATCTCGAGCTGCACGAGCGCCTTGTGCGTCTCGAACAGTTCGCGCCGTTTCGAGATGTAGTCGCGCACCGATCCGGCGACGAGGATGCTCGTCGCGAACAGGATCACGCACGACAGCACCGCGGCCCCGCCGTACAGCGTGAAGCGCTGGTAACGGTTCAGCAGGCTCAGGTCGCGCGCTTCGCCATCGGCCGACGCGAACGGCGCGCCGGCGTCCGTGACGGACGCAAAGAGTTTTCGGATGGGCATGGGACGAATACCGTGAAATCAATGCACAAATCGGGTGACGCACGCGGTTCGTCCGGCGGAGGCCGGGTGCGATCCGTGACGCGCAGCGATATCCGTAAGCCGTGTGGGAAGGCAGGCGATTGCGCTGCCGGCTCGGGGAACGAGCCAATTATCGAGATGGCAATGCCATCGGTATGTAGGGCAGTCCGAAACAATTGACGGAGATAGCTAGGACCAGTCCTATTTTTTTAAAGTCATCGAGAGCTGCGTTTATACGGTCCGAAGCGGGCGCATGTCAAACGAAACGACGATGCGGAGCAGCGTGCGTGTCGCGTTTTCCTCGCGGAATTGTCAGGCTTCGTCATATTCGGACGGGTCCTACAAAAATAGTTTGGGCCTGTCCCGACGTCTGATTATCGAAAGCGCCCGCGAAAAATATATTGCCTGATGTAACAAAAGCTTCGTCTCACTCTTTTGCACACAGAGGCAATCAACATGAACAAGACTTATCGGACCGTCTGGAATGCGACGACGGGTACGTGGGCTGCAGCCGAAGAAACGGCGCGCTCGAAATCGAAGGGATCGTCGCGCGCGGCGAGCAAGGCGTTCGTCGCCGTCGCGTTGGGCGGCATGGCAATCGGCGGCGCATCGGCGGCGGATGTCGTCGGTGCGTCGGAAAGCGCGGATGGCAAGACCGATGACGACAGCGTGATTCAGGTACCGATCACGGGCACGAAGTCGCTGATGCCGATGGGCACGACGGGTACGTTAAGCACGGATTCGGTCGGGACGATGGCGGCGCTTGATGATGCGTATATTAAGGTTCGAGTCGGTCACTACGCACCCGGTACTGCCGCGGTCGCTGGAGATGGTTCAGTTGCGATCGGTGCTTCCGCCGACGCTAGTGCTCAATCTGCCGTTGCACTCGGCGGTAACGCATCGGCAACCGGGCAAAACGCAACGGCGCTCGGTGCGCTTGCTAGCGCAACGAATTTCAACACCTTGGCAGCAGGCGTTGGGGCCGCGGCTTCAGGTAACGCTTCAACCGCACTGGGGCGTGGGGCAGCGACTTCGGGCGCGTACGGGGTTGCAGTGGGCTATACCGCAAATTCCAGCGGTACCAGTGCTGTTGCAATGGGGGTGGGCGCCAGTGCGTCGGGTAACAGTTCCGTTGCCGTTGGCGATGGAGCCGCTGCCAGTGTTGCTAATTCGGCCGCGATCGGCAGTTTCTCCGTGGCCAACCGTACCAATACGGTTTCGGTCGGCAGCGCGACTTTGCAGCGGCAAATCACGAACGTGGCGGCCGGCACGCAGGCGAATGACGCCGTTAACCTGTCGCAGATGAATGCCGCGATCGCAGCAGCGGATAATCCGTATATCGGGATTCGATCCGGTGTATACGCGCCTGCAACGCCAGCTGTAGTGGGGGACGGCGCGACCGCGATCGGCGCTGCCGCTACCGCCGGCGCACTGTCTTCCGTCGCATTCGGCGGTGGGGCGGTCGCGAGCAATCAAAACGCAATGGCGCTCGGTACGATTTCGAGAGCGGCGGGCCAAGAGACTGTGGCCGTCGGTGTGGGGGCCGGCGCATTGGCCAACAATGCAATTGCGCTGGGTCGCGGCGCGACTTCGTCCGCGGCAGGTGCAACTGCACTGGGAACTTACGCGGTCGCTTCGGCCAATGAGTCGGTTGCACTGGGAGATGGTGCCGTCGCCGACCGTACCAATACGGTTTCGGTCGGTTCCACGACTCTGCGACGCCAGATCACCAACATGGCGGCTGGCTCACAAGCGACTGACGCGGTGAACGTGTCCCAGCTCACGCCCGTCGTGAACGCACTTGGCGGTGGCGCGACGATCAACGCGACTACCGGTGCCGTGACCGGGCCGACCTACTCGCTGGCCAACCCGGCTGGTGGCCCGGGCAGGGTCAACTACAACAACGTCGGCGATGCGCTGACGAACCTGGACAGTCGTACGTCGCAGAACACGGGCGATATCTCCGACCTTCAGGACAAGCTGGCGGACACCGGGCTCGTCGGTGGCGATGGCAATACGCTGGCTGCGGTGACCTATGATCAGAATGCGGACGGCACGCCGAACTACGGCTCGGTGACGCTGGGCGGCGAGGGCGCGGCAACGCCGGTGGCAATCCACAACGTGGCTGCGGGCAATCTGTCGGCGACGAGCACGGATGCTGTGAACGGTTCGCAATTGTTTGCGACGAACACGCGCGTCGGTTCGCTGGAAGACTCGCTCAAGAACGGCGGCGCAATCGATCCGATCACAGGCGAATCGCTGGCGGTGGTGTACGACAGCGCGGCAAAGAACCACGTGACGCTGGGCGGCACGGGTGCATCGAACCCGGTGGTGCTGTCGAACGTCGCGCAAGGTGTTGCGGGCACCGATGCGGTGAACGTCGACCAGCTGAACGCGGCCGTTGCGAACAGTAGCGGTCCGAACCCGTATATCGGCGGCCGCGGCACGGGCGTCGCCGCGCAAGCGACGGGCATCAACGCAGTGGCGTTGGGCCTCGGCTCGCTCGCGAACGAAATCAACACGATCTCGGTGGGTAACAGCACGACCGGCCTGCAACGCCGGATCACGAACGTGGCCGATGGCCAGAACGACAATGATGCGGCGACGATCGGCCAGGTGAACAGCCTGGTCGGTGGCGCGACGTCGACCATGTCGGCTGCGATCGACGATGTCAATAACCGTATCTCCGCACTCGGCAATGGAATCGGGGGCTCGACGTCGGACATCGGACTGATGGGTGGGCTGGACGGCGGTACCGCATCGGGTACCAACATTGCAGTGGGGACTGGCTCTTCCGTGAGTCAGACTGGTCGGTACAACCCGACCAATGGTCTCGCAATCGGACAGAATGCATCGGTGACCGACGGCGACGTCGCTGGCGCTTCAGGCGCGATCGCGATCGGCAGTTCCGCGAGCGCGTCCGGATCCAACGCAATCACGATCGGTACGAACAGCAAGAACGCCAACTCCAACACAACGGCTGTCGGTGCCAATACCTTGGTTTCAGGTGGCGGGGCTTCGGCTTTCGGCAGCGGTGCCACGGCTAGCGGGGCCAACTCGCTGGCGCTGGGTGCGAACAGCATTGCAAACCGGGGTAACGCGGTATCGGTCGGCAGCGACACGCTGCAGCGCCAGATCACGAACCTGGCCGCCGGCACCCAGACTACGGATGCAGTCAACCTCGGTCAGCTGAATGCGGCCATTGCCGCCGTCGACAATCCGTACGTGAAGGTGGACGGCCAGCACGATGGCAGCGACGACGCGCGCGTTGCGGCTGGATCGTTCGGCGTGGCGATCGGCGCGGACGCGAACGCGAGCGGTACGACCGCGATTGCGATGGGGGCGCAGGCAACCTCGACGGGCACGTCGTCCGTCGCGTTGGGCGCAGGCGCGGCCGCGACGAATTCGAATGCCGTCGCGCTGGGCGGTAACAGCAGCGCTTCTGGCGCCAACGCAATCGGCCTTGGCGCGGGCACCGTCGCATCGCAGAACAATGCCGTTGCGATGGGCTTCAACGCCCGTGCGCTGGCAGCGAACGCGGTCGCACTGGGTAACACGGCATCGGCAGCCGCAGCGGATTCACTGGCGTTCGGCACGCTGGCGCGCGTCGACGCGGGTGCGACCAACGGCGTCGCGATTGGCCGTGCGGCCAGCGTAACGGGCGCGGCGCAGAACTCGGTCGCGCTGGGCGCGAACTCGGTCGCGGATCGCCTGAACTCGATCGCGGTCGGTTCGACGGCCCAGCAGCGCCAGATCATTTACGTGTCGCGCGGTACGGCCGACACCGATGCGGTGAACGTGAGCCAGTTGAAGGACGCGGTGGCGGCATTCGGCGGCAACGCGGCGGTCGGCGCGGACGGGTCCATCGTGAATCCGACTTACACCGTCGACGGTTCGACCTATCACAACGTGGGCGATGCACTCAATGCGTTGGCCCAGCGCAGTGGTGGCGGCACGGATCCGCTCGCAGTGACCTACGAGCAGAACCCGGACGGTTCGGCCAACTTCGACCTGGTCTCGCTGAAGGGCGGCGCGAACGGCACGACGATCACGAACGTGGCGGCGGGCGCGGTGAACGCGACGAGCAAGGACGCGATCAACGGTTCGCAGCTGTACGGCACGGCGCAGAGCGTGGCGGATGCGCTGGGCGGCGGCTCGGCGGTGG
>NZ_LPMU01000009.1:0-1105 GCF_001534535.1 Burkholderia sp. MSMB1459WGS
CATGTCAGACCGCCCAGCACGAACAGCCGAACGCGCCCCAGAAGCCCTTCGCGTCCGACGTCGGCAACGCACTTGCCCATGCGCTCGCGTGCGCGTGCTGGTGAACGGTGCATGCATTCGCGCAGCCACACGCCGCGGCAGCCGCCGCCGCGCGCTGCAACGGCGCGCCGTTGCGCTGCGTCGCGCCCCAGCCGCCATAGCCTCCAAACTCGCGCACCGGCGACCAGTCCGGCATCGCCGGCGGAATCGGCGCGTCGTGCGACGCGAACGGCCCCGCGCCCCACACGATCTTCCCGTCGACCACCGTCAGCAACGCGGTCGTGGCGGCGATATCGTCCTCCGCGCACGCGAAGAAATCGCGATCCGGGACGATCAGGTCGGCAAGCTGCCCCACCGCGATGCGTCCTTTCTTGCCCTCTTCGTTCGAGAACCACGTCACGTACTCGGTCCACATCCGCAGCGCGGTTTCGCGATCGAGCAGGTTGCGCTGCGGATACAGGCGCATGCCGCCGACCGTCTTGCCTGTCACGAGCCACGCGAGCGACACCCAGGGGTTGTACGACGCGACGCGCGTTGCATCCGTGCCGGCCGACACCTTGAGCCCCTTGCCGAGCATCTTCGCGACCGGCGGCGTCGCCTCCGCGGCTTGCGCGCCGTAGCGCTCGACGAAGTACTCGCCCTGGTACGCCATCCGGTGCTGCACCGCGACGCCGCCGCCGAGCGCGGCGATCCGGTCCATCGACTTCTCGGTAATCGTTTCCGCGTGATCGAAGAACCAGTTCAGCCCTTCGAGCGGGATGTCTTCGTTGACCTTCTCGAACACGTCGAGCGCGCGGCTGATGGTTTCGTCATAGGTCGCATGCATGCGCCACGGCCAGCGGTTTTCCGCGAGCACGCGCACGACGCCTTCGAGATCGTCTTCCATCTGCTCGGGCAGGTCCGGACGCGCGACGCGGAAGTCTTCGAAGTCGGCCGCGGAAAACGCCAGCATCTCGCCCGCGCCGTTATTGCGGAAGTAGTCGGTGCCGTCGTGGTACTTGACGCTCTTCGTCCAGTTCACGAAGTCTTCCTTCTCCGCGTTCGGCTTCTGCGTGAACAGGTTGTA
>NZ_LPMU01000010.1:0-2911 GCF_001534535.1 Burkholderia sp. MSMB1459WGS
CAGACTTGTTATAGGATCAAGCCTTACGGGCAATTAGTATCGGTTAGCTGAACGCATTACTGCGCTTACACACCCGACCTATCAACGTCCTGGTCTCGAACGACCCTTCAAGGAGGTCTAGCCTCCAGGGATATCTCATCTTAAGGCGAGTTTCCCGCTTAGATGCTTTCAGCGGTTATCTCTTCCGAACATAGCTACCCGGCGATGCCACTGGCGTGACAACCGGTACACCAGAGGTTCGTCCACTCCGGTCCTCTCGTACTAGGAGCAGCCCCCTTCAAATATCCAACGCCCACGGCAGATAGGGACCAAACTGTCTCACGACGTTTTAAACCCAGCTCACGTACCTCTTTAAATGGCGAACAGCCATACCCTTGGGACCGGCTACAGCCCCAGGATGAGATGAGCCGACATCGAGGTGCCAAACACCGCCGTCGATATGAACTCTTGGGCGGTATCAGCCTGTTATCCCCAGAGTACCTTTTATCCGTTGAGCGATGGCCCTTCCATACAGAACCACCGGATCACTATGACCTGCTTTCGCACCTGCTCGACTTGTCGGTCTCGCAGTTAAGCACGCTTATGCCATTGCACTATCAGCACGATTTCCGACCGTACCTAGCGTACCTTCGTACTCCTCCGTTACGCTTTGGGAGGAGACCGCCCCAGTCAAACTGCCTACCATGCACTGTCCCCGACCCGGATCACGGGCCAAGGTTAGAACCTCAAACAAACCAGGGTGGTATTTCAAGGACGGCTCCACCGAAACTAGCGTTCCGGCTTCATAGCCTCCCACCTATCCTACACAGATCGGTTCAAAGTCCAATGCAAAGCTACAGTAAAGGTTCATGGGGTCTTTCCGTCTAGCCGCGGGTAGATTGCATCATCACAAACACTTCAACTTCGCTGAGTCTCGGGAGGAGACAGTGTGGCCATCGTTACGCCATTCGTGCAGGTCGGAACTTACCCGACAAGGAATTTCGCTACCTTAGGACCGTTATAGTTACGGCCGCCGTTTACCGGGACTTCAATCAAGAGCTTGCACCCCATCATTTAATCTTCCGGCACCGGGCAGGCGTCACACCCTATACGTCCACTTTCGTGTTTGCAGAGTGCTGTGTTTTTATTAAACAGTCGCAGCCACCAGTTTATTGCAACCCCTTCACCCTCCTGGCGCAGGCCAGTCAAGCTACAAGGGCGTACCTTATCCCGAAGTTACGGTACCAATTTGCCGAGTTCCTTCTCCCGAGTTCTCTCAAGCGCCTTAGAATACTCATCTCGCCCACCTGTGTCGGTTTGCGGTACGGTCATCGTTAGACTGAAGCTTAGAGGCTTTTCTTGGAACCACTTCCAATTGCTTCGCGACCTAAGTCGCTCGCGCCACACCCTTGAATCCCGCGCCCGGATTTGCCTAAGCGCCTTCTCCAATGCAGCGACCGGGACTTCCAACACCCGGACAACCTTCCGCGATCCGTCCCCCCATCGCATCTAACGACGGTGCAGGAATATTGACCTGCTTCCCATCAGCTACGCATTTCTGCCTCGCCTTAGGGGCCGACTCACCCTACGCCGATGAACGTTGCGTAGGAAACCTTGGGCTTACGGCGAGGGGGCCTTTCACCCCCTTTATCGCTACTCATGTCAGCATTCGCACTTCCGATACCTCCAGCACGCTTTTCAACGCACCTTCGCAGGCTTACGGAACGCTCTCCTACCATGCGTGCAAGCACGCATCCGCAGCTTCGGTATATAGCTTAGCCCCGTTACATCTTCCGCGCAGGACGACTCGATCAGTGAGCTATTACGCTTTCTTTAAAGGGTGGCTGCTTCTAAGCCAACCTCCTGACTGTTTTAGCCTTCCCACTTCGTTTCCCACTTAGCTATATTTGGGGACCTTAGCTGGCGGTCTGGGTTGTTTCCCTCTTGACACCGGACGTTAGCACCCGATGTCTGTCTCCCGTGATTGCACTCTTCGGTATTCGGAGTTTGCTATGGCGGGGTAATCTGCAATAGACCCCCCAACCATGACAGTGCTCTACCCCCGAAGGTGAGACACGAGGCACTACCTAAATAGTTTTCGGAGAGAACCAGCTATTTCCAGGTTTGTTTAGCCTTTCACCCCTATCCACAGCTCATCCCCTAACTTTTCAACGTTAGTGGGTTCGGACCTCCAGTACGTGTTACCGCACCTTCATCCTGGCCATGGATAGATCACCTGGTTTCGGGTCTACGCCCAGCAACTGAACGCCCTATTCGGACTCGCTTTCGCTACGCCTGCCCTATACGGTTAAGCTTGCTACTGAACGTAAGTCGCTGACCCATTATACAAAAGGTACGCCGTCACCCCTTGCGAGGCTCCGACTGTTTGTATGCATGCGGTTTCAGGATCTATTTCACTCCCCTCCCGGGGTTCTTTTCGCCTTTCCCTCACGGTACTGGTTCACTATCGGTCGATCACGAGTATTTAGCCTTGGAGGATGGTCCCCCCATCTTCAGACAGGATTTCACGTGTCCCGCCCTACTTGTCGCACACCTAGTTCTTTCATACTGTTTTCGCCTACAGGGCTATCACCTGCTATGGCCGCACTTTCCAGAGCGTTCGGCTAACAATACAAATAAAGAGTGCAAGGCTCATCCCATTTCGCTCGCCACTACTTTGGGAATCTCGGTTGATTTCTTTTCCTGCGGTTACTTAGATGTTTCAGTTCACCGCGTTCGCTTCGCATGGCCTATGTATTCAGCCATGGATACTCCATAAGGAGTGGGTTTCCCCATTCGGACATCTACGGATCAAAGCTTGTTTGCCAGCTCCCCGTAGCTTTTCGCAGGCTACCGCGTCCTTCATCGCCTGTGATCGCCAAGGCATCCACCACATGCACTTGTTCGCTTGACCCTATAACGAGTCTGTCTC
>NZ_LPMU01000011.1:0-600 GCF_001534535.1 Burkholderia sp. MSMB1459WGS
GTTCGACGCTTCGCTGCTCACCGACGAGCAGGCGAAGACGATCAAGATGAACGCGATCACCGAATGGTCGGCGCTGCCCGCGACGGAAATGTTCCTGCGCGACAACCAGCACGACAGCGACTTTTCCGCGTTCATGAGCGTGTGGTTCTTCGAGGAGCAGAAGCATTCGCTCGTGCTGATGGAATACCTGCGCCGCTTCAAGCCGGAGATGGTGCCGACCGAAGAGGAGCTGCACGCGGTGCGCTTCCAGTTCGATCCGGCGCCGCCGCTCGAGACGCTGATGCTGCACTTCTGCGGCGAGATCCGCCTGAACCACTGGTACCGGTGCGCGGCCGACTGGCACACCGAGCCCGTCATCAAGCAGATCTACGAAACGATTTCGCGCGATGAAGCACGTCATGGCGGCGCGTACCTGCGCTACATGAAGAAGGCGCTGAACAACTGCGGCGACGTCGCGCGTGCGGCATTCGCGAAGATCGGCGTGCTGATGGCGTCGGCGCGCCGCACCGAGAAGCCGCTGCACCCGACCAACCTGCACGTGAACCAGGCGCTGTTCCCGCGCGACACGGTGCAGTCGCGCCTGCCGGATCCGGAATGGCT